>CAYTUN010000005.1:0-52235 GCA_964441315.1 uncultured Gammaproteobacteria bacterium | reverse complement strand
AGACCCTTCTCCCCTTGCGGGAGAAGGTGCCCCAACGGGGCGGATGAGGGGTGATCTAAAAATTTCACCCGCCTGAAAAAAATTCTCGAACTCACATAACACAACCGGCAATACCTTGATAGCATTGCGTAAATGTTTTCGCTAGAATCATGCCTTTATCATTAGGGAACTAATCAATATGCAGCAGAATCAGCGCAAGAAATTCACCGCAAAAATTTCACTTATGGCGCTATTGGCCGCTTCGCTTTCCGGTTGCTTTAATGCGAATAACCCGGATGATCCTTATGAAAATTACAATCGAAAAATGTATGCGGTCAATTCGCAATTAGATCGTTTTATTTTAAAACCCGTTGCAAAAACTTATAATTTTATTTTGCCCAGTTTTGCGAAAACCGGTGTGCGTAATTTCTTTACCAATTTAAATGAAGTCCCAACCGTTGGTAACGACGTATTGCAAGCAAATACGCTTTGGGCTGCTTCTGATAGCTGGCGCTTTTTAATTAATACAACCATTGGTATCGGTGGCTTATTTGATGTTGCCACTAAAATGAATATTCCGCACCACAGTCAAGACTTTGGTTTAACGCTGGCAAAATGGGGTGTCGAGCAATCGCCTTATTTAATTATTCCGGTATTAGGCCCGGCAACTTCGCGTGATACGTTTGCGATTCCGCCGCAAATTGCGATGTCAGTGCCAACTTATGTGAATAATGATTGGGTGGCTTATGGACTACCGGCATTAAATATTGTTAGTAAGCGGGCTGATTTGTTGCCGACTGACAAGGTGATTGATGAAGCGTTTGATCCTTATATTTTCGTGCGCAGCGCTTACATGCAACGTCGCAAAGCGGAAATCGAAGCGGTGAAAAACCCGCGCGAATACTACAGCAGTCTGCCTTCTGGTACCCCAAGCCCAGTCGTGCCCATCACTCAACAGGTGACTCAGGATGAGACGACCATCGTTCCACCCAAGCCGAAACCCGCTGGCTAAAAGACTTCTTTCAAAACCGGCGTCTTTTGCCCGCTGGCCGCGTTGTGTTGCTTGCTCGGTGCTCATTTACTCAAGTAAACTCCGCTCCTCGCTTCGCAACACGCCTTGCCAGCGGACAAAATACTTGGTTTTGAAAGAAGTCTAAATGTTTAATATCGTCCTTTATGAGCCGGAGATTCCACCAAACACCGGCAATATTATCCGCCTCTGCGTCAATGCCGGCTGTCGCCTGCATTTGATTGAGCCGTTGGGTTTTGTGATTGATGATAAGCAGATGCGGCGGGCGGGGTTGGATTATAAAGAGTGGGCGGATATTCAGATTTATCAAAATTATGCGGATTTTCTAGAGCGTTGCAGGCCGCGTCGTTTATGGGGTTTTTCGAGTAAGGCGACGAAATTTTATCATCAGATTAATTATGAAAAAGATGATTTTTTTCTATTCGGGCCAGAGACTCGGGGGTTGCCGGAGGGGATTCGGCATGAGTTGGGCCCTGATCATTTATTAAAAATTCCGATGGTGGTGGGAGAGCATAATCGGAGCCTTAATCTGTCTAATTCCGTTGCAGTCGTCGCGTATGAAGCCTGGCGGCAGTTGGGTTTCATCAATTAAATGGGTGGATATCTGCTATTCATCTGCCCTTGATCGGCTTGATCCTAATCCTCTTGTTAGGATGACAAAGCTTGAAAACAGTCCGGTTTTGATTAAATGCACGTAATCCAGGGTTGATGTAGGGGGGATTAGCGAAGCGTAATCCACCATTTTTAACGGACTCGGCAAAAACGGTGGATTACGCTTTGCTACCCCCCCCCTAGATTTATTATTAACCACAGCTCCTTCTGTGTGTCGTGTGTGAAAAAATCGGATTTTCGTAGGGGCAAGCCCCCGTGGTTGCCCTTCGCATCGGCAGCGCCGAGACTAGGGCAGGCACAGGGGCCTGCCCCTACGTTTATTTTAAATTACTCAATAATGCCGTATCGCGAAGCAAAAAAGCCACACAGAATTAATCTTTCCTTAAGTTGCCCTACGTATAATGCTCCTATCAAAAACTTAGTGCTGATATAAAATAATTCAGTTAAAATCAAGAAGTTAGTGATAATAATTAAAAATATAAAGGAGAATGGTATGAGCAAAGCATCCCAAGAAGCATTAGAGATTTTCAATCGTGCGCTTGATTTAGCTAGAGAAGAATTAAAATATACTCTAGAAACACAGTTAAAACTTCAAAATTTTCCAAATATACAATTAGATAATTTTTTTGTTACAAAAAAAGATTCAAGAATAGCTAGTTTTAAAAAAAATGCCCGTGTTATAACCGGTCTCCTCAATACACTTGAGAGTAATCTAGAAAAAATTCAAGGTTTGGAAAATAAGGAACAAGTGAAAAACGAAATTAATATATTAAAGCATAGTGCCTCAGAATTGGCTGGTGATGATAACAATGAAATTTCACCAACTCAAAAACCCAAATAATCAAAAATGAGACCTCTAGATGCAATTTTTCATTAAACTATGACGCAAGACGAATTATATACATTAAAACAGCGCATTTTAGCCAGCTTCGATAAAGCACTCATCGAAGGCGATTGGGAATCACGCACCCTATTTCGTGCTATCGGTAAGCGATTACGCGAATTTCGAGATCAAATCGAAAATGAAATTTTACCGGAAGCGGGAGAAAATACTGGTTCTTTAAAGTTGCAACAAGAAAACAAACATTTAAAAACCATTTACATCTCCCTCTACCAAACCGAATACCGCGACCTGCAACGTTGGATGCATTGTATTAAAGCATTAACCGAATATTGCATCACGCGCCCGATTTATTTGGAAGAAACGGCGATAAAACAGGCATTGCGTGCTAAAACCGATAATGTGCGTGAAGCTTATGTGATTGCGAAAATCAAACCGGAACACATTATTGAAGAAATTAATGGGCAAAAAATGCAGGATAAATGGGGTAATTATTTGGTGCGTTTAAAAGAAAATAGTTTAAAACCCGAACACATCGAATTTTTTATTCATGACAACAAACACTATAGCGTAGTAGAAGGTAATTTAGTTCTCGTCGAACAAACTGTAGATTGAGTAGGTAAATAAATCATGCCAGCACAACAGCAAGGCCAAGGTAGCGGAAACGATAATTCTCTCGATTTTTTATGGCTAATTGCCATGATTGTCGTCGGAATTGGCTTGCTTTGGTATTTTGGTCATCAACATATCACTAAAGGCGTTTATTTTATTCGTTATTACGAAATCGCAATTTTATTGCCGATTTTAAAGAGCTGGAATTTTATTGCCTCGCTATTATCTTTGCCTTTGACAGACGTCAACACTTTAATCACTTGGCAACAAGCCTATAAAGCCAATTTAATTGCTTCCGATTTTAATTCGATGCAGGCCATCAGTACGGATGTGGGAAAATATTATCGCTATCTTGGCCTGATTGTTTTGCCCTTGCTCGCTTATTTTCTTTATAAAGGCAATATCGGCCTAAAATTCCAAATGATTTATGACATGAAAAAATTGCGTCAACTCGAATATCGCGGTTGGCCACAAATTGCTCCCATATTAAAAGTGGATTTAGTGAAACAAGATATTAATGAAGGCCCTTGGGCAATGTCGATGACGCCGATGCAATTTTGTAAACATCATGAATTAATTATCGAAGAGCGCGATGAAAACGAAAAATTAACCGCAAAATTAAATCGCGGCAAAGCGCAAAATTTATTTATTCTGCAATTAGGCCATGTTTGGCAAGATGCGTTTCGTTTACCGATCCATCGCCGCGCATTAATCGCTTGTTTTGCAGCAGCGGCAAATAATGATCGCGCTAGTGCTGAAAAATTATTGAGTCAAATTTCTTTATCGAGCGAAACCGATAAATTTAATTTTGATGGCGCAGATGCGTTATTAAACAAACACATTTCCAGCAAAATTGTACAACGCGTGATTCAAAAACATGCTTATGTATTAACCGTGATGGCTTCATTATTAGAATTAGCGCGCACCGATGGTGTGTTTGCTTGCTCGGAATTCCTTTGGTTGAAACCGGTTGATCGTGTTTGTTGGTATATGATGAATTCGGTTGGCAGGCAAACAGCGGTTGCCGAAGTGGCTGGCCCTTATGCACACTGGAAAGCTGAGCAAAAAATTGGCCATGCCTTGCAAATGCCGATGGTCGATGAAGCCGTCAATGGTTTAGAAATCGCACTCGGTGAAATTCTTTATGAGGTAACCGAATAATGCCAGCTAAAGTATTACGCGGTCTTGATTATAAACAGGAACAAAATCCCGAACGTTTATTGCGGGACACGCGCAGTTTCGGTCAAAAATTAGCGGATTTTTTCAAAACGCCTACGGCTGTCGCCATTAGTATTTGTATGGCAGCAGTTGCTGCATTCGTGATTCCAGCGTTGGCGGATATTGTTTTAATCGGTGGCGCAATTTGCTTTTTAATTGCGCGTGGGACTAAACCAGTTTTACCTTTTCGGATGCCGCAGCGTTCGAATCTCATTGACCATAATGATCCGCAGCCTGGCACCGGTAAAGCGCGTAAAGCACGTGGCATTTATTTTCTCGGTAATGATGAAAGAAGTGGTGAGGAATTATGGTTTGCCAATGAAGATATGCGCACGCATATGTTAATTTTCGGCTCCACCGGTAGTGGTAAAACTGAAGCGCTGGTTTCGATTGCTTATAATGCCTTAGTTCAGGGCAGTGGTTTTATCTATGTCGATGGTAAAGGTGATAATTCTTTATTTGCGAAAGTTTTTTCCATGGTGCGCAGCATGGGGCGCGAAGATGATTTATTGCTGATTAATTTCATGACTGGCGCGCGCGATATTATTGGTCCGCAAAAAAACCGTTTATCCAATACGTTAAATCCATTTTCCAGCGGTTCTTCCAGCATGTTATCGCAATTAGTCGTGAGTTTAATGGATGCGGGATCAGAATCTTCTGACGGCGATATGTGGAAAGGCCGTGCGATCGCTTTCGTTGAAGCATTAATGAAAATTTTAGTCGCGATGCGTGATGATGGTCATATTTTATTAGATGCCAACACCATTCGTAATTATTTTATTTTAGAACGTATTGAAGCGATGGTGTTGGATAAACAATTTATTCGCGATGATAAAGATCCCGTTAATATTGAATATTTAGCGCCGATTATCGTTGAGCCGATTAAAAACTATTTAATTAACCTGCCAGGTTATAACAAAGAGAAAAAAGGCAAACAGGTTTCGCAAGTATTAGAACAGCATGGTTTTATTACCATGCAGTTAACGCGCGTATTCAGCTCCTTGGCGGATGCTTACGGTCATATTTTGCGGACAAAATTAGCGGAAGTGGATTTAAAAGATGTGGTATTAAATCGCCGGATTTTAGTCGTGTTATTGCCTGCTCTAGAAAAATCGCCGGATGAATTATCCAATTTAGGCAAAGTAATTATTGCGTCATTAAAAGCGATGATGGCTTCGGGTTTGGGTGATGAAGTCGAAGGGGATTATCGCGATTTAATTCAGAAAAAACCAACGAATGCAAAAACACCTTATTTATGCATTCTCGATGAATATGGTTATTATGCGGTGGAAGGCTTTGCCGTGGTGCCAGCACAGGCGCGTTCGCTCGGATTTTCGGTGGTATTTGCCGGACAAGATTTGCCGGCGTTTCAAAAAGCTTCGAAAGAAGAAGCCGCATCGATCGGCGCTAATACCAATATTAAAATTTGTATGAAATTAGAAGATCCCTTAGAAACCTGGGATTTTTTCCAAAAAACCGCTGGCGAATCTTATGTGAGTTTTGCTAAAGAGTTTCAGGCTGACAGCAAAACCGTTACCAATATGTATCAAGACAGCAAAAGCGCGCAAATTGATAAATGGCAACGCATACATTTATTGGATTTAAAAGATCAGCGCGAAGGTGAAGCGCATATTTTCTTCCGTTCACGTATTGTGCGTGCGCGTATGTTTTATGCGAATCCGACACCGGTTAAATCGATGCGTTTAAATCAATTTTTAAAAGTCGATGCGCCAGACGATGCTATTATTTTAAAACATAAAAAAGGCCTGAAAAAATTTGAAGCGATTTTGAATGAAGGCGATATTTTTGTGAATGTCGCCACCGATGATCAACTCAGCGAACTTGCTACAAAAATGTCGGCCAAAACCGAGTCGTTACCGATTGAGCGCGGTATCGCAGCTTTAATGGATTTGCATAAAAAAGCAGTGACCGAAGATGAGGAAATTGAGCCAATTGATATCGACCTGGATGATGATGAATTAAACATCTTCAAGCCTTTAGGCGAAACCGAATATCTAGACAAATTATTAATTCGCAATCACTCAGCCAATTTAACCAATGCAATTATCGATCAAGAGGTATTGCAAGAAAAAACCTTAATGATTGAACGCTTGATGGGTAATAATGACAGAAAATCGTCGCAAATTTCTCGCGCGATTATTAAAGACATGCAAACAGCAACGCATTATCCGCCGAATATCGAGGACATGCCAACTGAAGATGATCTAGCAGGATTAATTGATAGTTTGGCGGGTCATGTTAATCAAACGAAGGAAGAAAAATCTAAGGATAAGGAGGTTGATTGATGCATAGCGTGAAATTATTTGGAATAAGCTTAATTTGTATTGTATTGGCTGCTTGTGCGAACCAAGCAACTAATGATCAGTGGCAATTGCGCAAGCAATTAATTTCGCAGGGCGTTGTCATTAACCAAGTCGGTGAAACGATGCAAATTATTTTTCCAAATAATTTACTCTTTAATCCGGGCTCGGCAAATTTAAATAAACAAAATGAAAATACTTTGCAAACACTGGCGCAATTATTGGCAATTTTTGAAACCAAACAAATGACAATTACAGGCTTTGATCACGCAACATCTGATTTGACTTACAATCAAGCGCTGGCTTTGAAACGCGCGCAAGTTTTGAAAAATTATTTATGGCGTAATAATGCAGATGCGCGATTAATTAATACGGTGGGTAAAACCTGGCCGGCAGATTTGGCGGAAGTGCGGATTGATTTTATGTATTTGCCGCCGGTTTGGGCGAAGTAAACTACGATGAGGCAGACGCCGTAGTTTTAAGCGATACCTCGCCGCAAGCAGGGAGGCGCTAAAATTTAGGTAAAATTGCCTTCTCCCCTTGTGGGAGAAGGTGCCCGTCAGGGCGGATGAGGGGAAATAAAAGTATTTTCCTTAAACAAAAGTAGTAAAAAATACAAACAAAAATAAAAAAGTAGCAAATGCTATTTTTTTCCCCTCATCCGCCCCGTTGGGGCACCTTCTCCCACAAGGGGAGAAGGCAATTTATACAGTGCTTAAAACCACGGGGCCTGCCCCGTGGATGCAGCACCTCCCGAATGTAATTCGGGCGAGCTTTGCTCGTAACGCTAAATACCATGGGGCTTGCCCCATGGAAATTTACTGAAAATTTGTATTTTTACTGAGAAAAAATTATGGCTAAAGATGCATTAGAAACTGTTGTTTTACGCAATGAATTTTATCGTGATAATTATCGGCGCGTTGTTTTTGGCTTACTGCTGATGGTGTTTATTAATATCGGCTGCATTGGCGTTATTGGTTATCTGATTACCAATCGTCCCGAGCCAGTTTATTTCGCAACTAGCAACGACGGCAAAATTATTAAATTGCAGCCTTTGACTGAACCCGTGATTTCCAAGGCGGAATTGTTACAATGGGCAACGGTGGCAGCCACCGAGGCCAATACCTACGGATTTTCTGATTATCGCAAACGTTTGGAAGATGCTTCGGTTTATTTTACGCCTGGCGGCTGGAAAGAATTTCAAGCAGCATTAGAGCGTTCGCGCAATCTGGAAACTGTCATTTCACGCAAACTAGTAGCAAATGCCGTTGCAACGGGGGCGCCGATTGTGACCGATCAAGGCGTGATCAACGGCCGTTATGCCTGGAAAATTCAATTGCCTTTATTGATCACGTATGAAAGCGCCAGCACGAAAATCCGGCAGCCTGTGGTAGTGACGATGGTAGTAACGCGTGTTTCCACTTTAGATACGCCAAAGGGTATAGCGATTGCGCAGTTTTATGCGAGTGAAAGGCCAATTTCCGCGGATCAGCAATAAGGATTCGGACTGCAGGCCCAAAAAATTGGGCCTCAATCATATGGAGTTATTGAAAAATGCGTAAAAAGCGCGAATCTACTAAAAATCAGTTATGGTATTTACCCCGTTCTGTGGTTATTGAAGAAGTGCGCGAGCGCAGTTATTTACTGATTTCCGTGATCGTCATTGCGATTGCTTTATTAGCACTGATTATTTGGTCTGCTTTTTTTAAAATTAACGAAACCGCAAATACCTTTGGTGATTTACAACCCATCGGCAACATACATAGTGTGCAGCATTTAGAAGGTGGCATTGTAAAAGAAATATTAGTGCGTGATGGTGACAACGTACAGGTAGGACAACCGTTGTTATTACTTGATCAAACTGCATCGCAATCAGAGTTGCAAGAGCTACAAGCAAGAAGGCTTTCACTTCTGTCCGATGTGGCGCGTTTAAAAGCTTTTCAGGCTGAAAATGCGGAAAAAACATTAGGAAATTCATCAAGTGAAGCTCATTCCGAAGAATTAAAACAAATTCTAGCTGACGACAGCAGCATGCTAACCATTCAAAATAGTGCGCGCGAAAATCAACGCGCGGTGATTCTCTCGCAAATTCAGCAAAATCAGGACGACATTAAAAAATTAACTGAACAAACCCAATTGCTCACTAAAAGTATTCAATACACGAAAGATGAATTAAAAATGTATGAGCAATTACTGCCCAAAGGCTATGTATCGAAACGCGATTATTTACGTTTAAGCAGAGAATACGTGCAAAATCAAAATCAATATACGCAAGCGATTAATGACTTAGCAAAAGCAAAAAATTCTTTAATTGAATCGCAAAATAAATTAAAAGAATTAGATTCGGGCTTACAAAAAGATGCGATCACTCAATTGGCTGATGCCAATTCACAATTAGCCGAAGTGACAGCACGTATTAAAAAACTTAGCGATCAAGTTCAACGCACGATCATTAAAGCGCCGATTGCTGGCATGGTGAAAGGCCTAAAAGTCACGCAAGGTTCTGTACTGAAACCCGGCGATATTATTATGAATATTGTTCCTGACAATGAACCATTGGAAGTCGTCAGTAAATTAAATACGCGCGATGTCGCTTTTGTCCAAATCGGTGCACCCGCAAAAGTAAAAATTTTAACTTATGATTTTGCGCGTTACGGTTATATCCATGGTACAGTGACGCAAATTTCCGCAACAACTTTCGTCGACAGTCAAAAAGAAAATGCGCAACCCTATTACGAAGTCAAAATTGCCTTAGATCAGCAATACGTCAAGTCTCCAGAAAATAAATTAAAACCTGGCATGACGGCGCAAGCAGATATCGTTACGGGACAAAAAACTTTATTGCAATATTTACTTAAACCGATCCATTTAATTTCAGACCGCGCTTTGCGGGAGCGTTAAAAGTCTAAAACCTATCTGTTATGGGCATATTTGACAGTTTAAAAAAACAGTAGGCTTTATTTGTAGGGAACTAAACTAATTTTCAATTTGCAATTAATTGCCCTTGCATAGCGTTGAAGAGTGGCAAGTGTAGGAGAATGTTTGTAGCACCCTCCACCAGACTCTAAACGCCCTACTACCGAAGTTGACGTCTTCATTGCTTTGGCTACTTCTTCTTGTGTTTTTCCTGAATGAAACCGTGCTTTAACCAATTCTTCCAACAAGGCAAACTCTTCAGCTAAATTATCATATTCAGCTTTAACACCCGGTTTGCTCAGTGCCTTTTTTACTAATGTTTCGTGCGTTGCTCTAGCCATTTCATCACCTCTTTCATACGTGTCTTTGCAATCTCTAATTCTTTTAACGGCGTTTTATCAGTTTTTTTGATAAAACTATGTAACATATGAATTTCCTTATTAACGGCCGTGCAATAAAAAACTCTTGCAATGCCTTCTTTTCCTTTAAGTCTTAGTTCAAATAATCCTTTGCTAAGAGCTTTAGTATGTGGCATTCCTAAATTAGGGCCGTATTGCTTCATTAAATCTGTTAATCGGACATAACGCGCTAACAATGAATCAGACAAATTTAAAATTGTTTTTTCTAAATTTTCATTGTAGTAGTAAATACGCCAGGTTGATGCATTTAAATTAGAAGTAGAACGAGGTATAGGCATAATAGGCATAGCAATCTTCTCTTACTTTAAGGTTATATTTTTTACTTAATTTGATTGATTGATTGAAAACCTGTTGTACCTATATCAAAATCCATTGATATAACACTAATTATAAAACTTATGAATTAGAGTAACTGAAATTATACCATATATGCTATAATTTACAATAATCCGAATAAGCTTTATAAATTTTTAACTGCAGCTTTAAATTAAAAATATTTCATTTTAGTTTGAAATTTGCCATCCATCGTTTGATCCTGCAAAATCCTGTTCAAGTTCAGTTGATTTTTCGCTAGGATAGCAAGCTAAGGTCTTTTTACTATTGCTTTTTCTACGGCAAAAAGCAGTGTTATAAAACCATAAACTGATATTTTAATAATAGAGGCTAAATGCTAAGGACGCTGGTAATCATTCTGCTTGTAGTAGCAAGCAATTTTGCGGTTGCACAAGAAGACCAATTCAGGCAGCAATTGCAGCGCTTACAGCAATCGCTCACTGCTGGCGATACTAGCAGCAGTGGTGCTGCAAGCACACCAGCTAATAATCAGCCTTCTACTGCCTCCGCTACAACAGTAACGCAAGCACCGGTTGCCGTGGCGCCTACACAAGCACCTGCTCCAATCAATAATCAAGTGGCTCTTCCTGTCAATACTGTTAATCCCGATGCAGGGGCAGCTGATGGCGTTGCTAACCCAGCTGCTGCGGTGAATCTGCCAGTCGATAATGATTTGCGTGCTGAAGCTTTTGGTCGCGTTGCTAATTCGGCGCTGCCGTTGACGCCGGAGCAAATTCGCTTATTACGCCAACTGTATGATGCCTCACAACAAGCCGCTGCCACTTATCCTGGTGTGCCACCAAAACCCACCATCACTTCAACACCAGTCGATTTATCTCCTGGCGCAACCCCGCCTGTTGTACGCTTGAGCGCCGGCTATGTCACCTCAATGGTATTCGTTGATGCCACCGGAGCACCCTGGCCAGTTTCGGCATACAGCATTGGCAACCCACAAGCTTTCAACGTGCAATGGGACAAAACGAGTAATATCTTGCTGATTCAAGCGATCAGCGCTTATCGTGATGGCAATTTGGCAGTGATTTTAAAAGGCCTGGATACTCCCGTGATGATTGAACTTAAGCCTGGACAAAGAGCCATGGATTCGCGCATCGATCTACGCATCCCCAGACTTGGGCCCAACGCTAGCCCGTTTCAAGATGGCCTACCGGCGACAGAAAGTCCGGTGTTGCTAAGTTTGTTAGATGGCATTCCGCCAGCAAACAGTAAAACTTTGACGGCATCGCTTTGTGATGAATGCGCGTTTCTTTATCAAAATAAGCTGTATTTACGCACGCATTTCACCGTTTTATCGCCTGGCTGGATCGCTTCGATTGCAAGCGCCGATGGCACGCATGTCTATGAAATGGAACCGACTCCGGTGGTCTTGGCCTCGGTAAATGGTAAAACTCTCACGATGACAATCCAAGGGTATTGACCGATGGCAGATAAAATTCCAGGCCAGCAAAAAAATCTTCGCTCCAGAATATTAATTGTTGTTAGTGTCATGATCATTTTAATCGGCGCCGGCTTAGGTTATTGGGCGTTCAAAGCACAAAATGCCGGCATCAATACGGGTGCAAATTTAAGCACTACTCCTCAAGTTGAATCCGTGCCAGGTTCAGGCGAACCTTCACGCGAGTATGTCCGCTCATTACAAAAAGAAAACCTTGAGCAAGCTAAACAAGCCGCCGTCACCGGCACTGCTGCGGTGCCAACCATAACGCGCACAACGCTGGTCCGTTCAAGCTCTGAAACGGATCAATGCAGCCCCGAAGAATTGCGTAAGGCCCGCGCTGCTGGCGTTAAGGCAGAAGAGTTGCGCTGCCGCGGCTGTGATGCCAGTGCTTTAAGGGCTGCGGGCTATACTGCTGGCGAACTGATGAATGCAGGTTTCTCAGCTAAAGAGCTACGCGATGCGGGCTTTACTGCGGCGGAATTACGCGAAGCGGGCTTCACAGCAGCAGAGCTGGCGCGTGCTGGCTTTTCGGCAGAAGAATTATTGGCTGCCGGTTTTAGCGCGGCTGAACTAGCTCAAGCAGGCGTTGCCACTCAACAATTGACTAAGGCCGGTGTCACGCAAGAAGCGCTAAACCAGGCTGCTATCAACACCAAACCGAGCAATTTACCTAAAGATTGCAGTATTGAAGAATTACGCAAAGCTAAAGCCAATAACGTTTCCGCTGCCGAAATTCGTAAGTTAGGTTGTAATGCCAGCGCCTTAAAAGCTGCAGGTTTCAGTGCAAAAGAATTAAAAGATGCCGGCTTTAGCGCAACTGAACTTCGGGATGCAGGCTTCAGTGCTGCGGAATTAAAAGACGCGGGTTTTACTGCAGGTGAATTGCGGCAAGCAGGCTTTAACGCCAGTGAGTTAGCTGATGCGGGCTTTTCAGCGCGCGAGTTGCGTGATGCTGGCTTTAGCGCCGATGAATTACGCCGTGCTGGTTTAGACGAGGCCGCACTTCAGGCAGCCGGGTTTAGCGAAGGCGAATTATTGCGCGCAGGCTTTACCCCAGAACAAATTTTTCCAAAACCTATTACGCCTGCGCCAGTTGCTCCCGTCACCACGCACACTCCGCCTGCTGCCCCTGCTCCGGCTGAAACTGCAACCGGTCTCGTGACTCTACCTGCGGTTAGCAACCCACAAAACGATAGCTTGGCAGCGATCGAAGCAATCCAACGCCGTCAGGCTGAGCAACTTTCTGCCGCGCAACGTCAAGAAGCGATTGAACAGCTCGAAGCAGCGATGGCGAGCCAAACGGGTGAGTTGATTGGCTCCTGGTCACCTCCGGCACAACAACAGTATATTGAAGGGCTAAAAGAAGAAGAACAAAAAACCCCTGGTGCAGGCGCAGCTAGTGGTCCTGGCCAAGCTGCGGCAGGTAGTGCGGCTGGCAATACTGGCGCCAATGCCAATTCCACTGTCAAAGCTGGCAGCATCATGTTTGCCACTCTGGATACCGCCATCGATAGTGATGAAAAAAGCCCCATTTTAGCAACGATTGTTGAAGGCCCCTTAAAAGATGCCAAATTAATTGGTCAATTTGAACGCAGTAATAAAAAAGTCGTGCTTTCTTTTAATCGTATTAACATCCCTGGCACCAGCAGTAGCATTGAATTAAATGCCGTTGCCATTGATCCAGAAACTGCGCGCACTGCTCTAGCAAGCTCAGTTGATAGTCATTATTTGTTACGATATGGCACTTTATTTGCTTCTGCATTTTTAAGTGGTCTCTCTGAAGCTATCACTGAATCTGGCTCAACTGAAGTGGTTTTACCACTCGGCGGCGCCATTGTCGAAAATCCAACCACTAGCACCAGTGAAAAGGCTTTAATTGCCGCGGGTGAAGTGGGCAGACAATATGCCAACGTGATGCGTGCTAATTTCGCTCGCCCACCAACAGTGAAAGTCGAAGCAGGCTCAGGTATAGGTATTTTATTTATGGCTGATTTGAAACTGGATAAACCTCTGCCAGCCGAGAAAAAGGCCAGCCCATGACAAAAAAGCTGGCGCTTTTTTCAAAGTGTGGTCGTGATTGGCGGTACGTTCTTTTGCTGCTGAGTTTTATCGTTTTTTCTCCTTTACTATTTGCTGCTAATTTGCAGCCTTTGGCGGTGGATGATGCGTTTCTACTGAAAGCAGAAACGTTTGGGCCAGATACGCTTATTTTGAAATGGAAAATTGCAAATCAGCATTTTATTTATCGTGATCGATTTAAATTTCAGATTGATAAACCTAAAAACGCTGCGATTGGCCAAGTGCTTTTACCGTCGAATTATGCGATTAAACATGACAAAATTTTAGGCGATCACGCGATTTTTCGATCGGGCGTGCAAATTTCTCTGCCGATTATTAATTTTGATAATAAAAAAGTTTTACTGAGCGTCACTTATCAAGGTTGCAGTGATGCCGGTTATTGTTATCCGCCGACTACGCGTTTAATTGATGTCAATTTTTCAACAGCAAGTGCAGTCATTATTGATCCCGAAAAAACCATGGCTTCTAGCTCAAAGGAAATCGAATTAATTCAGTCCGGAAAATTATGGTTAATTATTTTTAGTTTTATGGGATTTGGAATTTTATTAGCTTTTACGCCATGCGTGTTACCGATGGTACCGATTTTAGCGGGAATTATTTTTGGTAATAAAAAACTCACGCCTTTGCACGGTTTTAATTTATCTCTGAGTTATGTGATTGGCATGGCAAGCAGTTATGCATTAATTGGCTTGGTTTTTGGTTATTTTGGTAATAATTTACAGACTTATTTACAAACGCCGATTGCAATCTCAATTATCGCTGCCATCTTTATTTTGCTTGCATTGGCGATGTTTGGGGTTTACCGTTTTTCAGTTTTTGATTCGCTCAATAATTTAATCAGCCATATTAGCCAAAAACAAAAATCCGGTAGTTTTTTTGGCGTTTTTATTATGGGTCTTTTAGCAGCATTAATTGTTTCGCCCTGCGTCACGCCAGCTTTATTTGGCGCATTAACTTACATCAGCACCAGCGGCAATATGCTAATTGGTGGCCTTGCTTTGTTTTCATTAGGTCTTGGCATGGGAATCCCGCTTCTCATTTTAGGTACAGTCGGCGCAAAATTTTTGCCCAAAGCTGGGCCGTGGATGCAAGTAGTGGAATATTTTTTAGGCGTTTTATTGCTGATAGTTGCGATCTGGTTGATCAGCCGAATTATTCCAGCCTGGATTTCTGCCTGCATTTGGGGCGCATTTTTAATGTTATTAGCAGTTTATTTAAAAGCGTTCGATCAAGAATTAAAAAATAATTGGCAACGTTTTAGTAAAAGTGTTGGCTTAATCGCGTTTAGTTGTGGCGCCGTTTTATTAACGAGTAATTTATTGGTTCATCAATTTCGTTTAAATTCAACATTCGCCATTTCAAGCCAAACAGAATCGACGCAATTTATTACCGTTAAATCTATCGAACAAATGCAGCAGCAGTTACGCAATGCTAAAAATGCTAATAAACCCGTCATGGTCGATTTTACCGCTGACTGGTGCGTCAGCTGCCAATTAATGGCAGCAAATGTTTTTACCGATACCAAAGTGAAAAATTTATTTGAAAAATTTGTGCTGATTAAAGCAGATATTACCGCGCAAACCTCGAGCGAACGTGAACTTGCTAAAAAATACAATGTTATCGCGCCGCCGACTTTGTTATTTTTTGATAGAAATGGTAATGAATTATCGGATCAGAAAATTATTGGTGAGACTTCAGGTAAAAATTTGGTTAATACATTACAAAATATTTTAATGCGCTAGTGATTTCCCTTCTCCCCTTGTGGGAGAAGGTGTCCCAAAGGGACGGATGAGGGGAAAGAAATAGCATTTGCTACTTTTTTTGTTTCTTTTTTTTATTTTTTTTAAAGACAATATTTTATATTTCCTCTCATCCGCCCTTACGGGCGCCTTCTCCCACAAGGGAAGAAGCAATTCGTTCATCTACACATTCATTTATAAAACAAACAATGAAGCATCTATAAAGCAATCAAAGTAAATAAAGAAAAATGCCAACAACCATTAAATTCCGCCCCCATCATTTTTTATGCGCACTTTGCTTTCAGGGTAAAGGTTATTCCTCTGCTTTTGTCGCGAATTTCTCGGCAATTATGCAACAATTGAATGACGCAGAAATTGATACTGCTATTGAAGTTGTTAATTATACCGACGCTATTTGCTCCCCCTGCCCTCACGCTCAAGGGAAATTATGTGAAACGCAAGAAAAAATAACAGTATTAGATCAAGCGCATGCTGAAGCATTAGCGGTGAAATCAGGCGATATTTTAAATTGGGATGAAGCAAAAGAACGGATTAAAAAAAATATTACTTTAGAAAAATTCGATACGATTTGCCAAGGATGTGAGTGGAAGGCATCGGGTATGTGTGAAAATGTTTTGAGTAAATTTTTAGTGAAATAATAACTTGATTTTTGTGCTCACTTATCTGTAACTGATTTGCAATATCATGCCATCCATGGCCAGATTATTTAGCGGTAACTTAATTCAAATAGCCACATCATTTTCAAAAATCTAAAATAGGCATTGATGTTATTTTCTGTGGTACCAAACAGTTTTAGCGGGGTTGTGCTTTTCTTCACTAAATTCTTCTTCTGCAAGCTTGATGATTTCATTAGCCGTCATTTCGGGTTTGATTCTTGACTGAAATTCTGCGGATTGAATTTTATCTTTCACTTGAGGGAGTAAATTTTGACCTTGTGAAATTATGAGCAGGATACTAGTTTTAGCAAAACTCGAATCCTGTTCGAGCGGATAAGCTTGTTGAGTGAAGAAACAGTCTGCGCCTAATGTATTTGAAAATTTTTTAGATAAGATCTTGCTAATAATTTGACTTATTGGTTGATTAAACAGGGTAGCTTCAATAGCTCGAAGATTAGCAGACGAAAAACGCGGCCGCAAATCCTTGTCATTTAAAATCTTCACAGCTAACTCGATGGTTTTATGCGCTTGAAAAATTTCTAGCAGATATTCACCAGTTTTTTTCTTCAAATCTACTTCCTGTCCTTTTTCTATCAATGAAGCTATAGTTGTTGGGCTATGTTTGTCCGCTAGCAACGCATAACATTCACTGTTCGAAAAAATAGTATCGGCAATTTCAATATTATTTTTAGCCAACGCCAATATCAAACTGCGATGCTTTGTGATAATAAGAGCCCTCTCAATAATTTCTCGGCGATAAACTTCGGGTAGCAGTTTTATATTTTCAGATTTTTTTAAAACTTCTTCAAATTCCAGTTCTCTGGAAAAAATAGCTTTTGCAAGCTCACTATCATTTTTATTTTTTTTAGCTAATAGCAATAAAAAATCAAAATTAAAAGATTGTTTTTCAACTTCTTCTTGGCAATCTAAATTTAGTTTATATTTTAATGCTGATCGATTTCTAAAAAACAACTCTAAAGCTGCTATGGTTGCTAGTGTTTTTAAAGTTGGAAATTCTTCTAGAGTATTTTTCATGATTTTTCTCTTATTATTATGTTTAATCTCTAAAGCTGTTCATGCAAATCTATCTATCTTTTTTTAAAACCATCATCACCCATCCCTCTTCAATCAACTCTGATTTTTTTTTAAAATAATTCAAATAAGGCTGTTCAACCTCTTTTAACTGCGCTAGCAAAATCCCACTCAAAGCACATATTCCCTCATGTTTCACATAACAAGCAAGCTTCTCACATAGTGCAATTAAAACAGAGGAAAAAATATTTGCCACAATTAAGTCCGCTTCGATTTTCGGCATTTCTTCGGCTTTTATAATCGTGAGAGAATCACCAATCTGATTAAGCGCTGCATTATTCCGTGTGGCTTCTAAAGCTTGCGGATCATGATCGACCGCATAAACTTTTTTGGCGCCTAATTTGACTGCGGCGATTGCCAAAATTCCAGAACCACAACCATAATCAACCACAATTTTATTGGTTAAATCCTGTTGCGCTAAATAATTCAAACATAATTTTGTTGTTGGATGGGTGCCAGTGCCAAACGCGAGGCCAGGTTCTAAAATCATATGTGACTCTTGCAAATCTTCAGTTATCCATTGTGGATAGACCCAAAAGCGTCCCGCAAAACATTGGGGTTGAAAATATTGGCGGAAATTTTTTTCCCAATCATTATCAGCTAATTGCGATTCAATATAACTGGCAGGATCGATAGCGAATTCATGGCTAAGTTTTTGTTTAATTTCTTCAAGCGCAATCGATTCGCCGAATTGTGCCTCAATATTAACTGTTTGCCATAATGGCATTTGTGCAACTGCTTCAACAAAAATGGCTTCTTCCTTGGCATCTTTCAGCGTGACGCTTAACGCTTCATTTTCCATTAGCCAATCCGCGATTAACTCCGCTTGATTCGACTGGCAGATGAAGTTTAATATTTTAATTTGGTTTTTCATTATTTAAGCAATGAGATTACACTATTCGATATTGACGGATCATTTTCAAGCGCCTCAACCCCCCGTAATAATTCCCTTTCCTGAGCTGATATTGGTTTACTCTCTAATATTTTTTTTAATACTTCTATTCTTTTCTTATGATCGTCTATAGAGGTTTTTAAAATCTCCTTAGTGGCACCAGAAGGAATCCTTGTTTTTTTATAAATACAACTATTAGCAAGCGCCTTTGAAATACTTTCACGTGGAGCATAAGCTGAATCTTTGCGATTAATTACTGGTTTTTTTATTAATCTATTGTAATCTGCAAAAATCTCCTGTCCTAAAGCACACTCCATGGCCTCAATGGCAGCTTTTAAATTCTCAATATGTTTATTTATTGTTTCTGTTTCAGACTCGCTTAACATATTAATTTCCTTATTATTTTACTTCACTAATAAAATACTCCCCCGCGGCAAACGGTGGGGTATTAAAATTTAATATTGTTCAAAATTATACAAAATTTTTAAAATGAAAATTCTCAATAAACCTAAATTTATTGATTAATTTACTTATTCCTTTGCATGAAACCCCTTCAACATCTTCTCCAGATAATGAATATTCACCCCACCTTTGCGAAAATTTTCATCACGCATAATGATTTGATGCATCGGAATATTCGTTTTAATGCCTTCTAATAAAATTTCTTCTAATGCATTGCGCATTTTGGCCAGTGCAGTTTCGCGGTTTTCGCCATAACTGATCACTTTAGCAATCATCGAATCATAATACGGCGGCACGGTATAGCCGGTGTAAATATGTGAATCGACTCGAATGCCTGGGCCACCAGGCGCGTGAAACATTTGGATTTTTCCAGGCGAGGGAATAAAAGTTTTGGGGTCTTCAGCGTTAATGCGGCATTCAATCGCAGCACCGCGTGTTTGAATATCGGCTTGCCGGTAACGCAGTGGCATGCCGCTCGCAATTAAAATCATTTCTTTAATAATATCGACACCGGTGATCATTTCCGTGACTGGATGCTCCACTTGCACGCGCGTATTCATTTCAATGAAATAAAACTTGCCGTCCTGAAATAAAAATTCAAAGGTACCAGCACCGCGGTAATTCATTTCAATACAGGCTTTAACGCATAAATCGCCGATGGTTTGGCGTTGTTCTGGTGTGATACCAGGCGCTGGCGCTTCTTCGACGACTTTTTGATGGCGGCGTTGCATCGAGCAATCGCGTTCGCCTAAATGAATCGCATGTCCCTGGCCGTCACTTAATACTTGGATTTCAATGTGGCGCGGCGTTTGTAAAAATTTTTCCATGTAAACTTTGGGATTACCAAAAGCGGCTTCGGCTTCGGTTCGGGTCATGGCGATGGTTTTAATTAATTCCTGGGCGGATTCGACCACACGCATACCACGGCCACCGCCGCCACCGGCAGCTTTGATGATAATCGGATAACCAATCGCTTCCGCTGCTTCCAGGTTTAACTGTTCGTCATTGCCCAAAGCGCCGCTGGAGCCTGGCACACAAGGGATGCCAGCTTCGCGCATGGCTTTGATCGCCGACACTTTATTGCCCATGCGCTCAATCACGTCTGCAGTTGGGCCGATAAAAATAAAACCACTGGATTCCGCGCGTTCAGCAAAATCAGCATTTTCTGCTAAAAAACCATAGCCCGGATGGATCGCATCTGCTTGGGTAATTTCAGCGGCAGAAATGACGGCGGGAATACTCAAGTAACTATCAGCAGCATTCGCCGGCCCAATACAAACCGCCTCATCAGCCAAGCGCACATGCATTAAATCGCGGTCAGCCGCTGAATAAATCGCTACGGTGCGAATATTCATTTCTTTGCAAGCACGCAGAATTCGCAAAGCAATTTCGCCGCGGTTGGCGATTAGAATTTTTTTGATCATGGCTTACTCGATGATAAAAAGCGGCTGGTCATATTCGATGGGCGAGGCATTATCAACCAAACGCGCACTGACAACGCCTGCTTTGTCGGCTTCAATTTGATTGAACATCTTCATGGCTTCGACGATGCATAAGGTATCACCGACTTTGACATGCTGGCCGACCTCAACAAAAGGTTTTTCACCGGGGCGCGAAGACAAATACACGGTGCCCACCATCGGTGATTTAACTAAATGCCCTTTGGGCATTTCAGGTTTTATCGGCGTTTCAGTGGCTTTGGCTACTTCTTGTGTATTTGGCTGGACTGCGGCGGGTGTGGTAGACGCGATGTATTGCGTTAGCGGTTGGGCTGCTGCTGAAACGCCGCGGGAAATCCGCACTGATTCCTCGCCTTCGTGAATTTCAATTTCACCAATGCCGGTTTCTTGTAACAGTTCAATTAATTTTCTGACTTTACGAATGTCCATTTAGAGCATTCTCCTGTTTTTTTAAATGATGGATTAATGCGAGTAAGGCCAAGCTATAACCATAAGTACCAAAGCCTGTAATCAATCCAATGGCAATATCGGATAAATAGGAATGCTGCCTGAAGCTTTCGCGCTGAAAAACATTGCTGATATGAATTTCGACAAAAGGCAGGCTGACTGACAAAAAAGCGTCACGTAAAGCAATACTGGTATGACTATAAGCGCCGGCGTTGATGATAATGCCGCTAGAGCCTTCTTGTTTGGCGTGATGAATCGCATTAATTAAATCAGCTTCGGCATTGGATTGATAGGCTGTTAATTCAAAACCTAAGTCTTCTGCTTGTTCATTAAGCATTTGCGCCACTTCGATCAAGCTATGAGAGCCATAGACTTCCGGCTGGCGTGTCCCTAAAAGATTTAAATTTGGCCCGTTGAGCAATAGCAGTTTTTGCATAGTGGGCGGATTATAACAAAACAGCTTATATTGTCTACTTCGACACAAATGGCTGCTAAATTGCAGAAATTAGCTGCAAAAAAACAGGTTTTTGTAGGGGGGATTAGCGAAGCGTAATCCACCGTTTTTAGCTAACTCCGCAAAAACGGTGGATTACGCTTCGCTAATCCCCCCTACTTTTAAATTTTATCCTTAGGCGTGAGGCTTTTTAAACTTTGTCCTTAGGCATTAAGCTAGAACCCACAATCTTCTCACAACTACCTTTCGGCAAATCAATCCACTCATTCGGGTCCGCATCTTTCTTTGCCAAACCAGCACAACCGTGAGCCACCGTGCGGCAAGCATTCTTGCCTTCTTTAACGATACCAAAACACCTTTCTTGATCTTTTTTAGGATAGCCCATGCACTTATTTGCAAGCGGTTGTCCATTAGCAGCATAACCCGATTGCAACGCAATCAAACTCAGCATGGCTGCCGCCGCCAGTGAGGCGATGTTTTTAGCATTCTTTATTTTCATATTGTCACCATTCAAATTAATCAAAAAGCAGCTGATTCTATACCAGTGGCCTCCCCTGAAAAAGAGCTGCGATAATTAAATAGTTTACTTAACTCAATAGAGACCCACGAAAACTAAGTTTTTAAAAACACCAAAGCAAATATTTTCGCTAGTTCCCCAACCCCCCCCACTTTCTGCAGCGGGAACCGCTGCAGCTTGTCATCCCAAATTTTTTTCGCTAGGATGTTTTTCCTTTTCATACAGGATGACTGATTCATGATCGCAGCAAGTGAACTTATAACAAAAACCGATGAACCCATCGCATTAAATTCTTATATTGAAAAAATTTTAAAAAATTATTTCGTCAACCTTGGCGGTCAAAAACCTAGAAATCTTTATGAAGTATTTATCGCAGAAGTTGAAGCGCCGTTATTAAAATTTGTGCTAGAACAAACTAAAGGCAACCAGTGTCATGCAGCGGAATTACTCGGCATTAACCGCGGCACTTTACGCAAGAAAATTGCAATGTATCAACTAAACCACATTAAACACAAATGACCGATATTTTGCCGATTACGCGCGCATTAATTAGCGTTTCAAATAAAACGAATTTAATTCATTTTGCAAAAAAATTAGCGGGATTTAATGTCGATATTTTATCGACTGGCGGCACGGCAAAATCACTTTCCGAAAATGGCATTACCAATCTAGAAATTTCTCATTACACCGGTTTTCCTGAAATGATGGATGGCCGTTTAAAAACCTTGCATCCGAAAATCCATGGCGGCATTTTAGGCCGTGGCGCTGAAGATCAAGATGTGATGGAAAAATACGGTTTTAAAGCGATTAATCTGGTGGTAGTAAATCTTTATCCGTTTCAAGCAACGATTGAAAAAGAGCATTGCGAATTTGCCGAAGCCATCGAACAAATTGATATTGGCGGGCCGACTTTATTGCGCGCTGCCGCAAAAAATCATGCTTATGTGGCTGTAGTTTGCGATCCTGCCGATTATGATTTAATTATCGATGAGATTAATCAATTTTCCGGAATCCGTTATCAAACACGGCGTTATTTAGCGCAAAAAGTATTTCAATTAACGGCGTTTTATGATGCATTAATTTCGCAATATTTCGCTGAAAAATTATCGCAAAAAACTTTACCTCAACAATTAACGCTGCCACTGGAGCGCATTGAAACTTTACGCTATGGCGAAAATCCCCATCAGGAAGCAGCGTTATATGCTAATCCTTTGACACGAAAAAATAGTTTGGCGGATGCAAAATTATTACAAGGTAAGCCACTTTCTTATAATAATTTAGCAGATGCGGATTGTGCTTATAAATGCGTGCAAGAAATTAGCCATACACCAGCTTGTGTCATCGTTAAACACGCCAGCCCCTGCGGCGCTGGCTACGCGAGTTCGGTCTTGAGTGCTTATGAGCAGGCTTATTTAACCGATCCGGTTTCTGCGTTTGGCGGGATTATTGCGTTTAATGCCTTGGTCGATGCAAAAACGGCTGATAAAATTTTATCCCAGCAATTCTGTGAATTAGTTATTGCACCAGAATTTTCTGTTGAAGCGCTAAATTTTTTTAACAAAAAACCAAATATTCGCATATTAAAAATTCATTCGATAAATAAAAGTGAATTAGCGCTTAAATCCATCAGCGGCGGTGTTTTAATACAAACCAGCGACACACAGGTCGATGATGCTAAAAATTTTAAAGTCGTAAGCCGATTGACGCCAACAGCGTCAATGATGCGGGATTTAATTTTTGCCTGGCAAATTGTTAAATGGGTAAAATCCAATGCGATTGTTTATGCGAAAAATGGCGCCACCGTTGGAATCGGCGCCGGCCAAATGAGTCGCGTTTTTAGCGCGGAAATTGCGCTTATTAAAGCACAACAAGCAAATTTAACTATCGCTGGCAGCGTGATGGCATCCGATGCATTTTTTCCTTTCCGCGACAGCATCGACGCTGCTGCAAAACAAGGCATTTCCGCCATCATCCAACCCGGCGGTTCAATTCGCGATGCCGAAGTGATCGCTGCCGCCGATGAGCATCAAATCGCTATGGTATTTACTGCTGTTCGTCATTTCTATCATTAGGCCCTGGTTTTTTTGACTTAAATAGCTATTTAACTTCACCCCTCATCCGCCCTATCGGGCAACCTTCTCCCGCAAGGGGAGAAGGATCTCTTCAGAGTTCAGCAGTTTTTTATACCTTCTTTATCAAACCTTGACAGGGTACCCCAATTATTTTAGGCTCAAGCACCAAATTTTAGCGTCTATTTACAATAAAACAGCGGGGAATTTTTCATGACACCAGAGTTGCGAATTGGCTTAGAAGGCGTAGCGATTGCAGAAAGTGCGATTTCTCATGTAAACGGGGAAAAAGGCCAATTAATTTACCGCGGCGAATGGGCGGAAAATATTACCAAAGGCCATGAATTCGAAGATGTTGTTTATTTGCTTTGGTATGAGCATTTTCCTTCAGCTGAAGAGAAAAAGGCATTTAAAGCTTTATTAGCTTCGAAACGAGAAATTCCTGGGTTTGCTAAAGAAATTATTAAACAAGTTCCACGTGATATTTCACCGATGGCATTGTTGAGAACAGTGATTTCTGCAATGCATGTTCCGGGTGAATCCTGGCCGCCAACGCATGAGCAAGCGATTGAAATCCTGGCTAAATCACCGACGATTTTAACTTACCATCACAATTACATTAATAATCTGCCTGAATGTTTACCGGATCCAAAACTAAGTCATGCCGCAAACTATTTATATATGTTGCACGGCAAAGTACCACCGGAAGCGCATGTGAAAGCCTTAGACGCTTACTGGATGTTGTCTGCTGACCACGATATGAATGCTTCGACTTTTACAGCGCGTGTTGTGACTTCTACCCGCGCGGACATTGTTTCAGCGATTGTCGCCGCTATCGGCGCTTTAATTGGCCCATTGCATGGCGGCGCGCCTTCAATGGTGGACGATATGCTGGATGCGATTAAAACCAAAGAAAATGCTGAACCCTGGTTGCGTGAGCAATTGGAAAAAGGCGAAAGATTGATGGGCTTTGGTCATCGCGTCTATAAAACTTATGATCCACGCGCTGCTGCCCTGCGTGAAATCGTCAAACAATTTGCTGATGGTAATGAATTATTTGATCTCAGCATGCATGTCGAAAAAGTCGCAATTAAATTACTTGATGAATATAAACCTGGCAGAAATTTATATCCGAATTTAGAATTCTGGGCTGCTGGCGTATTAAGAACGGTTGAATTACCACGTACTTTATATACACCGACTTTCTGTTTAAGCCGTCTTGCGGGTTGGTCTGCGCAAATTATTGAGCAATCACAAAATAATCGCTTGATTCGCCCGAGCTGTATTTATGTGGGACGTTGGCCGAAAGAACCGTTTAAGCAACAAGTTGCTGCTGAATAGCTGCTTTATTCCTTGCCTGGCTTTTAATTAAATCCATTCCCTATAGGCAAACTGTAGGGGATTGGAATTTAAAGCATATTTTTTTATTACCCCTCATCCGCCCCTTTGGGGCACCTTCTCCCACAAGGGGAGAAGGACAACTTTATAAAAACATCTGCCAGTGAAAACAAGATTACCAGTGAAAATAAGATTAAATGTCACAGAATAAGCTTTATTTTGAAAAACTACGGAACCATGAGAATGCTTCTCCCCTTGTGGGAGAAGGTGACCCAAAGGGGCGGATGAGGGGAAATAAAATATAACCTTATAAAAAAACTGAACTTCAAAAAGTTATGGTATCAAGCAGATAGTCTGGTGGGTCGTGATGGATTCGAACCATCGACCAACGGATTAAAAGTCCGCTGCTCTACCAGCTGAGCTAACGACCCAAAAAGGAATCCATATAATACAGATCTCGTCATAAATGACAAGGGTAAAACGTTTGATAATTGGCCTTTTTTCAAGGGACGGTTTACATCTGCTTTTTCTAATGCAAAGAGCAAATGTAACCCGGTCCTGATTATTAAATCAATGCGACGCGGTAAATCTGTTTTTTTACAAATGATTTGCGTTGTCAAACGTATTTCAGGATTTTGTTTAAAGCATTCATAAACTTTACTAGCGGCGCTGGACAGCTGGCTTATAGCCGCATATTTTTTTCTATAAATCAGTAAATCATCAAATGATTTTGAAATCATTCTGCTACTTCTTCAATACTACGTTCTCTATCTTTTGAAAGCTTATTTTCTATCAATTGTAGATTTTTGCGAAAAGCCGTTTGGTGCGCATCTTCGGTAAGGAGAGTATCTAGCCAATTCACTTCCGGATCAGTCAGCAACGCATTTTCTATTCGGGTGGAGGCGCCAATATTGCTGATGCGCGCATAGTGAGTGATTGCCAAGCGCTCTGCCTCGCTCAGCTGCTGCAATTGATGATAGTGAACAGCAAACAGGTGGTTAAGTTGCTTTAACTTTTGTAGTAGATCTTCTGTTAAAGAGTAAGACAGGGCCATAATTACGATTGTGCCAGATTGTGCTATAAAAAATGGCACAATCTGGCACATTAGTGGAAACGGTGAAATGTAAGCTGAGGAGCAAATCCTGATTTTGATAAATTGTTGTTTATATTGATGTTTTTGCAGCGGGCAAAACTTTGCTGCGTGTATTCGACACAAATAGCTGCTGTTAAAAACGAAAATATTTAAGTTAGGAATCAAAATTTCGAGCGGCCTCATCCATGATGGCCTGCACTTCAGGATGATTCCATTTTACCAAGGCATTTAAACCGGTAGCGATTAATGCAGGCGCATATTCAGTCAGCATTTTCCTGGCAGAAGCTTTTTCTTCGGGACTGGCATCCTCAGACGACAATAAACGAATATTTTCGATGGCGGCAGCCATAGTGCCTTTTCTAACTTTTATCCCTTGATACTCATTAAAGTTCACGTCATCGGGATATAAATTTTCTGCTTTAATGTCTGCCATCATTAAACTACCGTTTGATCTTTCATTATTAATTGTAAAATTTCACTTAAAAATTAATGATCATTTTTATCATACTAAGACAAAGTTTTCAGCTGCATGCTCGCAAGCCTGGCAGCAGAGGAGTCCGGATATTTTTTAACAATAACTTGCAAATCCTGTTTTGCCTGCTGATTTTTGCCTTGTTGAGTATAAATTGTCGCGCGTTTTAACATTGCATCAGGTACTTTGGAATTATCATTGTAATTATTAATGATCGTATTAAATTCCTGTAACGCTAATTTATTTTGTTTTTGTTGCAAATAAATTTCTCCTAACCAGTAATGCGCATTTGGCACATAGCTGCTATCACTATTATTTTGTATGAATTTTTGAAAAGCAGTTTTAGCTTCATCGTATTTTTTATTTGCTAATAAATTAAATGCTTTTTGATAATCATTATCGGCATTATCGGCGTTACCGCCGATAGGGGTGGGGGTGGGTTTATTCGCCACGCTATTGGGGCTATTTGGACTAGCGCCTTTCTTAACCTGGGCTAATTGTGAGGCGCGGGTGTTGGCAGTGTTGGAAGCAGAGCTAGTGTTAGCTTGTCCATCAACTAAATTTTTTAATTGCGTTAATCGTTGATCAATATCTTGATAAAAATTTCTTTGCTGCTGATCGAGTGTTTGAATACTATGCGCTTGCACTTGCAATTGGCCATTGATTTGTTGAATTTGTTGCTGAATATCTTGAATTTCACCGGGCAAATTCATCTGCGCTAAATTACTCATCTGCGTTTCTAAACGCGCAACGCGCTGATCCATTGTGAGTGTTTGAGTGATGGCGGGATTATTATTTAAATTATTATCAGTCGTTGGTTGTTGCGCTGTATTGGTATTTTGGCTTAAATCAACCACCGGCACATCATCAGCCAATGCGCCATAACTTAAAAATAGTAAAACGCTTAATAATGAAAGCCTTGCTTTTAGCATTTTTTATTACCTTGAGATGAAATAATCGCGATACGATGTGATTTAATGTAGGGGTAATCGAGCTGCGAATAATCCACTGCTTTTAACGAACTTCGTAAAAACGGTGGATTACGCTTACGCTAATCCCCCCTACATTTTTTAATTTAATTAATTACAAAACCATTTTTTCTGCACATTTGCCAGCAACTTCGCCATACCCCTGCGCGTGCTTTTTTCAGCGGGCACCGCTGAATCTATTTACTGGCCTTTATAAATCACATCGACACGACGATTACATTGATAATCCGCTTCAGTCGTACCAAACGCAATCGGCTTTTCCGCACCATAGCTGATGGTAGTGATTTGTGAAGGTTTCACGCCATATTGTTTTAAAGCAGTGGTGACAGCATTCGCACGTCTCCAACCAAGGCCAATATTATATTCGCGGCTGCCGCGATCGTCGGTATTGCCATCGATGCGAATTTTCATGCCTGGATTGCTTGCTGCCATTTGGGCGATTTGATTGAGTTCCGCGTTATAGCCAGAACGAATATCACTTTTATCAAAATCAAAATACAACGGCGAATTTTTATTGCCTGCTGCTTGTGGCGGCAATGCGCAGTTGGCCACCTCAAAACCACCAGCATCAGTGCCAGCACCATAACCTTGCGTATAAGCGCCACCCTCACCCGCGCCTGCACCCTGGCCGGCCCCCGGTGTTTTTTTGGCGCAAGAAGTTAATAAAACAATTGAGCTCAAAACTACCAATAGCAATTTACGATTCATAAATTCTTCCTCTCATTAAAAAAATAATCAAATCCAACGGTTTCCACTACAGCGGAAACCGCTGATAATAATCTGGCCCTGCTTTTTGTTCAAATGATTGCGTAAATCAAGGTGGTAAAAACTGCCAAAACTATAAACCAGCTCGTTATTTTCCCAATCCCTTTTATAGCGCGAAGCGCTATTTATATAAAAGGCGACCAAGCCGGTTCACGCACGCTGCCATTTTGCGATGGTAAAATCAATTTCACCGAAGTATCAATACCGGTAATTGCCAACATACTTTGCGCCCCATTTTGAATGGTATAAACCACCATTTCACTATTCGGTGAAATGCTCGGTGATTGTAAATTGTCAGGCGACGTTAACATTTTCAAACGACCGGAATTGTCTTGATAAGCAATCGCAAAATTGCCGGAATCGCCATGCAAAACAACAAAACCCTGTCCATTCGGCAAATAAGAAGCAGTGGTATTGTAATTGCCACTAAAAGTCACGCGCTGCACTTGCTGGCTCGACAAATCCAACTGATAAATTTGCGGGCCGCCGCCACGGTTTGAAGTAAACAACAGCGTGTTGCCATTTGGTGAAAACGATGGCTCGGTATCAATCGAATTACCATCGGTTACTTGCTTTAAACTACCCGACGCCAAATTCATCAAATAAATTTTTGGATAACCGGTCTGCGTCAACACTAAAGCCACCTGCCTACCATCCGGCGAAAATGCTGGCGCGCCATTAATGCCCGGATAATTTGAAATCACTCGGCGACCACCAGTGGCAACATTTTGCACGTAAATAGAAGGTTTGTTGCCTTCAAATGAAACATAAGCCAATTCCCTGCCATTCGGCGACCAGGAAGGCGACATCACGGGTTGCGAAGAACGCAACAACACTCGCGGATTAAAGCCGTCATAATCCGAAACTTCCAACGTATAGCTACGATTATTTAATGGTCCATTGACCAAAACATAAGCCAATCGCGTCGAAAATATGCCGCGATTGCCAGTCAGCGCTTGATAAATTTGATCGCTAATCAAGTGCGCAACCGCGCGGCTATTTTCTGGCGTCGTATAAAAACTTTTCGACGCCAAAATAGCGCTCTGCCAAGCAGGCGCCGCATTATTTGCCGACTGTTTGGCTTGATAATAAACATTCAATAATTGAAAGCTGACACGCAAGCGTGAGCCTTCCTGATGCACTTGGCCTAATACTAAATAATTGGTTTTCAACTTCTGCCAATCTGAAAAATTGACCTGGCTAGCATCGGTGGGCTGTGCGGGGAATTGGCTGCTATCAGTTAATTGAAAGCGGCCGGAGTTGGTGAGGTCTTGGGAGATGATGGTGGAGATATCAGATTGTCCGGAAAAGGGGACGACTGCAATGGGGATTGTGCCGCGGGTGCCTTGGGTGAGTTCTAG
Source organism: uncultured Gammaproteobacteria bacterium (assembly GCA_964441315.1). Lineage (GTDB taxonomy): Bacteria > Pseudomonadota > Gammaproteobacteria > CAYTUN01 > CAYTUN01 > CAYTUN01. The sequence continues at coordinate 22,592 of CAYTUN010000005.1, read as the reverse complement.
GCGTAGTGCGGAATTGGCAGTCAAAATATAAAATAAAAACACTAAAGAAAATAGTATACGTAACAATAGCATATTAAACCTCGATATTAAGTTTTAGCATTATACTGAATCTATTTTATTAAAAGAAACCAACTTAAAACAACGCATTGGGAGGAATTAAGTATCAAAAAAATTAAAACACTGGATTAGATAAAAAAAACTTGCTAGTATCTTCCTGCAACTCAGCAATTAGATAAAATTTTTTGGTTAAACTTCACAAAAAAATTTTATTATAAAAATAATTATAAGGAGATAAAAATGAAAATAAAAAATTTTTTCCCATCTTTTCTACATTATTTCGGTCTTACAAATCCACTATAAAAGTTGTTCCCTTACTTATTTCCAATTTTACTTAATTACATAGGAGAACAACATGATATTAACCTTTTTTTTTACAAAATCATTTGCAGATATTTTGAAAGTGCGTCTTGATCAGCGTTTTGAAAAAGATTACAAATTTACAGACATTCGTATCACCAACATAACTGTCATAGCTACTGATGAAAGAAATGCTGAATTGTCGTCTCAAAACCCTGTTTTAGTCTTAAATAAAACTCTTCATGAAATTATTTACAGTAGTGGCAATATACAGCAAATAGAAAAAATTGAATTGTTACCTAATACTAAAAAATTATTTTTAGTAATAAACATAGTGCTAGAAGGGCAGGAGTATGAATTAAATATATATAACGGCTTTGCAGAAAAAGAGGGATTGGGTTGGGCAATAAATGAGGGGGAAGTCTCAAAAAATCTAGTAATAAAATTAGATAGTAATAATTTTCCTCCTATTCCTAACAGATTAACCCACGAAGAAGATGACGCTGTTTCAATCCCAGAATCAAGTATTTCTTCAGAACCACCAGAAATCATAAAAAAAGAAGACTCAAATAGAAATTTAAAAAACCTGGGTATTGCTGAGAAATTAAGTCATTGGCGTAAAAATACTGTTGAATCACAAAATGACGGTGAGAAAGAGAAAAATATAAAATCCAAATGCAACATAATGTAAAAAAGATAATAAATCCCATTAGAACACATTAAGATAATTAAATCAAAAATAAAAAATGAGGCATGTTTATGAAATTTAGGATAATTTTCTCACCTGAAAAATTCCCCAATCTAATTATGGATTTAAGGAGATGGAAAGAACAACGACAAAATACTATACGTGAAACAATAGAATTCTGTAAAAAAGCAGGGCTTGATAAAATTGAAACCTTGAATAAATTAAAAAATGATATTAAAACTTTTTCAGACAATTATCCACTACCTTTTTCATACCAAATTACAGTACTGTATCAAACAGATAAAAATATATTTCATCGTTCTCTAATTAACAGCTTTAATTTTAGTGATGATATTACAGAAGAAGGAATACTCTTCTTTGAAGATAATAGCACTCCTCAAGTGCACAATGGCTACTATATTGAAATCAAAAAACGTGATCCGGGCTCGGGAATTGTTAGCACCACTGGCAATGAAGTATTAATCTACAACAACATCAATCAAAAAAAGCTCTGGCAGAAGGCAAACGTACAAAACGGTGAAGTAGAAATAATTATAAGCAATCACACGACAGTTGCTACTTTTTTTGATGAAGGATATGTAAAAAGCAATAAGGAAAAGATACTGGGAAATAAATTAGTCGGGCCATTGCTTGCAAAATTCGGTTATACCGCTGAAGAGACTTACCACTCCAAAACTATTGCGGAATCTGCTAAGCTTAACCATAATGTTCGTACTGTTGATGTTGCTCCTTAAAGAAAAAGCCAAGCATATTCAGTAGTATTATCAGCTCATTTCATGAGTAATATTTTTTTGTTTAAACTCATATTGATAATAGTAAATCAAGCAACGAAGAGCTCGCGCAAAGACGATGTATAAAAATTAATTATTATCACCGCAAATTTCTAATTTATATAAGGCTCTTCGTTACGTAGTCAATTTAAAGGGATTTGATGAATAGCCGGTACAGTAGTTTTACACTAGCTTTATAAAAAATTTTATGCTAGACGAGTGTGCGGCCGTTGAAAGCCCGACTAATTTTTGAGAGCAATTCAAGCTTGCTACGGCAGAAAGTTTTTTGCTTGATGCTATTTAAATAGCCTTCGATGGTGCGGGGCGAAATTCCGAATTTTTCGGCAGTTTCTTTGGCGCTATTGCCTTGAATTAACGTGCGCAAACAATCAGCTTCTCGCTTAGTTAGAGCAACAGAAACACCATCAATAATTAATGAAACACCTTGGCTAGCCCGTGAAGAATTAACTGAGACTTTTGCAGTTGAGCCTATATCATCTTTACTGACTATTAAATCAGGCGATTTTGATAATGGCTCTGGCAAAAATAAATGCGCATTACCATTATACATATGGTCAGGAAATTCAATCTGCTGTGATTTATCTTTTAAAATTTTGACAGCGTTTTCTCGGTAATGTTTAATAAACTCTTCGAAATCCGCCATATGATTCAAGTAATAATTAATTTGCTCTGGCTCTTGGTGACTTACGCTAAAAGTAAATATTTCATAAAAATCGATATGGCGATAAACGATCATTATTGGCTGAAATAGTTGAAAATATGCTGAGGCCGGCTGCATGATCTTAAGACGTGGGCTGGGCTGCACCAGATAATAAAATTTGTCTTTCACTGCATTTGCGTCATTTGATTGCAAGAAAGGAGGTAAAAATGGCCCACCATTTTCTAATAAATAAACCGTGGTGGCAGGATTTGTAGACGCATGAGATGAGATAGCATTTTTGAAACAGCGCATGTGACTAAAGTAAGCGAGATTATGGGTTTCTAAAAACGTTTTTGATAAAGTTTTAACATCATCGAAGTAAGTATATAAAGTGCGTTCTACAGCACGCGGATGGTGAATATTCATTTTATATCTCCTGCCTGGCTTATTTTAGAAAACAGCTCGATTTTCGTACGACTAAATGTTTTTTGTTTAATATTCTCTAAATAATTTTCAACTGTACGCGGGGAAATCAGCAATTGTTTCGCGGTTTCTTTCGCGCTATTGCCTTGTATCAAATATTGCAAGCAATCAAATTCGCGCCGGGTAAAACTAATAGGAAAACCATTGATATTGAATTTAACTTGCTGGGGGGCATTTTTTTGTTTTAGGTTTGAAGAAAATAAATGGCTATTGTCGTTATACATGTAAGCAGGCAGTTCAATCAAAAATTTATTTTTGATAAAGTATTTGGCCAATTCTTTTTTGCATTCAGTGGCGAAAAACTCAAATTCAGCAACATGATTAAAATAATAACTAATTTGCTCAAGGTTCGGGTGATTAACGCCAAAACAGAATATTTCATAAAAGTTGTCAGATGGGTAAATAATGCTAAATGGGTTATATAAATTGAAGCGTTCTGAAACTATCCGCATGATTTCTAAATCCGCATTATGCGGAATCAGATAATAAAATTTATGTCCGATAAATTTCTTAGGATATGGCGGCAAAACTTCTGTTTTCTGACGAAGAACATGATTACATAAATCAGGGTGGGTGGATAACAACACACAGGTATTGTCTTTATAGACGCGCATAAAAAAAAAATAAGTGAGCTTGTGTTGTTGTAAAAAAGATTTTGATAAATGCTTGATATCATCAGATGTAGAATACAAAATCTTTTCAATCGCTGTAGGAAATCCGAAGTCCATTCTTAAATCTTTCTGATGAAATGAATCAGATAAAATTCTTATTTTTATGTTTGCTTAAAAAGCCAAAAATTATCCTGAGTTAGTCAAATTAAGCGGGCGCACTGTCAAATTTAATTCACGAAATTGATCAAATAATTTTGTATCATCTGGCACCGGCAAAGGTGAGGCTTTATACACAGCTGACATCGCAGAGTTATCCAGACCGCTGTCACCGCTGGATTTTACAATAGAAACATTGGTGACAACACCGCCAGGCGCCAAATTAATATGCAAAATACAACTCAAATCCGGTGATACCGTACTGGGCACAACCCAATTTTGGCTGATGGCTTGAACGATCAAGGCTTTGTATTTATCGACTTCTGCATTGGCTTGTTGCGTTGCTTGGGCACGTTGCAATTGCTGTTGTTCAGCTTTGATTTGTGACGCTGTCATTTCTTGTTGCGCTTTAGATAATGCATCAGCTAATTTTTTTTGCTGTTGTTCTTTAGCAAGGCGTAATTTTTCTGCTGCATCTGCCTTAGCTTTTTCTGCAGCGGCACGCGCTTGCTGTTGTTCTGCATTTTGTTTGGCTTGTGCTAAAGCCGTTTGTTGTTGTTTTAATTTCTCAGCGACTGCTTGCTGTTCGGCTTTCATGGCGGCAATTTTTTGTTGAGCGGCTTTTTGTTCTGCCGCTGCTGCTGCCGCTTGCTGTTGTTGAAGTTTGAGTTGTTGCTGTCTTTGATCTTCTTTTTGCTGGATTTGCGCCATGGTTTGTTTAATCGCTTGATCATCCACCGTGGTGGCATTGACCACCTGGCCAATTTGTTTAGCAGGCACGGTGTAATTTTTGGCAGAATGCTGCCAGCCAATAAAAAGCAGAAAAAACACGGCCAAATGCAAGACAATCGAAATGGCCCAGCTAAAATACGTGTTGTCGGAATCGGGTTTGTACATATTTTTAACAAAATATAAGAAGTTTCTGCGAAATTTCAGGGTAAGAATTATAAAATGTCGCTGCTTTCATTGCTATGGATAAATAGCTTGTAACCCCCGAGCCATAAAAAATGTAGGGGGGGGATTAGCGTAGCGTAATCCACCGTTAAGCATTGCAGTACTACTAAGCTAATCGGTGGATTACGCTACGCTAATCCCCCCCTACATTTCATTTAATACATTTTGCTATACCCATTACACCTGAAGATGCGAGAATTTAACGAGCAGATTGCAAGCAGTTGAAACGTTCTGATTGAGGAAAAGCGCAGGAATAGTCGTTCTATTTCGAGCTTTTCCGATTGAAGAACGTTTCAAATGCGCCACAAGCTGCTCATTAAAACTCGCATCTTCAGGTGTAATGGGTATAGAAACGAAGAGCAGCAGCTCTTCTTTACCAGAGAAGAAGCTGGCTGCATAATCAGCATCACCCTGGATGGAACCCTCATGTACTACGATCTAACCGCAACCATTGACGAAAAAACCAGCGTATTCCCTGGTGATCCCCTATTTTGCCGCAAAGTAGTGCAATCTTTAAAACCATCACATTTTGCCCTTTCCGAAATTTCATTATCCAATCACATCGGCACCCACATCGACTTTCCCGCACATGTCATCGATAACGGCGCAACCAGTGATGATTTTAATCTGGATCATCTCATCGGCAACGGCAAAGTGATTGATATCGGCGAAGTCGATATTATCGACGCCAAGCTCTTAGCAAAACTCGAGTTTAAACCGCATGAAATTATTTTTTTCAAAACAAAAAATTCTTTTTTAGAAAAAAGTGGTGAACTTTTTGAAAACTACGTTCATTTAACTTCCGACGCTGCGCATTTTTTAGTAGAAAAAAAAATTAAAATTGTTGGCATTGATTATATCAGCGTTGATGCATTTCATGAAGAAACGCTTCCGGTGCATCAAATTTTATTAAAAGAAGATATTTTAATTGTTGAAAATTTAGCGCTAAAAACGGTTCCCGCAGGAAATTATCGTTTTTATATTGCACCACTTGCGATTGCAAATATGGATGGCCTGCCCGCGCGCGTGTTTGCAGAATATAATCTGGACGATTTGCTAAGAGCTTCGTTTAAAGAAGCAAAAGAAGAAATTCCGAGGAAAATTAATTATAAATATGCTACAGTTTTGCACGAGCAGGAAAAATAATCTCGAGGTAAAACATGAAAAGCATTTGGAAAACAGAAATTTCGCTAGAAGCTTTACAAGAACGTAATAAAAACACCATGAGCGATTTTCTGGAAATTGAATTTGTTGATTTCGGCGATGATTATTTAAAAGCAAAAATGCCGGTGACGAATAAAGTGAAACAACCTCTTGGCATCATGCATGGCGGCAATTCCTGCGTTTTAGCCGAAACCGTGGGCAGTACGGCTGCAAATTACGCAGTCAACATTAATCAATTTTATTGCGTCGGTCTTGATATTAATACCAATCATATTCGCCCGATCAGCGAAGGCGATATTTATGCGGTTGCTAAACCCTATCATTTAGGACGCACCACGCAAGTTTGGTCAATTGAAATTAAAAACGAAGCGGGACAATTAATTTCGGTAACACGATTAACCATGGCGGTGTTGCCAAGGGAGTAGTTTGATCACTGCAATTATTACTAACAGCATCACCAATGCGGTGCATGCCGGCTTTTTTGCAGTCTATGTCGTGAGAAATTACTATTTAAAATTACCCCTCATCCGCCCTATCGGGCACCTTCTCCCGCAAGGGGAGAAGGACAACTCCGCTGACATCTGCTGATAAAGTAAATTTCAATACCATGAAATGAACCTTGTTTTAAAAAGCTACTAAACTTTGAAGGCACCTTTCTCCCCTTGCGAGATAACGGCCCCTTCAAAACCCAATAGCCTCTTTTAAAAAGGCTTATTTCATGGCAAACAAGTTTGTTTTATTGGCAAATGTCATCGAAGTTGTCCTTCTCCCCTTGCGGGAGAAGGTGCCTGATAGGGCGGATGAGGGGTGATTTAAAAAGCTTGCAGTGGAACAAAGCTTCAAATTCAACGAATCTCCTTCCCTTCCCGATCAAAAAACTGCACCCGCCCCGTCTTTAAATCTTGCATGGCGCCGACAATTTCAATTTTTTTACTCTCAGCTAAATTGCGCAATACTTCACTTTGCAAATAAATTTGATTAATCGTCGTTAAAACATTTTCTTTAGCAATTGCATCGATTAAATTCGCATCATCGCAATTATTCTCATGCAAAGTTTTCTCCGTAGCTAATACCGCTGGTTGCACTTGCGCTAGCAAATGTGTGAGGTTTCCTAATTTCACTTGGCTGCAAGCACCTTTTATCGCACCGCAATTACTATGCCCCATTACTACAAAACGCTGATTGCCTGCCTGCAATTTTTTTATCGCCATGGCTGGCGTCATTTTTTCTTGAGCAGATTTAGAGCTAAAGTAAATATAATCGTGATTATCAAAGGCAAAACCAGAAAGCGATAAAATAAAGAAAAAAACAAAAAGATGTTTTTTCATAATGACCTCCTTGTATTTATGAAAATAAATTTATTCTAAATTTATTGGGCTGCTGGCGTACTCGGATCTGTCACTAAACCAATATTTTCCGCGCCAGCTTGTTGCAACATTACCATGGCTTGTACGACTTTCCCATAATTTACATCGCGGTCAGCTTTTACATAAACGGGCGGTAAAGGCTCTTGTTTTTGTTTGGCCAATTGAATGCGTGCGGCAACCTGGACGGCAATTTGTTGCGCGGGCAATGGGCTATTTGGTGTAGTAGATAAATTTAAAAAATAATCGCCGCTTTGATTAACTGAAACAATGACTGGTGTTTTATCTTCTGCCATCGCTTTTGCTTTAGCTTGCGGTAAATTCACATTAACGCCCTGGGTTAATAAAGGCGCTGTGATCATAAAAATCACCAATAATACCAGCATGACGTCAATATAAGGTACAACGTTAATTTCAGCCATGCGGCGTTTGCGTACTCGCATCATAATTTATTATTACCGCGGTTGATGTTGTAACACAGAAGCAAATTCTTCGCCAAAACGTTGATAATTTTGCATTAAACGTTCGGCTTCATCGTTGAAACGATTGTAAGCAATCACTGCAGGAATCGCGGCAAATAATCCCATCGCTGTCGCGATCAGCGCTTCAGAAATTCCTGGCGCGACCATGCTAATCGTGGCGGCGCTAACACTACCCAATGCTTGAAATGCCGTCATAATCCCCCAGACTGTGCCAAACAAACCGACGTAGGGTGAGGTCGATCCAACCGTTGCCAAAAAAGATAAATGTTTTTCCATATTCTCTTGTTCACGTGTTTGCGCAACACGCATAGCGCGTTGTGTTGCTGCCATCAATTCATTTTCCGGTAAATTGCGCCGCGACAATTTTTCATATTCGCGAAAACCGGCATGAAAAATTTTTGACAAGCCGGAAATATTATTTTGTTTTTGTTCTAACACTTGATAAAAATGCATTAAATCAATGCCCGACCAAAAACGTTTTTCAAAATCAATTAAATTTTTTCTGGCCTGACTAAAATATTGCCAGCGCTGAAAAATAAAAGCCCAGGAAACAATTGATGCCAACATTAATAACAACATGACAATTTTAACGACACCACCTGCGTTGGCAATGTAGGACCATAAGTTCATAAATTCATGCCTCTAATGTTGTTGAATAAATCGTTGTCACGAAGCGGTAAGCTAAGCTAGATTCTCAAATTTACGACCAAGCAAATAAAGAGAAGCGCCAGGAAAAAAGCCTACCGCGTTCGTAACTGGGCGAAGTATAACGAAAGTTTAATCGAAAGAGGAAATGTGACGATGGGTAGCTGAGGCGGCGTTGGCCAGATGGCAGGCGAAGGCAGAAACTGGCAAGCGGGGACGACCGAAACAATAACAGTGATTTATAACTTTTACACTTTAGAATGGGAAATTTTCAGGTGCAAAAGGTATATATTAGGTTAACCTAGCTTAACTACCCCCACCCTTTTCTCAGCAGGAACCGCTGAACAGGAGTAAAAATGATGCAAAACCATTTAAAAAATTGGCTCTGCCAGGGAATAAATTTCCTTCAGCGAATTTATCTGCATTTTCAAGCGGAAAAATGTACGACGCGAGCGGCAGGGTTGGCATATACGACTTTATTATCGATTGTGCCGCTTACAGTTGTCGGATTAGTGGTGTTAAAAGCATTTCCGAATTATCAAAATTTGATTAATCAATTGCAGCAATTTATTTTTAGCAATTTTGTCGCCAATTCCGCGCAATTGGTGGAACAGCATTTGAGCCACTTTGTCGAGCAAGCAGCAAAATTATCAGGCAGCAGTATTTTATTTTTAATTATTGCCGCGGTTTTAATGTTATTTAATATCGAATCGTCATTTAATGCGATTATGCAGGTAGAAAAAAGGCGTCATGGCGTTGCAGCATTTCTGATGTATTGGGCGGTATTAACTTTGTTGCCGTTATTAATTACTTTGGGTTTCACTTTAAGCAATAAAATTTCCAATTATTTAATGGCTTATCATGTGAATGATTTAATTTTCACGCAATTACTTTACTATTTTTCGCCATTTTTTATTGCCTGGCTTGCCTTTACCTTGCTTTATATTGCAGTGCCTAATTGTAAAGTTCCTTTGACAAGTGCTATTGCAGGCGCGTTTGTCGCTGCGTTATTATTTGAATGCGCCAAAAGCGGCTTTACGTTTTACGTGACGCATTTTCCCACTTACGCGCTAATTTATGGTGCATTAGCGGCAGTCCCGATTTTTCTCATATGGATTTATTTATCATGGTTGATAGTATTGCTCGGCGCTGTCATTGCCTTCGTCATGAATGGCAAGAGTGACTCATTAACCGATGTTAAAAATTTATGAAAAAAATATTGTTTGCAGGTGTTATAAGTTTATTTTCTTTGTCCAGCTTTGCGCTGGTATTTCCCTTACCGCCGGTCAACAGCAATATGGTGGGCGGTATTCAAAGTACTGTGGTCAAACCTGGGGATAATTTCGCTCAAATTGCCAGGCAGTTTGATATTGGTTATATGGAATTGCGTGAAGCCAATCCCGATGTAGATCCTGATCAACCTGAACCCGGCACGGTATTGATCGTGCCAACCGAATATATTTTGCCGAATGTGCCACGCGAAGGCATTGTGGTGAATGTCGCTGAAATGCGCTTGTTTTATTACATGCCAGACAAAAAAGAAGTGATGACTTACCCCATTGGCATCGGCCGCGAAGGCGAAGCCACACCGATTGGAAAACTGACTGTCATTCAACGCATCAAAGACCCCACCTGGACCGTGCCGCAATCGATTAAAGACCTGCGCGCCAAAGAAGGAATTGAATTGCCGGATTCCGTAGCGCCCGGCCCGGATAACCCTTTAGGCAATTACGCCTTGCGTCTGTCTAACTGGACTTATTTAATTCATGGCACCAATGATCCCTTAGGCGGTGTCGGCCGTCGCAGCAGCTCTGGCTGTTTAAGGCTTTATCCCGAGGACATTGAAGTGCTCTACAATCAAGTCAAAGTCGGCACCCCAGTGAAAATTGTCAACGAACCTTACAAAGTCGGCTGGCGCGCCAATGAGATTTATCTGGAAGCCCATATGCCGCTGCAAGAATTCGTACCCGATGCGACTTTAAAAGCTGTGAGAGAAATCATCAGCCATCAGTTTTCCAGCCACATGGTCAACGTCGACTGGCAAGAAGCCAGCACCATCGCCCGCGAAGTCCAAGGCTTCCCCCAACTCATTGGCTCCGTCACCTAGTAAAAAACACCTTTGCATAGCAACCTTGCCATCTTAACCAAAACTCAGCTGAGCTCGCCCAAGAGCTCAGTCTATCGAACTCGCAAGAGCTCTGTTATGATTAATCTATCATTTTGAGGATTAGGGATATGATCAAATCCGAACTGATAGCCGCGATCGCTGCCAAAATTCAAAATTTACCGCTTCGTGACGTCGAACTAAGCATTAATCACATCCTGGAATGCATGAGCGATAGCCTTAGCCACAACGACCGTATCGAATTGCGTGGTTTCGGTAGCTTTTCCTTGCGCTATCATCCACCCCGCCGTGCGCATAATCCCAAGACCGGTGAATTAATTGATGCGGATGGCAAATACACGCCACATTTTAAGCCTGGGAAAGAATTGCGTGAACGGGTCGATAAGAATTACGGCAAGCCTTTGATTGATGCGGAAGATGTGGATGAGTAACTCCTGAGGCTGATTTTCTATTTCCCAACTGTTAACTTTAGATCCCGTTTTAGATAACCCCCATTATTGATTAACCAAGGATGGTTTACTTTCATGCTCGAAACATTGCTTTCAGCTGTTGCAGAAACTTTTCCAAAAAAACGACTGATAGATGAGTTAGCAGGGCGTTGCAATTTCAGAGACCAGCAAAATTCGATCCGGATTTTTTTTATCATCGATAAACTATATTACGAAATGTTATTTTATGTTTTTAAAATTTTTTTTAATGGCCATTTCGAAGATTCTGCTCCCCGCCTAGAATTAATCAAAGAAATCATAATTGATATAAAAAAAAGAAATTTCATACTGTTGGGCCTAAATGAAATAATATCAATCAAAAGCCGTTTAATCAAAATACAAAAACAGAATAAAATCATTATTACAAGTGACTCTGCCATTTTTAAAGAAAATGCGAGCACTGGCGACATATTGGCAGGAAACTGCCTTAAACTAAGAGAAGAAATTCGAGATTTACTTGTAGAGATTTCTCATAAATTTTTAGCAGCATGTAAAGATAAATATCTTTTTTTAAATAAAATTTCTAAAAATCAACTAGATTCAAATGATTTATTAATAGAAATATATTTTAGTAAATTTTCTAATACCGCCTTACATTGCCCTTTAATTAAACAGGCAATAGAGGGGGAAAACCCATTCTTAACGAAATTATTAATTTTAGTTTTTTTTCTGATGGCGTCGGCAATCCCGTCTTTGATCACTAAAAAATTAGGGATCTCGCCCATTGTTGAATTGTACTCAGTATTTAAAGCGGGCGCCAAAGACCTAAAAAATATACTATATGCCAGCATAATAGATTTAATTTTGAGTCAAACCTATGAAAGAAATATTATTGTTTTAAAAAAATATTTATGCATCTTAGGATTTTTTTTGCAAGCAGATGACAATTTTTTTATAAATTCTCCAATTTTTTTGATAAATACAACACTGAATTTCCTTAATGCGGGTGACTGCGATTCTCATGCAAAAATAGCAGGTGAATTATTAAACTTTATGAGAAACGCCGAAGGAAACGATAAAATCTTTGCAACGGAATTAATGAATACGAATTCACTTTTCCTTATTTATGCTTTATGCATCAATGATGAGAGCGCAGTTGATCCAGGAAAGCTGATTGCATTATTTCACAACAATCTCTACACCTCCCCGTATTGGACTAATTTTCTTGAAATTGTAAGCCCAGACAAAAAACCCGGCATGATTTACAAGCACTTTCAAACCGTCTTACAAAGTGATTTACAGCAATTACCATTCTATAAAAAAAATTTTTGGGCAGAAAATCAGCCGATTAAAAATCGGGAACTTGAAAAAGCCACAGTCGCGTTAGCCAAGTTAAAAATGTAAATATTTTACTATCAGCTCAGAACACTAAATGAAATAACTGCAAATATCTTGTCAGGGGATTGCCGCGCTTCGCTCGCAATGACAAAAAATGCGCACCAATGCCACTCTCTTGTCATTGCGAGCGAGAGCTAAGGCAATCCCCTGACAAAAAAATTTGGCATCAAATTAATCAGCGCGTCAAATGCACCACAAAAGCAAAAGCTGCCATCAACGTGCCTAAAATGCTGATAATTGCCAGTGTATTACGATTGACGATTTGGCTGATGGTTTGATGAATTTCGCTTTTCATTTCAATCGTCTGTTTTTCAATTCGATGAATTTCTTGGCTTGTTTCTTGACGAATTTCAAGGCACATTTTTTCGGTGCGTTCATGAAACTCTTTTAACGATTGATCTACACGCTTTAGTGCCTGTTCAAACATTTTATCTACCTCTGGCTTGATGTACAGGTTTTAAGTGATGGCATCCGCTAGAGCTTCAGCGTGGGTCTCTGCCTGCTGAATACCTGCGGTTTTTAGTATTTTAGCATATCTTAAAGTATCGAAAATTAATCGTTGTGTCATTTTTCCCTCGTTAATTTTTTTAAATTAATAAATTAACTTTATGAGGAATTTTTAAATTGGCAATACGGTGGTTTTTTATATTTATTTGTTGAATGATTGAATGATTGAATGATTGAATGATTGATTTATTTATTTATTTTTATATCACCCCTCATCCGCCCTATCGGGCACCTTCTCCCACAAGGGGAGAAGGACAATTGATGGGTACATCTGCTAAACCAATGAAGTTAAATGCTATGAAATATGCATTGTAATAAAAAGCTAGTAAACCCTGAGGAGAGCCTTCTCCCCTTGCGGGAGAAGGTGGCCCAACGGGCCGGATGAGGGGTGAATTAGAAATCTCATCGCCAGCAATAAAGGATTGAATTTCAACTAAACTTCACCGGCTTCCTTTTCTTTTTTCTTCTTCGGCATATAAAGATCGGTAATCGTGCCTTCGAAAATTTCTGAAGACATCATGACACTTTCCGATAACGTTGGATGCGGATGAATTGTTAAAGCAATATCTTCAGCTTCAGCACCCATTTCAATCGCTAATGCGGCTTCGCTAATTAATTCACCCGCATTGCTGCCAATGATGCCAGCACCTAATAAGCGATGCGTTTTTGGATCAAAAATTAATTTGGTCATGCCTTCGCTGCGATTCATGGCTAAAGAACGGCCGCTGGCAGCCCAGGGAAATGCGGCTTTTTCGTAAGGAATATTTTTTTCTTTGGCTTCGTTTTCGGTGAGGCCGACCCAGGCAACTTCGGGATCGGTGTACGCCACAGCGGGAATGCATTTGGCGTCGAAATAATGTTTTTTACCAGCAGCGACTTCGGCGGCTAAACGACCTTCGCTGGAGGCTTTATGCGCTAACATTGGCTGGCCAATAATATCGCCAATCGCAAAAATATGCGCAACGTTGGTGCGCATTTGTTTGTCGACCGGAATTAATCCACGTTCACTCACTTTAACGCCAGCTTTTTCTGCAGCAATTAAATCGGTATTGGGACGACGACCTACCGAAACTAAGACGCGATCAAATTTTTCGGGTTTATCGGGCGCATTTTCGCCTTCAAATGTGACATATAAACCATCTTTTTTCGCTTCAATTTTAGTCACTTTGGTTTTCAAATGAATATTTTTGTGAAGATTTTTAGCGCGTTTATAATAAATTGTTGCAAGATCTTTATCAGCGCCTGGCATTAATTGATCCATTAATTCGACGATCGTAATTTCGGCGCCCAATGCGCGATAAACCGTTGCCATTTCACAACCAATAATGCCACCGCCTAGTACGAGCATTTTGCATTGAGTATTTTCTAATTCAAGTGCGCTAGTGGAATCTAAAACGCGTTTGTCATCATGCGGAATAAATGGCAATTCAATTGGGCGTGAACCAGCAGCAATAATGGCTTGTTTAAATTCAACCATCACTTCACCTGCTTTCGTATTCACTTTAATCGCATGGCTAGAAACAAATTCAGCCACACCGGTAACAATTTCCACTTTGCGTTGTTTTGCCATCGCTTTCAAACCGCCAGTGAGTTTGCCAACGACTTTATTTTTCCAATCGCGTAATTTGTTGTTATCAATTTTTGGTTTATTAAATTCGATGCCCAATTCGCGCATGTCTTCTGCATCATCAATCACTTTTGCCGCATGCAATAATGCTTTTGAGGGAATGCAACCAACATTCAAGCAAACACCGCCAATATTTTCATAGCGTTCAATTAAAACCGTTTGCAAACCTAAATCCGCAGCGCGAAATGCCGCAGAATAACCGCCTGGGCCGCTGCCTAAAACAACTAAATCGGTTTTAATTGTGTTTGCCATTGTTTTCTCCTGATGATTTTTTGTTTCGTAGTAGTTACGAATTATTGAATATACATTTTACTAATTGAATGAGGCTGTATAGATCACCCCTCATCCGCCCCGTTGGGGCACCTTCTCCCGCAAGGGGAGAAGGACAACTTTCGGCTACATCTGCCAATAAATAAACATTTTTGCCATGAAAATAAGCCTTAGTTTAAAAAACTATTGAGCTCTTTGAAGAGACCCTTCTCCCCTTGCGGGAGAAGGTGCCCGATAGGGCGGATGAGGGGTGATCTAAACACCTCATCCACCAACCAAAATCACAACAAAATCGTCCGAATATCCGATAAATATTCACATAATTTCACAATAAAACGCGCGGCTTCGGCGCCGTCGATGACGCGGTGATCATAGGACAAAGACAGCGGCAACATCAAGCGGGGTTCGAATTTATCTTTTTGCCAAACGGGTTGGTAGCTCGATTTTGAGACGCCTAAAATCGCCACTTCCGGTTGGTTGATAATCGGTGTAAATGCAGTGCCGCCAATACCGCCTAAACTGGAAATGGTAAAACAGCCGCCTTGCATTTCTTTGATACTCAATCCTTTGGTGCGCGCTTTTTCGCTGATTTCAGCGAGTTCTTTAGCTAATTCAAATACGCCTTTTTGATCGACATCGCGAATGACGGGAACCACTAAACCATTCGGTGTGTCAACCGCCACACCAATGTGAAAATATTTTTTCAAAATTAATTTTTCGCCGCTGGGATCCAATGATGAATTAAATTGCGGAAAATCCTGCAAGGTTTTAACAACCGCTTTCATAATAAAAACTAATGGTGTCAATTTATAACCTTTTTTCTCCGCCTGATTTTTTTGTGCCTGGCGAAATATTTCGAGTTCGGTGATATCAGCGGAATCAAATTGCGTGACATGCGGAATACTGACCCAATTGCGGTGCATATTGGTAGCAGTGATTTTTTTAATTTTGCTTAATTCTTTTAATTCGATTTCACCAAATTGTGAAAAATCAATGATTGGAGCGGCAGGAATACCAAAACCGCCACCGGATTGCATGCGATTTTTGACATATTGTTGGATATCTTCTTTAGTAATTCTGCCTTTTTCGCCGCTGCCGGAAATTTGTTTGATGTCTAAATCGAGTTCGCGCGCTAAACGTCTTGCGCCAGGACCGGCATGAATATCAGCAGTTTTATCGGGTTCTTCAATGGTTTTTACTTCCGTTGCTTTTACAGCTTCTTTAGCAACAGGTTTTTCTTCTTCTTTTGCAAATCTTTGATCAACTTTTTCTTCATTACTCTTGGCAGGTTTTTTTTCTTCCGCAGCGTCGCCGGCAATTTCCACTACACAAATTTCACTGCCTTCGCTGACTTTATCATTAATTTTGATTGATACGCTTTTAACTTTGCCCGCAAATGGCGCCGGAATTTCCATCGTAGCTTTGTCGCCTTCCAGCGTAATTAAGGGTTGTTCTTTTTCTACTTGATCGCCAGGTTTAATGAAAATTTCAATGACATTTACATTATTGGCGCCGCCAATATCAGGGATTAAAACTTTTTTATCTGCCACTTTTAGGTCTCCTTTTTTGACTTCGTCAAAAAATATTCAATCTTCATGTTTAGTGGTGGGGGCTGCATTTGAGCCACCAATTATTTCTAATTTTGCGTATGTTATGTAGGGGGGATTAGCGAAGCGTAATCCACCGTCTTTAACGAACTTCGTAAAAACGGTGGATTACGCTTCGCTAATCCCCCCTACATTTTATTTGTCATTGCGAGGGAGCGACAGCGACGCGGCAATCTCCTGATTTTAACTTGGCACTGGAAAACTATTCTGCCAACTAAAATTAAGGAGATTGCCGCGGTCGTTTCACTCCCTCGCAATGACAAGGGTTAAACTTCAACCGGATTGGGTTTTTTCGGATCAATCTTCAATTCAGCTTGCGCTTTTTTTAATGCAGTTAGCGTTATTTTTCCTTGCTCAAATAAAGCCGCCAAAGTTACGTACGCAATATAATTTCGATCCACTTCAAAAAAGTAACGCAAATGTTCACGCGTATCGCTGCGGCCATAACCGTCGGTTCCTAATACATAATACGGATGCGGCACGAATTTACGAATTTGATCGGCAAATAAACGAATATAATCGCTGGCAGCAATCACTGCATCGGCTTTTTCTGACAAACATTTTTCGACGTAACTTAATTTTGGTTTATCGGATGGATTGAGCCAATTTTCACGTTCAATCGCAAGCGCTTCGCGACGCAATTCAGTAAAGCTGGTTGCACTCCAAATGTTGCAAGCAACATCGTATTGATTTTCTAAAATTTCAGCGGCTGCTATTACTTCGCGTAAAATTGTGCCTGAGCCTAATAAATGCACTTGATGTTTTTTATTTTTTGCAGCAGATTTTAATAAATACAAACCTTTTATGATGCCTTCTTCCGCATCTTTCGGCATGGCCGGATGCGGATAATTTTCATTCATTAAAGTAATGTAAAAATATTCATCACGCTGTTCTTGATACATGCGTTTTAAACCGTAATGAATAATCACGGCCACTTCATAAGCAAACGTCGGATCATAACTGCGGCAATTCGGAATCACGGAAGACAAAATATGACTGTGGCCGTCATCATGTTGCAAACCTTCACCGGCCAATGTCGTGCGCCCAGCGGTTGCACCTAATAAAAATCCACGTGCGCGCATATCGCCCGCTGCCCAAGCAAAATCACCGATGCGTTGAAAACCGAACATGGAATAATAAATATAAAAAGGAATCATCGGCAAAGCGGTATTTGCATACGAAGTGGCTGCGGCAATCCAAGAACAAAATGCGCCGGCTTCATTAATGCCTTCTTCTAATAATTGGCCGTCTTTTTCTTCACGGTAATACATCACTTGATTGCGGTCCACCGGCTCATAAAGTTGGCCTTCCGGTGCGTAAATACCAATTTGACGAAATAATCCTTCCATACCAAAAGTACGTGATTCATCGGGAACAATTGGCACAATATATTTTTTTAAATTCGCGTCTTTTAATAATTCATTTAAAATACGCACAAATGCCATCGTCGTCGAAATTTCACGTTCGCCACTGCTTTCTAATTGTGTTTTAAAAATTTCTAGTGAAGAAATTTTTAATTTTTCAGATTTAGCATGACGTTCTGGAATAAACCCACCTAAAGTTTTACGATGCTCTAATAAATATTGCACTTCTTTGCTCGATTTTCCCGGATAAAAATACGGCATTTCAGCGACTTTACTTTCAGCAATTTCCAAATCAAAACGTTTGGCAAAGGCTTTTAAATCATCGACCGACATTTTTTTCTGCTGGTGCGTGATATTTAATCCTTCACCCGCCGTGCCCATGCCATAACCTTTAATCGTTTTCGCTAAAATCACGGTTGGCGTCCCTTTGTGATTTACTGCGGCATGATAAGCGGCATAAACTTTTTGCGGATCATGGCCGCCGCGTCTTAAAAACCAGATGTCTTCATCCGACATATCTTTAACGAGTTCTTTTAATTCTTCATATTTATTGAAAAAGTTTTCGCGCACATATGCGCCATCTTTTGCGCGGAAATTTTGATATTCGCCATCGACGCATTCCATCATGCGTTTTTTTAATAAACCGGTTTTATCTTTTTCAAATAAAGGGTCCCAATTTTCACCCCATAAAACTTTAATCACATTCCAACCAGCGCCGCGGAAAATGCCTTCTAATTCTTGAATAATTTTGCTGTTGCCGCGCACTGGGCCATCTAGACGTTGCAAATTACAATTGACGACGAAAATTAAATTGTCTAATTTTTCGCGAACCGCAATCGCAATCGCGCCGAGCGATTCGGGTTCATCCATTTCACCATCGCCCAAAAATGCCCAAACTTTGCGGCCTTCGTTTTCAATTAATCCGCGATTTTGTTGGTATTTCAAAAAGCGTGCCTGGTAAATTGCTTGTATTGGCCCCAATCCCATCGAAACGGTCGGAAATTGCCAGAAATTCGGCATCAACCAGGGGTGAGGATAAGATGAAATACCTTTGCCACCAACTTCCTGGCGGAAGTTGTCTAGCTGCTCTTCGGTGATTCTGCCCTCGAGGAAGGCACGTGCGTAAATACCCGGGGAAGAATGGCCTTGAATGTAAACTAAATCACCAGCGAAATTTTCCGTGCGACCACGAAAAAAATATTGAAAGCCGATGTCATATAAAGTGGCAGCTGATGCGTAGGTAGCAATATGGCCGCCTAATTCGGAAGATTTTTTACCCGCGCGTAATACCATGGCAATGGCGTTCCAGCGAATCATTGAACTGATACGCTTGGTGATTTCTGGATCGTAATCGTCAGGCAATTTAGCTTCCAATTCCGGCGGGATGGTGTTGACATAATCAGTCGTAATTGTGTGCCCACTTAATAAACCGTAGCGCGTCGCTTCTTTGGCAAGTTGCTGCAATATATATTGCGCGCGCTCAGCACCCTCTTCGCGTACTAGCGAAGCAAGGGCCTCCAGCCAATCCTGGGTTTCGTTGGGGTTTTGATCAGGTAAATTGCGCTCAGTCACTGGAAATTATCGCCGTTAAAATCATGAGGGTTACTTTATACACTTTCAGCTTGGGCGGGGCAAGGATAGTACTCAAGGCCTCGAGGAAGTAAGCCTTTCATAAGCGGTCGAAAATCCTTGTTCATACTCCTCAGGTGAAGAACAAAAAGCATCAAAATCTGGAGGCAATTTGCATCTAGGATTAAAATAACTCAAATCAAAGCCTTTCAGTTCTGCCATCGCACGGGCCATCCAATCGAAAGCTGCGGCGTTACCACGTCTAAAGATCAATCCGCGGTATCCAACATAGCAAAACTTGGCCAGAAGTTTGATAAGTTCATCAAAATTTTTGCCGTCATAATCAAGTATTCTTTGATAGGCTTGATCGAGTCGTTCAGCTTCTGTGCCTTTAAATTTATTGGCAAATGCGTCTAGTGGGTAAATGGGATAATCAATCGTTATGATGGTATTTTGATTAAACTCCACTACTGTTCCTTGCTGTGTTTTTTTACAGTCTGTCTCTACAGATAATACCAGGCCAAATTCCTTATATTGTTTTGTTTCAATTTTAATACTTATTCGGCTTGAATTTTCCACTAATTTTTTTTTAATCCAATAAGGTAAATCAGGAGAATCTTCACTACTTAAAATCCTTAACATTTTTTCTAAACAAGGTAGCCACAAATGTTGCCATGGCCCAGTTTTAAAACGAATTTTTTCTTGCATCCATATATCCTCTCCTTCATTACCACACCCACGTAATAAGCCAAATTGTTTTGAGGTTTTCTTGTCACCATGATGTAGATTTTTGGCGATATTTGCCCTAATCATACCGACAAATATCAGTAGATCAGTAATACTCGGTTTTTCTCTTAATTTAAAAATGATCTTTTGAACAGCTTCCCAAGAAGCCGCATTCCAAAATAATTGTTCTTTATCAGACAAATATAATGATTTGGGCTGCGTGTAGATACCGCCTCTATGAGAATCAGGAAATGTATCAGAATAGCCCTCAATTTTTTTCTGAATAATATAGCGAAGTTTTTTTTCGGAAAAACAATTTTCTAAATTAGTCCGCGATGTTGAATCAAGTTGCGACCAAATAAACCACAAAGCATGAGTAGGTAAATCAATAAAATTTTTCATTTTCTTGTTCTGCTATATTAAAAACTGATATTTTAGTGATTATGTTACTATCAATACGAAATATCTATCAGTTGTTGAATAATTATATCTGAGCGAAAACCATACTATTGATTATTCATTAAAATCTAATCGCAAAGCATGGCTGCAATTGCTTAAAGGAAAAGTCTCGTTAAATGGAAAACATTTATCTGCGGGCGATGGCGCTGGTAATGTTTTGTTGGGCTATTTAAATTGACGGTCGTCAGATCATTTGAGCACGCTTGAAAACTTATCAACCTGTTTTCAGCGGGAACCGCTGAAGCTGAAGCTGAAATTGATAATTGTCGCTTGTTCCTCTATGCCAATCCCACTATGATTGAAAGTCCTTTTTTACTTGGGTTGTGATGATGCCAAATTGGTTACATTTTTTTATTGAACACTGGATCTTGTCCTCGCTGGCAATTGTGCTCTTTTTGCTGATTATTATCGAAGAAATGCGCAGCAAAATGACTGGCGTAAAGAAAGTTTCCATTCAGGAAGCGACTCAGCTGGTCAATCGGGAGAATGCTATAATAGTTGATATTCGTGATGCCAATGCTTATGCACAAGGCCATATCGCTGATTCAGTCAATATTGCTAAAGCGGAACTTGATAAAGACACGAAAAAGCTCAATAAATATCAAGGAAAGCCGGTCATTGTTGTCTGTGCCCAAGGTATTTCTAGTGTGGCTTGTGCAAACCAGTTGAAAAAACAAGGTGTGGGCCCGGTTTATAGTTTGGCTGGTGGCATTCAAGGTTGGAAAAACGCGGGGCTGCCCGTAGTTAAATAGGTAAAAATTATGGCAAAAGTAGTGATTTATACATCGGCGAACTGCCCCTATTGCGTCAATGCAAAAGCTTTGCTTGAACGTAAAGGCGTTAAATACGAAGAAATTCGCATTGATTCCGAGCCAACCCGCTTGCAAGAAATGATTGAACGCAGTGGCAGACGCACCGTCCCACAAATTTTTATTAATCATCAAGCGGTTGGTGGTTTTGATGATATTGCGAAATTGGAACGTGAAGGTAAACTAGAAGAGCTTTTGGAACAACCCTACCCCGAGGAGAAATAAATGGCTAGTGCAAAAAATGGACAATCGAATCCCAAACAGGAAGCAACGGGACAAACGCAAGAATTTATTATTCAAAAGTTATATGTTAAAGATATTTCTTTTGAAAACCCCTCCTCTCCCGCAATTTTCCGCGCGGATTGGCAGCCTAAACTGACTCTGGATTTGAATGTTAATAGCAACAAACTGGATGATAATACGCATAATGTGGTGTTAACTGTGACTGCCACCGTTGTCAATGGCGATAAAACTGCTTTTTTAGCCGAAGTCAATCAAGCCGGAATTTTTACTATAAAAAATTTCAGCGAAGAACAAGTGCATCATTTATTAGGCAGCTATTGCCCTGCTGTGATGTTCCCTTATGCGCGTGAAGCTATCAGCAGTTTAGTTGAACGTGGCGGTTTTCCTCCGCTGTATTTAGCGCCGATTAATTTTGATGCGCTTTATCAGCAACAGATGGACAAGCGTAAAGCTGAAGCAGTTGGCACGAAAGATAAAAACGCAAGCGATGCTGCTACAGGTGAAACCTCATAATCATTTTTTTAGGCAATTCAAAAAAGGAAGCTATTAGCTTCCTTTTTTATTTCTGGAGTAATTATGACGCTCACCTGGCATTGGCTCGCTTTTAAAGATTTATCGGTTATTCAACTTTATGACATATTAGCGCTGCGGCAAAAAGTTTTTATCGTTGAGCAAAATTGTGTTTATCAAGATTGTGATTATTTAGATTTGCAGGCGATGCATTTATTAGGCATGAAAGAAAATCAATTAGTTGCTTATTTGCGGTTATTGCCGAAAGGATTACGCTATGTCGATGGTATTAGCTTTGGCAGAGTGCTAACTAAAAAAAATTTACGCCAGCAGAAATTAGGTAAGGAATTAATGTGCCAGCTTTTTGTTTATTTGGCAGAAATCAATAATCAAGAGCCCATTATTATTTCAGCGCAATATTATTTAAAAAAATTTTATGAATCGTTTAGTTTTAAATGTGTTGGTGAAATTTATTTAGAAGATGGGATTGAGCATATTAAAATGGTAAAAAAATAAGATTGAATTTTTATTTTGTATCACCCCTCATCCGCCCCTTTGGGGCACCTTCTCCCACAAGGGGAGAAGGACAACTTT
>CAYTUN010000004.1:0-54114 GCA_964441315.1 uncultured Gammaproteobacteria bacterium | reverse complement strand
TTTATTGGCAGATGTCACCGAAGTTGGCCTTCTCCCCTTGTGGGAGAAGGTGCCCCAACGGGGCGGATGAGGGGTGATTTAACCATTTTCAAACGTAAAAAAATGCGATTTCAAATTTACTGAAGTATATGATTACATCTCATTCAATTATACAAATACCTTGTAAAGGGAAGAAGGATTAATTTATGCAAGCCGCTACGATCAAAGTAAAACTATTAGGTGAAATCACTTTATTTTTCGAAGAAAAATATTTAATTCAGCTTGAGTTTGGTAAAAAAAATACCAATTTTGAAAAAGCCGATCAAAAATTAGTCGAGCAAGTTAAAAAAGATCTTGATGATTATTTTGAAAACCCGAAGCATCAATTTCGAACTTTATATCAATTAAACGTTACACCGTTTCAAAAAAAAGTATTAAATGAAATGCGAAAAATTCCTGCGGGGAATGCCCTGACTTATGGCGAATTAGCCAAGCGTTTAAAAACTGCGCCACGCGCGATTGGTGGCGCTTGTCGTAGTAATCCTTTACCGATTATTTTTCCTTGTCATCGGATTGTGGCGCAAAATGGCTTGGGTGGTTATTCCGGAGCGCGTGAGGGGAAATGGTTGGACATTAAACAGCAATTATTGAAACACGAAAATTATTTAGGGTCTGTTTACAATTGCCTTTCCGTCACGAAAAAAGTAAGGGTTGAGTCAAAATCGCATCAAATTTGAGGCAGCATAGTCATTCTATGTTACGAAAATTTGATGCGATTTTGGCCAATCCTTGCTTTTTGCAGTAGGAAAGGCAATTGTAAACAGACCCTAAACAGACCCTACTGATTCCATTGATACAGCTCAGTCACCAATTCACTGCATTGTTGGCATTTAGTGCCACAAGCTGGTTTTTTCTGGCATTTTATGACGCAGCCCTTTTGAATTAAACGCGATAACATTAAACGCGCTAAATCAGCATCGACATTAAAACGTTGAGTAATATCGAATAAACTTAGTATACGTTCTTTTTCTAAACTGTTTTTTAATTCAGATAGTATCACTGGCTAACTCCAACTGAGATTTTTTATATTGTAATTGTCGCATAATAAAAAATACGACTGCCATAATAAATAATAAACTACAGATCCAAATGGTTGAACTCAGCATATGGCGATGGAACGTGGCAGCTTGATAAAAAATGACGGAGACACTATAAGCCACACCCGTTGCCCAAAATACTGAAAATATTGTCCAGGCTTTGCTTAATTCTCTTAGCATCACCGCAGTCGTTGAAACACAGGGAAAATACAGCAAAACAAATAATAAATAAGCAAACGCGCCGATTTGCCCATCAAAACTTTTATACATGATGCCTAATACACTTTGATTAACGTCATGATCGGGTGCGCTTGCCATGATGGGATTGGAAAAACTATCTTTTAATCCGGCAATTCCTTGCGGAATTGAAACCAGAGCGGCTTTTAATCCTGCCAATAATGAAAATTTTTCTGTTTGCTCAGCGGTTAAGTGTCCGGTCTGGGTATATAACGTATTTAACGTGCCGACGACGACTTCTTTTGCTAATACGCCAGAAATCAAACCCACAGTTGCAGGCCAATTATTTTGTTCAATGCCGAGTGGCGAGAAAATCGGCGTGACTTTTTGTCCGATATAAGATAACACTGATTGCGAATTTGCTTCATTTTCATTGAGAGAACCATCAATATTTAAAGTATTTAACGTGCCAATCAGCATACAAATCGGAATAATAAATTTTCCGGCTTTAAATAAAAATTTCTTTAAACGATACCAAGCCTGACGATAAACTTTTTTAAACGTCGGAATACGATAAGCTGGCATTTCCATAATGAGTGGTGCCGGATCGCCAGCAAGCATTGATTTACGCAAAATTAATCCAGTTAAAATCGCCATTAAAATACCAATTAAATACAAAACAAAAATCACATTTTGCCCACCGCGTGGAAAAAATGCCGCGACAAATACCGAATAAATCGCCAGGCGTGCGCCGCAAGACATAAAAGGGCTCATTAAAATCGTTAAAATCCGGTCGCGTTTATTTTCTAATGTGCGTGCTGCCATGACAGCCGGTACATTGCAGCCAAAACCGACAATCATCGGCACAAACGCTTTTCCTGGTAAACCGATCGCGCGCATAAAACGATCCATCACAAAAGCAGCGCGCGCCATGTAGCCTGAGCTTTCTAAAAATGCGAGGAAAATAAATAGGGCGCCGATAATTGGCGCAAAAGTAATGGTGGTATTGATGCCTTTGCCAATACCGGAAGCAATTAATGCCACTAGCCACGAAGGAACAGACAAAGCAGTCAATCCTTCAGCTAAACCGCGGACAAACACGGTATCAGTACTAATATCAAAAAACGGCTGAAAAACACCACCGATATTGATGGCAAAAACAAACATCAAATACATGATGCCTAAAAAAATTGGCACGCCCCAGATGCGATGCAATACCACGCGGTCAATTAATTGCGTAATATTTTTGCGCGTTTGCGCAATTTTCTGGCTACAATGCGTGACAATTTGATGCAACTGGCCATAACGCTGATCCGCCACGACAATATCAAAATCATCCTGCAAAGTAATTTTATTTAATTGCTCTAGTTTCAATAAAGCGCAAAAACGATTGGTTTTGGGATTTTCTAATTGAATGTCTGAAAGCGCTCTTTCGAGCGCTTCGGGGTAATGGATGAATGCGGGGGTGGTTGTTTGTTCGTTGGCATTAATTAAATTGTCTAATAATGTTTTTAGGCCTTTTTTGTGATAGGCAGAAATACTGACTACGGGGGCTTTTAAACTTTCGGCTAATTTGTTTTCATCGATTTGAATGCCAGATGCAGCCAGAGCGTCGCTAAAATTTAATGCCACCACTAATTTAATCGATAATTCGGCTAATTGGCTGGTGAGATAAAGGTGACGCTCGAGATTGGTCGCATCAACTAAGTTCAAAATGACATCAAAATTGCCGCTATTAATCGCTTCCAAGGCGACTTTTTCATCCACCGAACCGGCCTGGGCTTCCAGGCTATAAATCCCCGGAAGATCAACCAGCTCAATCGAAACCCCTTGATGCTCAAACCGCCGGCAAGCACGCTCCACGGTAACGCCAGCCCAATTGCCGGTACGCTCATTCGCGCCGGTTAGGGCGTTGAATAAGGTGCTTTTGCCGCAATTAGGATTGCCAATTAAACCGACCGTAATACGTTGCATGTTGTTAAATTAGTCCTGTTTGTATATAGGTATTTTTTTTTGTCTTGTCTTTCAAAAATAAAACGTAGGGGCAGTAGGGGCAGGCCCCTGTGCCTGCCCTAGACTCGGTGCTACCGATGCTATGGGCAACCACGGGGGGATTGCCCCTACAAAACCGGTTTATTTAACAAAGCCTAGAGCAGCAGGGAAGCTCTCGACGCTTGTCAACTAAGCTCTATAATTTTTCTATTTTTAATGCTTTTGCCTCATGTTGCCGCAAGCTGAGACTGTAGCCGCGAACTTCGATTTCAATCGGATCGCCTAGCGGCGCACGGCGGGATAACACAAATTCAGTGCCTGGCAAAAGCCCCATGGCCAACAGCTTCTGCCGATAGGCCTTATCGCCTTCAAAGCCGCTTATACGCGCTTTATCGCCGACTTTTAGTTGTTCGATGTTGGTCATGGTTTAATCATAAATGATAATGGTTATCATTTGCAATTGTTGTTGTGCTGTTTAGCGAAACATCCTAGTGTTGGATTTTAAAGTTAAGGTATTTCAGTTTGCGGCATGTATATACATTCAGCTGATCAAGTAAGTTGCTACTCATCTGTCCTTGGTCAGCTGGATCCCGCCTTCCTTGGCGGGAGGACGGAGTAGTTTTGTTCAATAATCATTCGGCTTGAAAAATCTCAAATTGAGATATACTATATTCACATTTCTGGTTTCTTCATAACTATAATTTATGCATATCATCACTCAAAGACGCATTTGGGAGGCAAAAAAGAAGTATCCTGAAGCTTCTCAAGCGCTAGATGGTTGGTATCGCATAATTAAAAAAAATCAATTCAATAATTTTTCGGAATTGAAAAAAAGCTTTATTAGCGTAGATAAAGTTAAAAATTTTTATGTATTTGATATTGGCGGTAATAAATTAAGATTAATTGCTAATCTTCATTTCCAAAGACAAAAAATTTATATTCGTTACATACTGACACATAAAGAGTACGATAAAAACACTTGGAAGCGAGACATTACTTATGAGACAAGAGCTCAGTGAAGCCATTAAACATTGGAATTATATTTCGCCGCTTGTGAAGCAGCCACGTAATCGAAAAGAACATGATGAGCTAGTCAGCTTGCTTGACGAATTATTGGATATCGTTGGCGAGGATGAACGTCATAATTTAATGAGTTTAGTTGATATCATTAGTCATTTAATTAGCAGTTATGAAGAAATGTCTGCTTCTGCTATAAAAAGTAAAGGGGTTGATGCATTAAAATTTTTAATGCAGGCGCATCAATTAACTCAAGCTGATTTATCGATGATTGGTAGTCAAGGCGTTGTCTCTGAAATCTTAAATGGCAAACGCGCGCTTAATTTAAGACAAATTAAATCATTGGCTAAAAAATTTCAGGTTGATCCATCGACTTTTATTGATGATTAGGTTTATTTATCACCCGTCAAACGAAAAGCATTTTTCATGAAACTAATTTCACGGGCGGATAATCTGAGTTGTTTTGCTAGATCTGGCCAGCTGCGTACGGTGCCAATAACTTCATCGATTATTTTTTCGGCTTGTTTTCCATCAATGCGAAATACCGGAGCAACGCTTTTAACTAACTCAAGGTTTTGGCTATTATCGTCTCTGGAAATGTTAAGCGATAATCCATTACCCGTTGCAACCGGATTCATATCGTAAGCAGGCGCTAGAACCCAACCGCGTTCTTGCAATAAAAATCCGTGATTACGCAAGTGGTCATCAGTATTAGATACACAGATGTAAAAAAGAATGCGCCGCCACAGTTGTTCTAAATCTTTATTCACCTGGGCGCCATTTTTTATCAAGAAATCCGCTAGATCAAAATAACTAACTCCGGTATCACCGCCATCACCATAGGCGCTACCATGCCTTGCCAGTGAGCGCAGACTTCGATGGCTTTTTGTGTTTCCCGTTTCATGGTTGTTTCCGCTTCGCCACGCGCTTTTTTGTATGAGTCAGGGCAGCGTCTTGTAAGCGTCTTCCCAACGGATCTTCCTTGCCAATCAATAACAAATCTTTCTCCAGACCTAAACAGAACAAAACTTGAGCATAGGCGCCTAAGGTGGATCTACCATGGATTAAATTAACGACTAGGAAGCGCTTGATTTCCCATTTCTTCCGTGCTAATTTCCTAGCTAGATAAATACTCAACCCACTCGATCACCACCTTATGTTAGAAAAATTATTAATAGAAAACGAAAGCAAAACCCTTGAATTCAAAGAGTATATTAAAGCCCCGCTTAATCTAATTAAAACAATTATCGCATTTACCAACACAGCAGGCGGCACTATCGTTATAGGCGTTAGAGATAAAAACAAAGAGATAATTGGAGTAAAAGATATTCTGAATGAAGAGGAAAGGTTAGCAAATATTATTGCTGATTCTATCGAACCTCTGCTGATCCCTGATATTGAAATAACAACGTTCCGTAATCGAGAACTATTAATTATCAAAGTCCCTCATTTTGTCGGACCTTACTACATCAAAAATTTAGGTTTAGATAAAGGCACTTATATTCGCTTAGGTTCAACCAATCGCCTGGCAGATATTGAAACATTAGAATCATTAAAACGATTAACCAAAAACATATCATTTGATGAACTACCCTGTATAGGTGCAAATATAAGTGAACTTAATAAAGAATTAATAGAATCGAAATTTAAAGCACAAAATCAAAAAATTAGCTCTGCAATCTACAATGGTTTATGCATAACAGTAATTCATTTAAATAAAACTTATCCAAGCAATGGAGCCATGTTACTTTTTAGTAAGCAAAGAAATAAATATTTTCCTGATACGATTATTCGCTGCGCCTGTTTCAAAGGCACTGATAAAAGTTACATTATCGATCAAAAAGACATTGAAAATGAGCTATTAATTGCCATTGATGAAATAGTAGCGTTTATTAATCGCCATTCTAATATTGGGGCAGAAATCGGTAAATTAGAACGAAAAGATATTTACCAGTATCCTGCTGTTGCAATACGGGAAACGATACTTAATGCTATTTTACACGCTGATTATTCGATAAAAGGCGCTAATATACAGATTGCTATTTTTTCTGATCGTATAGAAGTTACGAATCCTGGTGCTCTACCCTTTGGCCAAACCATTGAAGCTGCCTTGTCAGGTATATCACGACTACGCAATAGAATTATTGGGCGAGTTTTTAGAAAGCTTAAACTAATCGAACAACTAGGCTCAGGTATGCAAAGAATAGTGGGTAGCTATAAAGAATTGGGCGCAAAAACACCTTTGTTTGAAGAAATAAATAATTATTTTCGTGTTACTTTATTTCCAGTAACCGAGAAAAATATGAGCGCTCTTGTTGAAGGCTGGCAAGAACAATTAATTTTTCTATTGCAGAAAAAAAAGCAGTTAAAAACTAAAGATATTGCTATTTTCTGGAATGTCACCACCAGAACAGCAAGAACGCGATTGCAATCTATGCAATCGCTTGGATTGATAAAAAAGATAGGCACTGCTCATAAAGACCCTAATGCAGTATATGTTTTAGCTAAGACACAAAAAAATTAAGAGCGAAAAAAATATTTGGTTTTCCTCTCATAGTTAAGCGACAAAAAGCCAGCCCAACTCCCGTACTGTGTTCTATGGCTGACGCCAGTGTCACCACCATCACCATAGGCGCTACCATGCCTTGCCAGTGAGCGCAAACTTCGATGGCCTTTTGTGTTTCCCGTTTCATGGTTGTTTCCGCTTCGCCACGCGCTTTTTTGTATGAGTCAAAGCAGCGTCTTGTAAGCGTCTTCCCAACGGATCTTCTTTGCCAATCAATAACAAATCTTTCTCAAGGCCTAAACAGAACAAAACTTGAGCATAGGCGCCTAAGGTGGATCTACCATCACCGTTTTCTATCTTGCGCAAGGTAACGCGCCCCATACCGGCGCGCTCAGCAAGTAGGGTGGTTGTGATCTTCCGGCGTAGGCGTGCTAGCTTAATATTCTCTCCCAGCGTTTTCAGAATATCTTCGAGCGTTGGGGATAATGGGGTGGTTTTTCTTGGCATGTTAATTCTTTTCAATGAGTTTTATAATATTCAATATGGCTATAATTGGATTATTTAATATACATTGATTTGGTAAAAAATACTACCAGAATTTACTATAAGTTGGGTACTTAGTGGTTGTTTGAGAGACATTTGTTAATGACTTTCAGGTTTAAAAATTTCATTGGTTATTCAAGAAGAATTTGAGGTGGCAAGGTTATTCTATGTAACGAAAATTTGATGCAATTTTGACCAAACTCCACTTTTTGCAGCAGGAAAAGCAATTGTAAACAGGTCTTAATTAAGTTGTTGGCTGCACAGTTAATTATTTCCCTCTGCGCCTCCCTCTTTTGTCTGTCTTGATTATTTTAGGAAAACGCAAAATAAACTCCATAAAACTACCATATATTGAATGTGCTTCAATATCGCCGCCAAAACTTTGCATGGTTAAGCGACAAAAAGCCAGTCCAACTCCCGTACCGTGTTCTTTATTGCTCTGATACCCTTGAAATAATGTTGTGAGCATTTCAGGAGGAACGCCACCTGCTGTATCTTTAATTCGCAATATATTGGTAGAGCTGTCAGCTTCTGCGCTAATAAAAATTTCTCCTTGTTTTTTAAATCGAATTTGTTCAAGCGCATTATTGACCAGATTAAATAATACGCGAATCATTAATACTTCATGTCCCATAAATTCGAAATCATAGCCTTGATTCCAATGAATGTATTTTTTCTCATCTTTTGCAAAAGGATAACGCTCTAAAGCATTAAACAAACAATGCCACATATGGCAGCGGCTTAAATCTTCTGGTGTTAGTTTTTTGGCTAATGTTTTGCTAAGTGTATTAAGTGTGCTGGTTATAAATTCTCGCATTTCCTGCGTTGTATGACGCATCTGTATTATACAGTTATTTAATTTAGACAATAATTCAGGGGACGGTAATCTTTTTTCGAGACTGGTTAAATTAATACCAGCCGCAGTTGCTAATTGATAAAGTTCAATCCAAATTGGCCAATATTGTTCTAATATTTCTGTATTAATGGCTAGTATGGCAAGAGGGGTGCGCAAATCATGGGCAATACTTCCTGCTAATACCATAACAGCCTCACGTAATTCTACTTCAGCTTGTGCCGCTTTAGTTAAAGCAGTTTTTTCTCGTTCTTCTGCTAATTTGCGGTCAGTGATATCAATGGAAGTACCGATTAGACCAATGACATTTCCATTTTCGTCTTTTAAAGGTATTTTACGAGTAATGTAATAAGCAATATTACCATTTTTATCTAAGCCAATTTCTTCGATGGTTTTTTCTTCTCCATGCTGAATGATGGTCTGATCTAAATCTATAATCGCTTGTAATTTTTTTGCACCTAAGTTACTTAAAAATAATTCTTTATCTGTTTTACCAATAATATCTTGAGGGGAGGCTAGGCCAATCATTTTTGAAAAAATTTCATTACAACCAAGGTATTTTCCGTCCCGACTTTTCCAATACAGGTTGCCAGCTGTTTGCGATATAATAATATCTTCAATGTTTTTAGATTCCGGAATTTTTACAAAATTTGAATTACAGTCAAAATGCTTTTCCTCAAAATTTTTTCCATACAAATTACCAACGTTTCTATTGGTAAATTTTTTACTATGCTTCATATTTATAAACTCTAAAATTAATTTAAAGTTTTTTGTTATTTTGTTTTGCTAATTCGCCAACCGCTTCACACTCGGATTTTCTGCATAGGCTTTTAGAATATCATCGATTAATTGATCAATCACACCTTGTTTGATTTCTTCATTGATCATGCCTTGTCGTTCGCGGGCTAATAACAGACGATCTTCGACGATTTTTGTTGCGCTGCCGTCGGGAAAGAGGGTGGCTAATAAACGGCGGGCTTCGGCGGGATTTAATTTACGGTAGAGGCGATTGCGGATATAGGCATCTTCGGCGGTGGTGGAAAATGCCCAGAGTTCGATCGGGCCGAGCGTTAAAGTTAATAATTGCGTATTCATGCCGTCTTTGGTGGCGAATTGGGCGAGGAAAGTGGCGCCGCCGGCGCGTGGGCCGTGGACGTGGATGCGTAAGGCATTTTGGGCGGTTTCAGATAAACCAAAAACTTTGGTGGTTTTTTGAATGGTTTGCTCGGGGCCGGCGTCCATAATAAAAATAGAAGTGGCGAATTCAATCATAACGGGATCAAAATCATCAAGCGATTGTGAGATTAAAGCGATTTCCACTTTCCATTTTCTGCCTTCGCGCATGTCTTGAATCACTTGATTGCGAATCGCTTGTACACTGGCAGTGCGATGGAATTCATCAAATACGATACGTTTGTGATCTTCACGAATTTCATTAATGCGTGCTTCATGATAGGGGCGATAATTTTGTGGAATATCGCCGATATTTTCTTCGTTGAAAAAATAATGCCGTGCCAGCACATAACGCGCCAGCATATACATAACAGCAGTTTGTCGTGTTGCGGCATCGCCGCCGCTTTTGGCGACTTCGTCTAAATCGAGTGACACGACACGCGCATCACCAATATCAAATTTTGTGGTGCCAGAAATAATCGGAAATTCACGAATCGCGCTTGAAATCATGCGATTGAATGCATCAATTAAAGATTCGCCAGTTGGCGCTTTAATATTGCCGTAAAGATCTTGCACAATTTGACTGCGACAAATTGAAGCGGCATCGGCCAAAATCGGCATCGCATGACGTTGCGCCAGCATTGCTTCATGAATAAATCCTGCGGTAAATAACGCATCTGTGACTTCCCACCAGGTAGTATGTGTGTCACTGATAAAACCAATTTCTTCTAGAATACCATCGATGATTTCTTCCAGACCTTGCGTATAAACATGCGGGTTCGCATTGTCTGCCAGGATTTTATACATCTCGTCAACGATTAAACCCACCATATCAGAAATACCATCGTAGGCTTTGCTAGAACCAACCGGTGTGGCCAGCAGTGTCATAAAATTCACCAGGAAATTTCTTTCCTGTGGCGTGGGGAAGCGACAACCTAACTGTGTGTCAAACGGATTAATCGCATAATCCGGTGTCATGCGTAAGCGAAAATAAGCCGCCAAATGTTTTTT
Organism: uncultured Gammaproteobacteria bacterium; assembly: GCA_964441315.1. GTDB lineage: Bacteria > Pseudomonadota > Gammaproteobacteria > CAYTUN01 > CAYTUN01 > CAYTUN01. The sequence goes on along the minus strand of CAYTUN010000004.1, from coordinate 43,766 downwards.
ATCTTTGGGCAACGCTTCTTTAATTAATGAAATTAATCCACTGCTAGAAGGCCCAATATCAATCACGGAAATGCGCGGCAAACGTAACATGCCAGCATTTAAACAAAGCGCTAAATTAATCGCATTCGATAAAACCGATTTACCTGAACCAGGACGGGCATAAATAATATCAATCCAGGTGGTTTGCGCGCTTGAGCCCGGCTGATAAGGCCAGGGTTTGCCATCCGGCGAGCGAAATAATAATGCACCATGCATCCAGGGCGAAGAAGGGCGGAATAAGGGCAGCATATATAAAACATCTGACATCGGTGCAACTGAAGGTGTGGCAACGCTGTCGCCGGAAATGCCTAAAGCGCTGGAAATAACACCGGCAAATGCATCGCCGCAATTTTCCGAAACATCACAAGATCCCCAGCTTTCAATCGCTTTGGCTAATTGCGCGGTGCGGCTGCGCAATAAACGAATATCATTTTCCGGCGCCCAGGTGGCCGCAGCAACGCGTAATTTCACCATCGCATCATCGGTGTTTAAATTAAGATAATTTAGTAAATTAATCGAATCATTTAATAAACGGTTTTGCGAAGAACTAAACGCCAGTACCGCAGAAATCGCCGATTTCATGCGCAATGAACTTAAGCCGCCGCCTTCAATTAAAAAAGAAATCCGCCAGGGAATTTGTGTCGCGACAGTGCGTTTAAATAAATTCATAAATTGCTGCACTTCACGCGGAAATAAATCGATAAAAACGCTGGAATAAACGCGGTCGCCGATTCTTGCGGTGCGTAAATTAATATTTTCTGCATCACGCGGCAAAATTTGCCGCGCTAAATTTGGCCACATAATATCGGAAATATCGCCTTGAATTTGTTTGCTGTCTTTTATCGTAATTTTGTCGCCAGGCAAAAATGGCCGCCATTCGCTTGAAGTAAAATCGGGATCCATCGTCATACGCATCGCAGCGATGGCATCGTGCACTTCTAATAAGTTGGTCACGATATTTAATGCATTCATATCATTTTGCATGCCGCGCACAAATGAATCATGCGCATCGCGCAAATCGGGAATTGCTGCAATTAAATTTTGTGTATGACGAAATGGCGGGATTTTTTGGTCCTTGATCATTTTCATTTTATCTTTGACGGCACGGTTCGCTTGCTCTCTATTAAGCAATGAAGGGCGGGTCCAAAGCACTAAATGTACGCTTTCCTGCGCACAATATTTTGATAAGTAGTCAATGCGCTCTTGAAATAAATCGTCTAAATCCAATGGAATAATTCGCGCGGTTTCGATGGCGCCTTTTAAAATATTGGCAATATCGGATTTGATGTCATCTTTGTTGTAATTAAAATGCACTTGGATCGTATGGCCCGGGCGAGACATGGCGGTTTGCATGGTTTGTTGCATACCAAGCTGAATGCGATCAAATTCTTCTTCACCGACTAAAGCGCGCACGCCGCGTACGCGTAAAACCGAAACCAGAGAGCCGTCGTGGGCGACTAAAGTGGTGGGACTATCTGCAGTTTGTAAATCACAGTAACTTGCTGTGGTTTGTTTTAATGAAGTCGACAGCCAGGCAAGAAAAATATCAATGCTGTCTAAAATAGAGGAAATGAATTTATTCATTGGTGGTGGTTTCTTCTTTACTCAATTCAGCTAGGGCTTCGCTCGCCCAAGTATCAATTTGCATTTTAAAACGCGAGCGCGAAGGCAATAAACGGACATAAGGCGCTATTTGCTGACGCATTTTCTCACGTTTTACCGTATCCATATCTAACAATAATTGGCCAAAAGTAGCAGGATCACTCATGCCAGCGCCAATTTTATCTTCTATCATGCGATTACGCATTTTTAAATCACGGTATATACTTTGTGCGTCTTCGCGATAATCGGAAGCATTGGCAATGGCGCAAAACAGAACATGACATAAAGCATTTAATTCATGTTGTTGTAATTCCGGCAAATAAATTAATGTGCCGCCGCCATACTCACTTTTTCCGACCGCTTCTAAAAAATGACACTGGGTGCAAAAGCAGCATGCAGTGACCATGTTGGGAAGTTTATTGTTGAGATAATTGCTATCGAGATTAATGACTTCTTGAAATTTCTGCGCCTGAAAGCCACAAAATTTACAAGTAAATTCATCGCGTTCCCAGATGCGCTGCATAAACCCCTGAAAGTTTTTGTCTTGTCTGCGGATAACAAACAGACGCCAACTTCCAGGGGTACTTTGTAGACTGAGTGGCAACAGATCAGCCATGAATAAATCATCTTTATTAGGTTTTAGCGCCTGGCAATTTTTCAGCGCCACCACCTTCGAATCCACCTGGAGTTTGTGTGTTAGCACCACCGCCAAACAAAGTTTCGCCGGCAGGGCCGAAGAAAGAAGGCAAGAATACTAGCGCAATACCAATCACAAGCAATGCCAGGGGAGTGCCCAAAGGAATTTGCGTTGGATTGTCTTTATGCTGCTTAAATTTAAAAATCCCACCGATGGCAAAACCGATGCCCGCAATATAGGAAACGGCAATCATCAATTTACCAATCGAAAAAAATGATTTAGTGACTTGCTCGGCAATACCGCCTAGACCTGCGGTTGAGCCAGTGCCACTGGCAAATACTGTGCCTGCAAATAGACAGACAAAAGCTAATAAAAAATACAATGAACCTTTAATATAACGCTTCATAACAAGTTGACCCCCAGATAAATAGTTTAACGACTCGGAATAAAAACAAATTTTACAGTATTATCCAATACTTGCCAGGTTCCCTGAATATGAATTGCTAAAATCCCACCAATAATGTGCAGAATGGCTTTACTCATTGTGCCAGGTTGACTGCCTCCTTGTTGCCCCATCTTTGCAATCATGAACCAACCTCTGAGAAAAGCAATATAGCCAACGACACGCACAATCGCAATCACGGGCTCAATCACGCGTTGGAATTCCGCATTGCCAATGGTTTCCACGTAATGCAGACTGTTGGCCTCATCGAGACCATAGCCCCAAAGCGTATAAATTCCCGTTTCAACCATATGCGGGAACCAAACCAGAATAGTTCCCACAATGATATAAATGAGCGGGCCGCGCGCGTCAGCATGGGTCGACATCATGACGGTTTGCTGACCATAAGCGCGTAATTTTAATACGCCCATAGCAATGAAAAGAACGCCACTTAAATAACTCACTGCAACAACCAGCCTAATCATTTGCGGCATATGGCTAGCTAAATTATATAGCCATTCCTCATAATTATAGGCAGCTGCCCAAGCTGACCAGGGCAAGACCAGTAAGCAGACGAATGCGATGAGTTGTAGTTCTTTATGGCGCATGCGGTTTTTAGTTTTAAAGTTTGACTAGGGCTGGTTTACAATGGTTTTTTTGTGACAAAAAACTTGCAAACAGGCCTTCCTAAAGCGCGTTGATTTTATCTATGCAAGCTTAAATCAGCATTAAACAGATTCAGCTGTCATTCGGCCCATACTGGATTAATTTGCCTGAACTGGTGCCAACGATGCCTTGATTGCTGTCTATCGCATTGATAATGCCATAGCCGCTCAAGGGATCGCCAACTCTGACAGTAAAGGTGCGACCGTTGCTGCCAAGGATCCAGGCCCTGCCTGGAACAATAGCTTTTAACGTGTAACTAACTGTGTTAACAGGTTTTTTTCGCGCGACGCTGGGCTTGGTGTTAATTGGACGCTGGTTTTGCGAAGCAGAGACTTGCTGCTGTAGGTTTTGTACGGTGCTGGTCAGTGTAGACAAGTTTTGCTGAATATCAGCCAGATTACGGTTAATGCTTAAAAGGCTTCTTTGAAGCTGAGCGATTTTATCATCCTCCTCGCTGTTTTTTTGCCCGAGCTCATCAGTTTGTTGCTTGAGCAAAACTTCCGTTTGCATGATCTGGCGCTCAAAAGCGCTGGCATCTTCAACATTTTGTGTCGCGATTGAAGCGGGGTTACTGCTAATATTATCACTGCTGCGACTAGCGCCATTATCCGATTCAATCGGTGGTTTGGTAAAAAAATAAATTATCATTACCGCAACAATTAAACCTAAAATAATTAATACGCGGCGGGTAAAAATCTTTTTCCATAGAGGGAGTTTGCCTGTTGACTCTTCGGGAGGGGCGTAAGGTTTATTTTGGTAACCAGCAGGCGAATGGTTTTCATCTGAAAAATGAAATTCATCATCTGGCATTTTTTTACGATCATCACTCATAATTCAGTGAATCCTATGAAGTCAATCGTTATAATTTAACCTTTAACCTTGAGTAACGCAAAGAGCAGATTGCATGAAACATACGCGAATTTTGAAAGTGATTTTTTTTAGTTGGCCTTTAGTGGAAATTGCCGGCCTTATTATCATTGGAAAGTGGATTGGTGTTTTGCCGACACTTTTACTCGTGATTGCATTTATCGCATTGGGCGCCGTGATTTTGCGCTATCAAGGCTTAATCCAGCTGTATCAACTGCAATTACGCATGCAGCGCGGTGAAGCTTTGGCGCCACAAGTGATGGATAACGCCATGTTAATGCTGGCCGGCTTTATTTTATTGCTGCCGGGTTTTATTAAAGATATTCCGGCTTTATTTTTGCTTTTCAGCGGTGTGCGCCGGCGTCTCTTGAATTACGCCATTAAAAAAGGTTGGATCCATTTACCGCCACAAAGCGATCACAAAGTGATTGAAGGCGAATTTTGGCATGATGAGCATAAGTAAGGTTTTCAGCGGTTAGGCTGAAAAAACGCTACGGCTTGGGTCTGAACTTAATCTCGTACAATTTAGCAATAAAATCTGCTTGCAATCTGTTCGTTAAATTCTCGCATCTTCAGTGGTCATGCTCATACAAGTTAAAGCCGCTTTTACAGCGGGAATCACTTTACGCTTTTGCTATACTCAAAACGATCAAACAAGGAGCGTTATTCATGTTCAAACCCGATAAATTATTACTGACCCCAGAAAATTCCGCCATTATTTTTATCGACCATCAGCCACAGATGGCTTTTGGTGTGCGTAGTCATGATGTGCAATTGTTAAAAAATAATGTGACGGCTTTAGCCAAAACAGCGCGTGTTTTTGCAGTTCCCACCATTCTTAGCAGTGTGGAAACGGAATCTTTTAGCGGCTTTATCTGGCCAGAATTATTGGAAGCATTGGAGCATCAGGAACCGATTGAACGTTTCAGCATGAATGCTTGGGAAGATGAAAAATTTCACAAAGCGGTCAAAGCCCTTAAACGCGATAAATTAATTTTCGCCGCCCTTTGGACCGAAGTCTGCCTTTGCATGCCGGTGATTTGTGCCTTGGCTGAAGGCTACGAAGTCTATTTTGTCAGCGACGCTTCCGGTGGCACCAGTCTAGAAGCTCATGAGATGGCAATTTCCCGCATGATGCAAAAAGGCGCTATTCCTCTGACCTGGCAGCAAGTCTTACTCGAATATCAGCGCGATTGGGCACGCAAGGATACTTACAATCAAGTCATTAAAATTGTGCAACAGCATAGCGGGATTTATGGCATGGGCATCGATTACGCCATGACTTTAGTGCATAAAAAACCGGCGCGTCAGGGATAGGTTTTTTAAAAAGCTTTATTGATATTACCCCTCATCCGCGCCTCACGGGCACCTTCTCCCACAAGGGGAGAAGGCCAACTGGCGACTACATCTGCCAACAAAAAAACTTCAATACAATCAAATAAGCTTTATTTTGAAAAGCTATTGAGCTACGAGGAGACCCTTCTCCCCTTGTGGGAGAAGGTGCCCGTCAGGGCGGATGAGGGGTAATTAAAACAATAAAACTGCCAACAATAAAATAAATCCCGTAATCAACGGCCAATAAAGAATTTTTGGTAACAAATTATCGCGATAATGAATAAATTTAATCGGTGCTTTTTTTGCCAATAATAAATTATTAATGGTTACTAATGTGACCATGATGTACATCATAATATAGCAATATTCCGCAAAAGTAATTTCAAAGCTTAAAATATTATTGCGCAATGCAATATGTAAAATCGCTAAAATAAACAGCAGTGATGCACTGTAGGACAAAGTCCGCAAAGTCACGATTTTATTATGGTCTTTTTCCTGAATTAAGCTTAAGTAACATAATAACCCGATAATTAATAAAGGAATGACGAAAGTAATTAAAGGGCTAACCATTCGATTTTTTAGCACTAAATTAAAAGATAAAACTGGCAGTTTGCTAATATAGCTTTTATGACTCATGCCGAAATCAACTTCGCTGATTGAGGGCTTGTATGAAAAATAACTGGCAGCAATCACCCAATTTTTTAATTTTAAATTGGTATAAACGCCGGGGAGCGCTGAGGGTTTAATATTTTCATAAGCGCTTAGATCGGGTACCAAGATAATATTTTCGCCAATTTTTTCTGGCGCAATTTCAATTTCTAATAAATTTTTTCCAAAAGGAAATTGGCGATTGTCGTAGTTAATATTTAAAGATGTCTCGAATTGCCAACCAAATAAATTGAAGTGACCCAGTGATTTTTCATAAATCTTTTTATAATGCGTTTGTTGCGTTTGCTGTGGGAAAACAAAACCTTCCACTATCTGGTCAGATTTAACCGATGCCGGTATTTTTTGCCAGATGAAACCACTTAAATCAATTTTTCCATCATTGGCAAAACTCATATTTTGGATATAAATGCCGGTAGGGATTTTGACGAAATTTTCGCCTTTATATTTGGAAATAATCGTGCTTTGTAAATATTTATTTAAGCTGGATTGATTAAATATTTTTGTTTCTGTGATTTCCAGTGTGTGACTGTTATAAAAAATATAAGCGCTGGCGGTTATCAGTAAAACCAGTGAAATCATTAAAGAAGTAAAATAAAGCGTAGTAATTTTTGGTCGGTAAACTAACCAGCCAAGCAATAATAAAATTAGCAGAGTAGAGCTGGAAAAAATTATTCCATTCACGTATTCCTGATAATAATGCGCACGATAGGTCATTAATTCATCGACATCCAGCACTAAGCCAATTAACCAGGAAGTGCCCTCGACTTCATGCACGATAATCAATTTTTCTTGGCCGGAAGTATCGGTAATAAAGTTTTCCAAAGTCTTATTTTTCAATGCTAATTCACTTTGCTCAGCCAGAATCAAACGATTGGCATTTTTGTGGTATTCAACAATATTTTGATTTTGCGCATTGCTATCGGGGTGCGCCAGGATGTTGCCTTTGTTGGATATCAGAATGGCATAACCGGTGTTGCCGATATCTAAACTATTCAGCGAATCCTGCATATTTTCCAGGGAATAGTTCGCAATGATAACGCCGAGTGGTGTTTTGTCGGGTTTAAAAATTGGCAATGCATATTCCGCCAAAAATTTCTTGCTGGCGGCGCCAAAATAGGGCTCTAACCATAATGCGCCTTTTTCCAAGGGTAAGTGATACCAGCTGGTATCGGGATCGCTGCTGATTTGGGTGTAGTCATAGACTTTGGCAATATCAATAAAACGGTATGTGCCATTATCATCACGCACGATATAAGGCGCAAAAATACGAGTTTGGGCTTGAAATTGATAAGGCGCATATGCCAGGCCAATGCCAAATAAGGCGGGATAGCGTTTACTGACACTTTCAATCAGGTTGGCGGGATTGTCACTAGAGTTTTTTTCAACAAGCGCTGCGACTTCATTGGCAGCGGAAATCGGCTGCTGAAATATGGTTTGCACTGTTTTTTCTGCACGTGCAATTTGTTCGCGGCCGATTGCGCGCACTAGAGACTGGCTTTCTTCCTTAAATTTAACGGTTTCGTTAATAAAATAGCTAAGGAAAAACAGATCAGTTAAAAGCCCTAATAAAATCAGGCCATAAAAGAGTAAAGATTTTTTAGAAGGTTTTATTTTATTCATAAATTTAATTGTAGATCTTTTGCAAACAATTTTGATAGCCGAGTCGCGTCAGCTGACTAATGGCGCACCAATAGTAGCCCCAGTTAAAAGAATCGCCGATGCTTTGTGAATTAGTGCCGCTGGAATAATATTGCCGATATTTTTCTGCCACATTATTTTGAAATTGAATAGTTTTGATACCTTCGCTGAGTGAACAATCATGACAGTCAGGTTGATAAATCGCATTGAAGCGATACAGTAATTTCCATGTTTTTGTATCAGATGGATTCGTTGCATAACCCCAATAATCATTATTGATTGATTAAATTCAAAAGATTTGCCTTCTCCCCTTGTGGGAGAAGGTGTCCCAAAGGGACGGATGAGGGGAAATAAAATAGCATCTGCTACTAATTTTCTTTTTTATTTAAAAATAAGAAGCCAATTTTTATTTCCCCTCATCCGCCCTTACGGTCACCTTCTCCCACAAGGGGAGAAGGGAAATTTATACAGTGCTTAAAACCACGGGGCTTGCCCCATGGAAATTTATTAAGCAATTACCACAACAATAAAATCGAATTCTCCACCCGCATTGACTCATAATAAAAAGTAACAATCATATGGCATCCACCTCTCTCTTGAAATTCTTGACAGCTAACCCCATATCGCTATGATTAGCACTCTCAAACCAGGAGTGCTAATTTAGGGCCTGTTTACCATTGCTTTTCCTGCTGCAAAAAGCGGGGTTTGGTCAAAATGGCATCAAATTTTCGTCACATAGTTCTACTATGCTTCCTCAAATTTGATGCCATTTTGCCTCAAACCGCGCTTTTTTCGCGACGGAAAAGTAATGGTAAACAGGCCCTGATCAAAATTACACCATGTTCATTAGAGGAGAAAAGTAAGTATGAATATTCGTCCCCTTTACGATGGAGTCGTAATCGAACGCATGGAAGATGTGAATAAAACCGCTGGCGGTATTGTGATTCCTGACACCGCTAAAGAAAAACCCGCTAAAGGTAAAGTGTTGGAAGTCGGCCCAGGCAAATGGGAAGACGGCAAGACACATCCTTTGACCGTTAAAAAAGGCGACAAAGTGTTGTTCAGCAAATACGCTGGCACGGAATTTAAGTTGGGCGATAAAGAAGTCACCATTATGCGTGAACATGACATTCTCGCCGTTATTGAAGAATAAACTCGATCATTTATTAGGAGAAAAAGATTATGGCAGCTAAAGAAGTTCGTTTTGGCACCGATGCGCGCAATCTGATTTTGCGTGGCGTTAATGTGCTAGCTGATGCAGTAAAAGTCACTTTGGGCCCGAAAGGCCGTAACGTTGTTCTAGAAAAATCCTTTGGCGCACCGACCATCACTAAAGACGGTGTTTCGGTTGCCAAAGAAATCGAATTAACTAATAAATTCGAAAACATGGGCGCGCAAATGGTGAAAGAAGTCGCTTCGCAAACTTCTGATGTCGCCGGCGATGGCACCACCACCGCAACCGTGTTAGCACAAGCTATCGTCACCGAAGGCATGAAGTCCGTTGCTGCTGGCATGAACCCGATGGATCTGAAACGCGGCATTGATAAAGCCGTCGCTACTGCGGTTGAAGAATTGAAGAAACTCTCCAAACCCTGCTCCGATCATAAAGCAATTGCGCAAGTTGGCACGATTTCTGCTAACTCCGATACCAATATCGGCAGCATCATTGCTGAAGCGATGCAAAAAGTCGGTAAAGAAGGCGTTATCACCGTTGAAGATGGTTCGGGTTTTGAGAACCAATTAGATGTGGTAGAAGGCATGCAATTCGACCGTGGCTACCTATCGCCATACTTTATTAATAATCAGCAAAATATGAGTGCTGAACTAGAGCATCCCTATATTTTGTTGGTCGACAAGAAGATTTCTAATATCCGCGAAATGTTGCCGGTATTAGAAGCCGTTGCTAAATCCGGCAAGCCTTTATTGATCATTGCTGAAGATGTCGAAGGCGAAGCCTTGGCAACCTTAGTCGTCAATAATATCCGCGGTATCGTTAAAGTGGCAGCCGTCAAAGCCCCAGGCTTTGGTGATCGTCGCAAAGCGATGTTGCAAGACATTGCTGTATTGACCCGCGCTCAAGTGATTGCCGAAGAAGTTGGCATGAGTTTAGAAAGCGCTAGCGTCAATGACTTAGGTACCGCTAAACGCGTTATTGTCACCAAAGAAAACACCACGATTATCGATGGCAGCGGTGACGCTAAAGACATTCAAGCGCGCATTGCTCAAATCCGCCGCGAAATCGAAGAATCTTCTTCCGATTACGACAAGGAAAAACTGCAAGAACGCTTGGCCAAATTGGCTGGCGGCGTTGCCGTGATCAAAGTTGGTGCCGCTACCGAAGTCGAAATGAAAGAGAAAAAAGCCCGCGTCGAAGATGCCTTGCATGCAACCCGTGCAGCCGTTGAAGAAGGTGTGGTCCCTGGCGGTGGCGTTGCCTTGATCCGCGCTTTGCAAGCCTTAAAAAGCTTGAAAGGTGACAACCACGATCAAGACATGGGCATCAACATCCTACGTCGCGCCATGGAAGCCCCATTGCGTCAAATCGTTGCCAACGCAGGTGAAGAATCTTCCGTCGTATTAGCCAAGGTCGCTGAAGGCAAAGGCAATTTCGGCTTCAATGCTGCCACCGGTGAATTCGGCGATATGATCGAAATGGGAATCCTGGACCCCACCAAAGTTGCCCGCACCGCATTGCAAAATGCCGGTTCGGTTGCAGGTTTGATGATCACCACCGAAGCCATGGTTGCCGAAGCGCCTAAAAAAGACGAACCAGCAGCCGGCGGTGATATGGGTGGCATGGGCGGTATGGGTGGAATGGGAGGTATGGGTGGCATGATGTAGTAAGCCACGCCAAAGCTGCTTAATAAAAAAACCCCGCTTTGAGCGGGGTTTTTTATTTATTTTTCTGCATACTATCAACGTATAGAGGAATTTGAATAGCGGTCGCTTGTCCCCTTGGAAATGCAAGCTTACAGTGCCAGCCAATCATCATGAGGCGTTTTTTTCGTGGAGGCAGATCTCTGTGGTTACTCTTCTGCATCGCTAGCGCTCAAGCTAGATAAGGCAGAAGAGTCTGCTTCTATTTGTTAATTTTTTGGAATATTAACAACACCACTGCTCTCAATGCCCTCGCCACTGGAAGGGGGCGAAGCGACTGTGGCAATCATCGATTGTGCATATGCCTCTGCGATTGCTTTGCTAAGATCACTAGCGTTTTTTATTAAATTTAATTTTGTTTTATGTGGCACTGGATCAAATGCAGGAATTATATCTGAGATAATTTCCCTGTCCGTTCCCCAAAAATCAGGTTGATGCGAGGCAATGTTGCGCAGTGCTATTAGCTTCCTCAACAAATTAACCTGAAGGGGATTTAAACTGTTAAAAATTTTTATAAAAATTTCTTTATTTTCTTTTCGTATATTTCTCAGAGTTTGGCCAATAAAACAGACTAGGGCAGTAACCGGTATATAATTTTCTGCTAAATCTAAATCATTATCTAAATCATTGCAGTTTTTAAATTCTTCCAAGGTTGTAAAAAATACCTTAAGTTGATCAAACAAGTTTTTTATAGTTAATGGCTCGTTACATGAAACTATATTTTCTATTTCTTTAGTAATGACTATTTTGCCCTTATCCAATTCAGAGATGATATTTTTGCCAGGGATTTGAGGGATGAGTGCGTTTTCAAACTGTGTGAATAAATTATCAATAAATTTACGGTCGCAGATACTAAAAGAATGCGCCAAATAATTTCTTATCTTCTCATTATCTAAACGATCAATAATACCAAGACCATTACCTGTTCTTTGATATTCAATTACAAGAGTAGAAACTCGGATGAGTAGATATGTTTTGGAATAACGCCTAGTGTCTTCATTGCCAATATCTTTAACAGACGCGAATGAAGTTAGTGCTTCTGCTATCGTTAGCTTAAGTTTTTCTACCCTTTGGTTGAATTTTTCATTACGTGTTCTCAATTTTTTGACTCCTTGCTTTGCCTCGGCTTCCTCTTTTTTTGCTAATTCTTTCTTTACTGCCAATTCTATTTTTATCTGTTTTTTTTTCTCCCTTAGTTTTGTAAGACGTTCTTTTTTTTCTGCTTCTGTTTCTTGATGCTTGCGAGGCTTTACGGTTTTGATTTTTATTTGTAGTGTAGATTTTTTAGGAGTTTGATCAGCTATAATTTGATTTTCTATTGAAGAATTCAATGATTCAATAGTCAAATTTAATTTATTGATTCCCTCGGAGATATCATTAAAAATGGCATCTAAATTTATTTCATCTGAAGCCGCATTCAGTCGATTTTTCAAATTTTGTATGGTTTCTGTCAGATAAGTTGATAGATCTTTTTGTCCTAAATTTCTGATTGATGCTTTTGTTAAAGCGGCTTGATATTTTTTTAGTTCATTTGATAATAGTGAAATATTGAGTTTATTTGATTTTCGTTCAATTTTTTCAATTGCTGTCGATAAATCAGATTTTTTTTGTTTAATATATATCTTTGTCTTCTCTAATTTTTCATCTTTTATTTCTTCTTCTGGTACATTATTCAATGCAGTAGCTGTAGCTCCTGATTTTCTTTTTTTTAATCTTTCTAAATCCACTCTTTTCGATGGGGGGGTGTTTTTAGTACGAGTTTTTTTGTGTGGTTTCTTTGCTTCAGGCGCTATATTATTTTCGTCATTTTCTCTTTTTTTGAAAAAATAGGAAACTGTCTTTTTTAATCCTGTTAAGAATGCGACAAGTAATGCCATTGCTCCGATAGTCATAATAGCTTTTCTCGCGAGACTTGGAGGGGGTCCTTGTTTTATAATCAATTTAAATCGGTCTTTTAATTTTCGGTAGCCTTCATCTGTTAAATAATTATTCTTTCTTTCTTTAATTATCTTGTCTATTTCTTCTTTTTTCATTCCATCGACTGGTTTAGGTGCTATAATAGGCTGTTCAAGTATCTCCATTAATCTTCTGCATTCCTCAACCAGTTTTAAGCAATTTGAGGGGTTTGTTTCATGCTCCAGCACATCAATTTTCTTCTCAAATTCTTTTAAAGCCAATTTCCAAAAATTTTCTGCTGTAAGCTCAACTGCTTCAAAATATTTTCCTTGTTGTCTTGAGTCACCATAAGGCAATTGGTGGTTGACATGAGCATCCTTGGCTTGGATTAATAACGGTTCAATATTTGCTGTCGAATATGAAAATGGCGATTTGTTAAATTCGTCCAATTTGAAGATTAAATTATTTAGCTCGAGATTAGGAGAAAATTTATTCTGTTCACTTGGCAATTTGTCAGCAGTCGTCTTGGAAATAAAAGCTACTAAAAACAATCCGAAAATAGCGGTAAATCTATTCCTTGGTTGGGTTAGCCCATAAATTAAAATAATTAATGCTAATAAAAAATATTCGTCGCCAGGGTCGTTTAAATTAGTTCTTTCTTGCATAATATTAAAGTATTAGTTTTTGTTGTTTTAAAAAAGTAATTTTTTTAGAAGTTTTTAATATCATTCCTGATTGATACTTAATTTAAATTATTTGCGTTTGCTTGATACTTAGCATTGAACCTTAAAAAGATTAAGAAAATATTAAAAGAATGCGGGGTGAGTCAGTACGGCATGATCTATTAATCATCTCCACAGGGGGGGTGACGAGGTATTTTATTTAGGATTTTAATAAGTGCCGTTTTTCATTTTTAATTTGGTGATCGTTCCTAAATTTTTCTTGCAGCCAACCACTGAAATTTGTCCATGAATTAACAGTCTGGGTAGATTCTTTGGATTTGCCCATTATATTTATAGTAAAAAACGTTTTTAAAGCTTCAAAAGTGGGGTCTGTTTTAGCTGGTGAATTGCTCTTATTCTCAGGCGGATAATTATTGCTATTTGTATGGTTTCTGTAAGCCTTTTCTCCTGAGCTAGATTTTTCAATAATATCTTGGAAAAATTTTTCAGTTTTTAATCCTTCAGGGGAAATACGACATACCTGCTTTAATTGGGTGTAAAGACTCTGCATGCTTTGTTCGTTCAGATCTTCCCATGTTGCGCGGATAAAATCTTCTTGCTTCTGATCTTGTGAAAAAGAAAAAACTGGCGAATTAGCGCTTAAAACTCTATAAAACGTTATCCATTTATACAAGGGTATGGACGAGTTACTATCATCTTTGTATTTATAAAGCTGAAAATCTATTTTAATAGGTAGGTTTTTTGTGTTGCTTCCGGTAAAAACTATCAGTGTAAGCGTAGCTTCTTGTTGATTTTCATACTTTCCTATTAAAAAGTGGTCGTGAATATCAAGATATAAATAAAAATCTATCAAATGTTTTAATAAATCTTCATACGAAATTTTGCTTAATTTAAATTTATCTATTGATTTTTCTTCGGTTGACATAAGCACACATCATTTAGTTTTTTTATAAGTTATTAAATTTAAACAATAACAGTCAATTATTTTTCTTCCTCATCCCACTTCAAACTCCCCCCTGTCTGATACTCAATCACCCGCGTTTCAAAAAAGTTCTTCTCTTTCTTCAAATCGATCATTTCACTCATCCAGGGAAATGGATTTTCCGCGCCCTGATACTGTTCCGGCAGGCCGATTTGCGCACAGCGGCGGTTGGCGATGTAGTGCAGATATTCACGAAACATCTCGGCGTTTAAGCCTAAAATGCCGCGTGGCATGGTGTCGGCGGCGTATTGATATTCTAAATCAACACCTTCACGAATCATGTGAAGTATTTCTTGTTTAAATTCCGTAGTCCACAAATGCGGATTTTCGATTTTAATTTGATTAATCACATCAATACCAAAATTCAAATGCATCGATTCATCGCGCAAAATATATTGAAATTGTTCAGCCGTGCCGACCATTTTATTGCGGCGGCCCATTGATAAAATTTGCGTAAAGCCGACATAAAAGAAAATGCCTTCAAAAACGACATAAAACGCAATCAAATCACGCAATAAACGTTGATCGGTTTCAGGCGTTCCGGTATGAAATTTAGGATCACCTAAACTTTGCGTAAATGGCAATGCCCAAGCGGCTTTGGTCGCAACCGATGGCACTTCGCGATACATATTAAAAACTTCCGCCTCATCCAAGCCCAAACTTTCGATCACATGCTGATAAGCATGCGTATGCAAAGCTTCTTCAAATGCCTGGCGCAATAAAAACTGACGGCATTCCGGATTGGTAATATGCCGATAAACTGCCAACACCAGATTATTCGCCACCAAAGAATCCGCCGTCGCAAAAAAGCCAAGATTGCGCTTGATAATCATGCGCTCATCTTCACTCAACCCCGTCGGGTCTTTCCACAAAGCAACGTCGGCCGCCATATTAATTTCATTCGGCATCCAGTGATTGGCACAGCCCGACAAATATTTTTCCCAAGCCCACTTATATTTAAACGGCACTAACTGATTCAAATCCGCCCGGCAATTAATAATCTGCTTATCATCCACCTGAATCCGCGCCGCCCCCATTTCCAACAACTCCAAGCCCGTCGCGCCCACATGACGACTGTCGTCGTCATCAACGGCAGTTTCAGCTTTTTGCTGTATGGCAGGCGCTGTTGCCACGATTGTGGGCTTGTGAAAGGGCTTAATTTGCGCTGAAGGCGCAAATGCAGCTGGTTTTGTTTCTGCTTTTTTTTCGGGTATAAAAGCTGATGCAGCTCTTACTGGAGCTGGTGTTTCGTTATCGTATTCTTCCCAATTTAATAAACTCATTGTTATCTCCTTTCGTTGATTTGTTCGTTAGTCCTTTAAAAATTAAGGATCTAACATCCAATAAATTATTAATTGCTAATCCCGCAATAAATCAGGTTTGTCGTAGGGGCAATCCCCCGTGGTTGCCCTTCTACATCGGTAGCACCGAAACTAGGGCAGGCACAGGGGCCTGCCCCTACAAAAAACCTCATTTATTCAAAAACACGAAGCAAGCCCTGAAACCCACCACACTATTATTTAAAAAACCGCTCAAAACACAATGCAAAGCGAGTTCCAAAAACAGTTAGTAAGCACCACCCCATCCCCACGCACAACGATAAAACTCCCACCCTCACGCCATCACCAATCTATCTACCCCCAATCACCATCCCCCGCACCCCCAACCCCTCACAAAAAACTCACGCGGGGTGGTGGGGCGAGGGAGCAAGGCCGTATGTTTCATGGATGAAACATTGAGTCTACAAGGACGTATCCACGACGTGCCTTGCTGCCTCGCCCCACCGCCCCGCGTGACCACTCACCCGCTAGCTTATTGACAAGCTTCGCAATCCGGATCATCAATGCTACAAGCCTTCGGCGCCTGAATTTCATCCGCCAAACTCACTGCATTGAGTGTTCCCCGATTAATCGTCGACTTCTCCGCTCCAGTCGCTCCTAAGCTTCGTAAATAGTAAGTTGTTTTTAATCCTCGTAACCAAGCCATCCGATACAACACATCCAATTTTTTGCCCGAAGGCTCCCCAATATACAAATTGAGCGATTGCGCCTGATCAATCCACTTCTGCCGACGCGAAGCCGCTTCCACCAACCATTTCGGTTCAATTTCAAACGCCGTCGCATAAAGCGCCTTTAATTCCGCAGGGATCCGATCAATCGCCCTCAAACTACCATCGTAATATTTAAGGTCATTTACCATCACTTCATCCCAAAGATTGCGCGCCTTCAAATCGGCCACCAAATAAGGATTCACCACGGTAAATTCACCCGACAGATTAGATTTAACAAACAGGTTTTGATAAGTCGGCTCAATCGATTGCGCCACACCGCAGATATTGGAAATTGTCGCCGTGGGCGCAATCGCCATCACGTTGGAATTACGCATGCCATATTGCATTACCTGTTGACGCAAGCTTTCCCAATCCAGACGCGTATCGCGGTTTTGCTCCAGATATTGACCGCGCGCTTGTTGCAATAACTCGATTGAATCAATCGGCAAAATGCCTTTGCTCCAAAGAGAACCTTCAAAACTTTCATAAGTGCCACGTTCACGCGCCAATTCCATTGAACCCTGAATCGCGTAATAGCTGATAATTTCCATACTACGATCGGCAAATTCAACTGCTGCTTCCGAAGCATAAGAAATCCGTTGCTGATAAAGCGCATCCTGAAAGCCCATAATGCCCATGCCAACGGGGCGATGTTTCAAATTCGAATTACGCGCTTGCGGTACCGAATAAAAATTAATATCGATCACATTATCGAGCATCCGCACTGCAATCTTGATCGTGCTTTGCAATTTAGCGACATCAAGCCCGCGCTCATTCACGTGTTGTGCTAAATTAATACTGCCCAGATTACAAACCGCAATATCATCACGCGAAGTATTTAAAGTAATTTCCGTACACAAATTTGAACTATGGACTACACCAATATGCTGCTGCGGCGAACGCAAATTACAAGGATCTTTAAATGTCATCCAAGGATGGCCGGTTTCAAATAACATGCTCAGCATTTTGCGCCAGAGACGCGAAGCCGGAACAACTTTATGACGGATTTCACCACGACGCGCTTTGGCTTCATAAGCTTCATAAGCACGATTAAATTCCGCGCCATAAAGATCATGTAAATCGGGTACATCACTCGGTGAAAATAAAGTCCAATCTTTATTTTCAAATACCCGCGACATAAATAAATCCGGTATCCAGTTGGCGGTATTCATATCATGCGTGCGGCGGCGATCATCACCCGTGTTTTTGCGCAACTCTAAAAATTCTTCAATATCCAAATGCCAGGTTTCTAAATAGGCACAAACCGCGCCCTTGCGCTTGCCACCTTGGTTGACGGCGACAGCAGTTGCATCGGCCACGTTCAGAAAGGGCACAACGCCTAAGGACTTACCATTTGTCCCTTTAATATAAGCACCCATCGCACGGACCGGCGTCCAGTCATTACCCAAACCGCCAGCATATTTTGATAGCAATGCATTATCTTTAATCGCACCATAAATTCCGTCTAAATCGTCCGGGACTGTCGTTAAAAAACAGCTTGATAATTGCGGTCTTAAAGTACCAGCATTAAATAAAGTTGGCGTCGAACACATATAATCAAAAGTAGAAATGAGATTATAAAAATCAATTGCATGTTGCTCGCGATTGCTGCGTTCGCCTAAAGCCAGTCCCATCGCCACACGCATAAAAAATATTTGTGGCAATTCAAAACGTTGACCATCTTTATGCAAAAAATAGCGATCATATAAAGTTTGAAAACCTAAATAAGTAAACTGCAAATCGCGTTCCGATTTAATCGCGGCAGCCATGCGATCAATATCAAAAGTATTTAATTCAGGTGAAAGCAATTCCGCTTCAATACCGACCTTTAAATAACGCTTGAATGCTTCAGCGTATAAATTTTTCATATCGGCTTGCGTGGTTTCTGTCGACATGCCAAGTACGCCCATCGCTTCGGCGCGCAATTGATAAAGCAATAAACGCGCTGCGACATAAGTGTATTCCGGTTCTTTTTCAACCTGAGTGCGTGCGCTCATAATCAAAGCTTTTTTCACATCAATGCGAGTGGCGCCATCAAATAAATTGCGCACCGCATCTTCTAATATGATTTCTGCTTTCACGTTCGATAAATTTTGGCAGGCTTCGGTGACAATTTTGCTCAACCAGCGCGTATCCAAAGCATTTTCACTGCCATCGGCTTCTTTGATCACCACACTACGCAAATTGCTCGGCGCAATATCTGGCGCGTGTGCTTGCTCGCGTTCTTTACGGCGTTCTTCACGATAAAGCACATAAGCGCGCGCCACGCGTTGCTCGCCACTGCGCATCAGGGCCAATTCAACTTGATCCTGGATCGTTTCAATATGAATCGTGCCGCCAGCTGGCCATCTGCGTCTGAATTCTTTTGTGATGCGGTCTGTCAGATCTGCGACTAATTCACGGATCCGCGGCGACAAACTGGCGTTATCACCTTCGGTTGCTAAAAAAGCTTTAGTCATTGCCACAGCAATTTTGCTATCGTCATAAGGCGTAACGCTGCTATTGCGTCGAATCACCAGTAATTGACCAGGCGCTGTAGCCATAATTTCCGCCATATTGCTGTTGGCCAAGTTATCAATTTTGTTTTGATATAAATATTCGTGCGATGTTGACATAGGATAAAAACTCTCCCTGGCTTAAAAAAATTTTAAATTGGATTTGATTGAAAATCCTTGTTTTATATCAATCACATCCTGTGAAACTGCTAGGGTCTGTTTACCCTTGCTTTTTCGTCACGAAAAAAGCAAGGGTTGAGTCAAAATCGCATCAAATTTGAGGCGGCATAGTCAGTCTATGCAACGAAAATTTGATACGATTTTGGCCAAACCTTGCTTTTTGCAGTAGAAAAAGCAAGGGTAAACAGACCCTCATGTTGACCTACCGCTAAAAAGTGACAAACCACTATATGTAGTTGTTGACGAAGGTGCGAGACACATTATGTTGTGCTGTTTATCAAAAAACAAGCTTGCATTTTTAAAAAAATATATATACAGCGGTTCCCGCTGTATCAAAGTGGTTGGGGTCTGTCGGGTGTGGCTCGGGCATCTCTAAATTTTTAATGACTTTGTTTTTTCAAGCGCATTTTCGTCACGAAAAAATCGATCTTAGTGAAATTCCTACGGAACTTAGGGCCTGTTTACAATTGCTTTTTGCAGTAGAAAAAGCAATTGTAAACAGGCCCTAAATAAAATCGAATTAAATGTCTCAACAGTAATCCGCTATGCCGAGCCAAACCGAATCGGTATAATGACACCTTCAATTTTTTGTGAAACAAAAAATAATGCTATTCGACGAACAAGGTTTGCGATTGAATGTCGGAATTGTGATTTTCAATCCGCAGCAAAATAAAAAACTTTTTTGGGCTAAACGCGTCGGCAATCAAGAAGCCTGGCAGTTTCCTCAAGGCGGCATGAATCCTGATGAAACCCCAGTCGAAGCCATGTACCGTGAATTGGCGGAAGAAGTTGGCTTGAAGCCGGAAGACGTGCGCCTTGCTGCGGAAAGCCGGAATTGGTACACCTATTATCTTCCTAAGCGTTATCGGCGTAACAACGCCGATGCTGATGCAACGCTTTGTATCGGCCAAAAACAAAAATGGTTTTTATTGGAATTTATCGGCGATGAAAAACATATTCGATTTGATCATTCAGAAACGCCGGAATTTAATGATTGGAAATGGGTAGATTATTGGTATCCCGTTAATCATGTGGTGTTATTCAAACGCGCGGTTTATCGCCAGGCTTTAAAAGAATTTGCGGATTATATTAACAGCGGTTCCCGCTGTTGAAGTAAAATCTGACATAGTCAGTATTTTGAAACACCATAAAAAATATTAATTCCTTCAAAAACCTGCAATTTAAATTGCCTAATTTCTGCTTTTATGTTTTTATAAATTAATAATAGTTCCCACTGAAAAATCATCCTTGCAACCCAAGGCTTCCCAGAAATTTTTCAGCGGAAACCGCTGAATAAATCGCTTAATTTGATGAGTTGCTGGCATGTCTGATTTAAACACCTTAAAACGCATTGTGCAGGAAGTAGATGCATGCAGCAGCTTGAAAGAGGCATTGGAATTAGTCGTTCAGGAAGTTTGCGCTACGATGGGCACCGATGGTTGCAGCATTTTTTTAGTTGATTATGAGCGTGGTGAAATTATTTTAGTGGCGACACAAGGATTAAATCCGAACTTTTTAGGTGGTGTTCGGCTACATTTAGGCGAAGGTTTAATCGGTTATATTTGTGAACGCGCTGAGCCAGTCAATTTAGAAAATGCTTTAGCACACCCGAAATTTAAACATTACCCAGGTCTAGGCGAAGAAAAATTCCGTGCTTTACTAGGCGCACCTTTAATTCATCAACGTAAAGTTTTAGGCGTTTTAGTAGCGCATCAAGCAGAAATGCGCCGTTTTGATGAAAGCGAAGAAGCGTTTTTAATCACGCTTTCCGCGCAATTATCGGGAATAGTCGCCCATGATTTAGCCATCGGTGGCATTAAAAAATTTCGTTTGGAAGAAACGAAAAAAACCGAAAACGAATTGATAGAAGGCCTTTCTGGATCACCCGGCATCGCCATTGGCACTGCATTAGTGGTTTATCCTTTAGCGGATTTATCCGCTGTTCCTGAACGTAAAGCGGAAGATTTAGCCGAAGAACAAAAAGCGATTGAATCAGCAATCAGCGAAACCAAAAATCATCTCTCACATTTAACGACACATTTGCAAACTGATTTGCCGGAAGAAGAACGCGATTTATTTAACGTTTATTTGCGCATGCTCTCCAGCCAAAATTTATTGCAAGATATTTATCAGGAATTGGCCACGGGCTGGAACGCAGAAACTGCTTTAAAACACGTGATTTTTCGCTATATCAAACGTTTTCAGGCGATGGAAGATCCTTATTTGCAAGAACGCGCCACCGATATTAAAGCTTTAGGCGAACGCTTGTTATTTCATTTGCAATCGAAAGAGCAGAATGAAATTGAATATCCGAAAAAAACCATTTTAGTCGGTGAAGAAATTGCGGCGACCACTTTAGCTGAAGTGCCGGAAGGGCGTTTGGCCGGTGTGATTTCGATGCGCGGCTCGAGTAATTCACACGTGGCGATTTTAGCGCGCGCGCTCGGCGTTCCTACCGTTATGGGAATTGAAGGTGTGGATTTTCGTGAATGGGATGGTTTGGAGCTGATTGTTGATGGCTATTTCGGTCATATTTATGTTTCGCCAAAAGTAAGCTTGCGCACTGAATTTTTGAACTTAATTCGACAGGAAAGGCAGCTCGACCGTGATCTGGAAAATTTACGCGATTTGCCAGCCACAACGCTTGATGAAAAAACCATTCACTTGGCAATTAATACCGGTTTGGCTTCGGATGTAAAGCGCGCATCGTCTGTTGGCGCTGAAGCAGTCGGATTATATCGCACCGAAGTTCCCTTCATGATGCGCGAACGTTTTCCGACGGAAGAAGAACAGCGCGTAATTTACCGTCAAATGTTGCAGGCATTTGCGCCGAAAATCGTCACGATGCGCACCTTGGATATTGGTGGTGATAAGGCTTTATCGTATTTTCCAATTAAAGAAGACAATCCATTTTTAGGTTGGCGCGGTATTCGAATTAGTTTGGACCATCCCGAAATTTTTTTAGTGCAAATACGCGCCATGTTAAAAGCCAGTCTCGGTTTAAATAATTTACAAATCATGTTGCCTTTAGTGAGTTCTGTAACAGAAATGGAAGGCGGCATGACTTATTTAAAACAAGCCTATGAAGAATTGCAGGCCGAGCATCCCGAGCTGCAAATGCCAGGTATTGGCGTGATGATTGAAGTGCCAGCCGCTGTTTATCAAGCGCAATTATTAGCTAAGCGCGTCGATTTTCTTTCCGTCGGCAGCAATGATTTAACGCAATATTTACTCGCTGTCGACCGCAATAATCCGCGTGTCTCTAATTTATACGATAATTTGCACCCCGCCGTATTACGCGCATTGATGCAAGTCGTCGCCGGCGCCCACCGCGAAAATAAAACCGTCAGCATCTGCGGCGAAATGGCTGCCGATCCTGCATCGGCGATTATTTTATTAGCGATGGGTTTTGACATGTTCAGCATGAACCCCAACAGTTTGCCACGAATTAAATGGGTGGTCCGTTCATTCAATTTGAAACGCGCTAAAGAATTATTAGAAGAAGTGCTCAGCATGGAAGACCCGCTGGAAATTCGCGGTCATTTAGAAGCGGCATTGGATGAGGCGGGATTAGGTGGATTGATTCGTGCGGGGCAGTAATCATCAGTGGTTCCCGCTGATCAACGTATTGGTCTGCACTTGCAGTAAAGAGTAGATTGTAGAGTCTGTTTACCATATGAGATTGTAACTACTCGATATGCTAATCCATTAAAATCGCTGGTGAACGGTCAATAAATTTTTCTGAAAGAAAAATCATGCTACATTGCCAAAACATTACTAAAAATTATGTCTTAAATAACACTGAAATTTCCGTGTTACGCAATATCAACCTGAAAGTTGAGCGCGGCGAATTAATTGCAATCTTAGGTCGTTCGGGCTCAGGCAAAACCAGCTTATTAAATATTTTAGGCTGCCTCGAACGCCCTTCGACTGGCAACTATTATTTGAATAAACAAAATACGGCTGCATTTTCCCCGCAAGAATTAGCAAAATTCC
The DNA here is from genome assembly GCA_964441315.1 of uncultured Gammaproteobacteria bacterium. Classification (GTDB taxonomy): domain Bacteria; phylum Pseudomonadota; class Gammaproteobacteria; order CAYTUN01; family CAYTUN01; genus CAYTUN01. Next base: position 20,712 of record CAYTUN010000004.1, on the reverse strand, counting down.
GCAATGAAAAGATCGGTTTTGTGTTTCAACATTTTCAATTATTGCCATATTTTACTGCTTTAGAAAATGTGAGTTTGCCTTTAGTCCCTCGCGCTTATTCCTATAAAAAACGTCAGAAATTAGCGATGGCTGCTCTAGATAAAGTGAATCTAATAGAGAAACAAGCTTTCAAATCAACAGCATTATCCGGTGGCCAGCAGCAACGTTGCGCCATTGCCCGTGCTTTAGTCACACAGCCCGATTTAATTTTGGCTGACGAGCCAACGGGTAATCTGGACCGTCAAGCTAGTGTCGATATTCTGCAGCATTTTCAATTTCTGGCGAGCCAGGGGACGAGTATTATTTTAGTGACACATGATAAAACCATCGCAGGCTTGTGTCAGAAAATTTACTATCTGCATGAGGGGCAATTAGAGCAAGAATAAGCTATGACCGCTTTAAATATGATTGTTTGCTTGACCGTTTAGCCCAAAGTTTACGCACCTGTAAACTTTTAGATTTTTGCTGTGCTTGCCATAAATCATGGTGTCAAAGTACTAACCTCTCTATTTTTAAATGTATTAAATCTGTTTTAACAAGCTAACAGGACTAAAATGCTTCAAATGACGCAAAGGCCAAAAGACAGCGCAAATCGACATGAAGAGGCATGTCCCTCCAGACAAAACAATTAATCCGATATTAATTTTCAGCTGCAAATAATTTTGAAATGCCCATAAATAAATATGCAAGGCATTAAATAATTCAGCGAATAAATAAGCTGCGGCAGCTGCTATTAAAACAGCTATCAGACTTATTGCAGTGGCAAATAGCAAATAATCCATTTGAATAAGTTTATAGCGCGCGCCTAGCGCGAGCTTCAAGCCAATTTCTACGCTATCATCTATCAATAAACTTGAAATAAACCCTGTCAGCCCCAAGCAGGAAAGCAGCAACATAGCTGACCCGACGAGAAAAAAGATTGTTTTTAGCACCCAATTAAAATGCTCCTGCTGCTGAAGGTGTTGAAACGAATCATCAATTTGCAGCAAAGAAGGCTCATGCAGCGGCAATTGATGTGATAATGCAAAGCTAGTTAAAAGCTGCCTTTTTAACAAATCCCTGCCAGAAGTTAAACGACTCTTTAATAAAATGCCCTGCATTTTATAAGGCGAAAATAAAATTTTAAAACTGTTTTCTGGTAACCAAATACTGAGATTAGCTTCCTCCTGATTGTTGGCAGAAGTATCGACAACGCCAATGATAATAAATGCATGGCCGGCTATTATCAGCATCTTACCCAGCGGATTTATTTGATTAAACAAGGTCAATGCTAAATTCTTGTCGATAATGATATGTTTTTTCGTCTGATCGAGCCGATGAAAATATCTGCCATCCGCTAGTAATGGATAGCGCTTAATATTAAAAAAGTCGCGCCCCACACCAAAAACACTCGCATTATTCAGTTGATGAAAAGCCGACTTTACCGTTAAATTTTGAAAATAAACCGGACTGGCGTAATCAACACCTGTCAAGTTTTTCATCTGCTGAAAATCTTTCTCGTTTAATTCCAAATCAATATTCATACCCAAACCGTTTACGCTCTGCGCCAAATGTCCGGCCTGGATCCACATGGCGCCTGCGGCGCCATGATTTAGTAAGTCTTGCTGGCTTAGCGCTGTTAAGGCTTGGGTCATGGCGAGTAACATCAAAAGTGTAAAAACGCCAAACGCAGTGCTGAATAATGTCAACGATGATCGTTTCATGGCTAAAAATAATTTTGGAGAAAAATTTTTTAAGTTGAAAATACTATTCATACTTTTGAAATACATTTAATTTTTTATTTAGAAAATAAAACAGACAACAGACAACAAAAAACAACATTAATATCAGAATGGAACTCGCTAGACTAAGAGGTAAGTGTGGCTGTCCCAGCCACAGAGGTAATGTAAAAAAGCTTGAGAAAAAATTTAATACGCTGGCCCAAAGCCAGGCCAGAAAAAAACTGAGCAAAAACAGCATCAAAAATTCCATTAAGAACTGCATTTTTAATAAATTGATACTGAAGCCTAATTGCAATTTTAAGATGATTTCATTTTTGCGAACTTTGATTAAATAGTTGAGAAAGTTAAAATAAGTAAGAAATGCGATAATAAAAATACTAGCGCCACTGCATAAAAAGACCAGATTTATGCCATAAATCAGTTGCTGAAAATAATGTCGCGCCTCTTCATGGTCCCAAATCATAATGGCAGTTTTATCGTTAGCAGAAAAATCCAGGCGAAAAGCTAAATAATTAATGAGTTTTTTTTCAAATGCTTTAACATTCACCTCCGCATTCAATTCCAGTTGCAGCCAAAGATTCGTTTTTTGCCATAAATTTTTTGCAGTACTCAATGGCAAGATAACATTGCTACCATTGCCGCTAAAATCATTTTTGCTTGCATCTAAAACGCCAATCACCGTAAAAGGCAGACCATCAAGTATTACCATTTGATGTAAAGCACTGGCATGGCCGAACAAATAATTAGCGACGTATGGTGAAAGCACCGTCACTTTGCTTGAATTTTTTTCATCAACCCAATTAATAAAACGCCCGCCCTGTGCAATCACATCATGTTCTAGTTTTTCTGCTATTGGCGTTTTGCCGAGAGCAGGCACTGCTAGCCATTTATTGCCCGAAGCAATAATAGTGGGATTTTTTACTAAAACCGGCGCTAACGTTTTTATTTCAGGAAATGCTTGCTTTAAATCATTTAAATTTTTTTCGGCTAAAAATAAATGCTCATCAGGCCAAATTTTATTACTCCGAATCAAGCTCGTTTTCCCAAGGCCAAAAGCCAGATAGGGAATGTTTAAACGTGACAAGGTTTGCGAAAATTGTGTTTCTACCCCTTGCAAGTAGGACAATGCTAATAACAAAGCAAAACAGCCAAAAAAATTAATCAACATTAAAGAAATAAAACGTGTTTTGTAATGTTTTGCCTGTGATAAAATTTCACGAAATAGCGCTTCAATCATGAGAGAACTCTGGGTCAAGCAAAAGCAAGCTATCAGCCTGAAGTCCGGATTTAATCTCAACGTCACTTGCATCGGATAAACCCAGTTCCACCCTTTGCTTAAATGGCTTTCCTTTTTTTAGTATCCAAATATACGGTGAATCAACACTGTCATACTGCAACAATCGAATTGGCGCGAGCAAAACCCCCTCACGGTTTTCCACCAAAAAACTCGCCGTAGCCTGCATCCCCGCCCGCAAATATCTGAAATTTTCAATATCTCTCAAGCCAACCTCTACCGGATACCCATGACTAAAAGCCGCCGGCGCATCAAATAACTTTGCTTCTTGCGCAGCAAGAAGGCTGTCGTTGAGGTTAATATCGCTTAAGCCAATGCGTGCTAAATTGCCTTGAGTTTTCATTTCGGGTTTAGCATGTAATTCAATTGTTGCAGGCATACTTAATTTCAAATGACCGACATCCGATTGACTAACACTACCGCGGTAAATCAACCTATCCATATCTGCGATGACGAATAAAATTGTCCCGGGTTGATAAGCGGTGACTGGAACAATCGAGTCGCCCTTGCTCACATAAATTTTTAGCACGTAGCCTTCTGCTGGACTTAAAACCTGATTGTTGGTCAAAACGCCGCCGATATTTGCGGTACCGGTTTTAATCAATTGCAATTGTTCGCTGGCTAATTCGAAATTGGCTTTGGCTCCTTCATAATCAGCGCGCGCATTATCAAACGCTTGCGCGGAAATCACACGCTTGCGGTAAAGTTTTTGATGACGCAGAAAGCTCGCGTTTTGTTTGTCAAATTGTGCTCTTGCACTATTTAAATTGGCGACAGCGCGCGCCAGATCTTCGGGAGTTGGTAGTGGGGTGACGGTCAATAATGGTTGGCCTTTTTTAACATGATCGCCTTCATGCACATAAAGCGATTGCACATTGCCAGATAAAGGCGAGCGTACCTGGGTGATTTCTTCGGGTTCAATTTGGCCAACAGAAATAACCGTTTTTTTAATAGTACCGGTTTTTACTGGCAGGCTAGCGTAGCCAGGTTTCTGGTGCGTAAAAATAAAAATAAAGATACATAAAGACAGCAATAAAAATAATGAAGCCCCGCCAATTATTTTCAGTTTCATGATATTCAATTTATTTTAGAAAAAATAAATCATAGCTTTTTTTGAAAAAAATTAAACTCGTTTTTTTGATTTGAAAAGTCCCATTCTCAAGTGTAAAAGGTATATAAATTACGGTATTGACATATTGAATTTTTATTCTTAGGAATTTTTTTTATAAAAAACACGGTATTGCTTCCGATATTTTTTTGTGCTTATACAAATATTTTCAATAAAAAAAATTTTGCAACGATATTGCATTTTTAATATTTACGTATAATCTTGTAGAAGATGATGAATTAATTTTTTATTTGCTATTGAGAAAAGGAAAATTTTGATGATCAGCATTAACCAGCTTGCTTCCTGTGTATCAAATGAAGTATTAAAACTGACGATTATGCCAACCGAGCAATGTAATTTTCGCTGCACTTATTGCTACGAAGATTTTTCCATCGGAAAAATGACGCGACCAGTGATTGATGGCGTTAAAGCTTTAATCCAGAAACGTTTGCCGGAATTAAAAATGCTGACACTGGAATACTTTGGTGGCGAGCCATTATCCGCTAAAGAAATTGTCTATGAAATCTCTGGTTATACCAAGAACTTGATTGATAATGACTATCCGCAAGTCAAATTATTCAGCGGCATGACCACTAATGGTTATAATTTAAAAGTTGAAACGTTTAAAAAATTACTGGAAGTTGGCGTCAATCAGTTTCAGATCTCACTCGATGGACCCAAGGAATTGCACGATAAAACCCGTTTGCGCATTGATCAATCCGGTTCTTTTGATGTCATTTGGCAAAATTTATTAAACATGCATAAATTGGATTACCAATTTAATGTTGTTTTACGTATTCATGTTACACCCGAAAACTATACGAGGCTGCCGGAGCTAATTGAGCAAATTAAAGTTAATTTTGATGATGATCCGCGTTTTGGCGTTTTTTTTAAAGCGATTGAAAATTTAGGAGGGCCAAAAGCGAATACTTTCCGTACTTTGACAGGCATGGAGAAAAAAGAAATTATCAAAAATCTCTATCAACATTTCAGTAAGGATAAAAATGTATCGCCGTTAGATAAGCCAGAAGCGCCTTATATTTGTTATGCCGCCAAACCCAATAATTTAGTCATTCGTGCCAGTGGCAATATCGCTAAATGTACTGTGGTATTTAATGACGAGAGAAATAACCTGGGAAAAATCCACCCTGATGGCCGCATTGAAATTGATGCGAATAAATTAAATTTATGGACACGCGGTCTTGCCTCGCGTGAAGAAAAAACGCTGCTATGCCCATTAAATGGCCTGCCCAGTTTAAAAAATATTTCAATCGTGACAGAGGAAGCAAGCCATGCATAAAAAATTTATTCTGGATGAATTCGGCCGCAATTTGATTACTGATCCCGAGTTTTTAAAAATCATTGCTGGCGCAGAACATAACAGTTTTCCCAGTTTTCTAAACGGCAGCTGCGAAGATGCCAGTTGCAGCGGCAATAATGCCGGTTGTACAAATTCGTCATGTGCGGAGTTGGAATGAATAAGAAAAAGAACTAGCAAAAGCGAGAAGATGAGTTTTTTAAAAACTCTAATTTTTGTGAACATGTATTAAATAAGGTAGGGGGGTTAACGAAGCTTAATCCATCGAATAGCTTCTGTTACTTTGTTACCTAATGGTGGATTACGCTTACGCTAATCCCCGCTCATTAACCCCTTACATTTTGAACAGGATTTGTTAAACGGAGAATACCGATGAAAAAAGAATTCACAGTAGAAATCGATAGTTTTGGCCGCACCATCGTGCAAGACGAAAAACTGCTGTCAGCAATTACTGGGGCTTTACAAACACAAACTGTTGCGGTGACAGACTACAACGCTGCATGCGGCGATAATGCTGGCTGCAGCAATACGAGTTGTAATCCCGAACCGGTTTAAAGGAGCAGGCCATGAAAAAAACCGATTTTATTTTAGACGAATTTGGACGCGTCATTATCAAGGATGAAAAATGGATTTCAACAATTGCAGGCGGATCGTCCGCAGGCCTTCTGCCGGAGTTGGATGAAGATAAAAAAAGCAACCAATACTGCGGGCACGTTTGGGCATGTGCTGACATCGCTTGCTCAAAAGATAAAAAAGACAAACCGAAAGGAGAATGAATGATGAGCATTGATAAAAAAATTGAACTTTTATTTCAAACCGATGAATTAGGCAGAATCATTGTTGACAAATCTTTGATTGATCAAATTACTGGTGCAGGAGCTGGCGATGAAAACCATTTCGGACAAGATCCTAACACAGCTTGTGGCAATGGCGCATGTCATGATAATGCTACTTGTGCGGACGCATCTTGTTAAACAATTTTTTTAACAAAAATTGAAAGCGCTTTCTGTTAACTTGCGACTCCCCGTGGTCTACCACGGGGACAAGAAAAGGTATTTTTTCGTGGTAATTTCTGCTTTTTTAATGGACGCTCTTGAAAAACAAGTCGATGCATGAATTTTCATCGCCAATCTTGTTTATTATTGAAAATAACATACGTATGCTAATCAACTTAAAGCCAGAAACCATTATCGATTTGATTAATAAAGGCGAACTACAGCTCGCTAGAAATAGACAAGGTCAATATTTTTTGCGGCAGACTCATTCAGTTGCGGAGGAAAAAATACTATTCAAAAAACATTTAGCCAGCGAGTCACAAATCCATCAATCACTTTTGCATGAGGATGTTGCCATCCCCAGGATGAATATTCAGCATTGGCTGAAAAAAATTCAACCGACCATTCAAACATTCAACTTGGCAGCTATCGAAAATTTTGCTGTTGCCTCAAATCAATTATCATTGATACTGATGCACGTCAATCAAGTGGCAAAAGCGGAAAAGCTTTGTTGCGATGCGATCATTTTTTATCAAAAATTAAGTGAAATTCCAGGGAAAGAAGATCATATACTTTATACGCTCCAACCCTTTATTAATCTCGTACGGATCCAAAAAATTACTCGAAAATACCGGAAATTTCAACAATTACTGCCAGCTTTAAACGCTAAACCGTTTAAAGTAAATTACCCGGACTTCTCTCATATATCGACCATCATCGAAAAAGCTGCGACATTGGCGCAGGAATACCCAGTTTATAAAAATTTATTGGAATTAAATTTTTTAGTTGAACACATAAAATATTGTATTGTCACAGAAGATTATATTGCTATAACTGCTTATTATGAGAAAAGCTTTTCTGCAGGAAAAGTTGATTATTATAATAATTATGCCGCCGAAGCCGCCTGTTTGGCTTATCAAGTGCTAGGAAAATTTGAGGAGGCTTATCAATTAGCAGCCTATTATTTCGACAAAGGCATGATAGAGCATATGGAAATTTTTTCTTACCGAAAAGCAGAAATTTTTAGAAATACCGGAGAAAAATCTCTTTACCGAAAAGAATGTGAAAAACTTTCTTCTTATTGTTTACGCATCATCAAAGCAGGACTTAAAAATTTAAATCAGTTAGCTTTTTGCCAAGCTATGGCGACACTTGTCGACGATAAAAACATATCTGTTTTTATCAATCAGCAATGCTATCAGTCTGCTATTGAATTAGAGGATGAAATGAGATGTTTGCAAATATTAGAGAAATTACTCCTGCAGGCACCTACCACTAAATGGCAAAATGAGTATCAGTATTTACGGCAAAAAACTGATTATTTACGTTTTAAGGCAGCAGGCAGCGCATTAAATCCAGAGACCCATGCCCTATTGGAGCAAGTGCTTTACCAATGCAATGAGGTGCTTCATGCCGCCTGATAAACTTTCAGAAAATCCACCTACCAGCTTGTTTAGGGCCCAAGCTTTACAAAATCGTTTTCAGATACAATTGAAAAAAAGCCTAAACAAAAAAAATTTTCCTCATGGCGCATTAATCAGTTGTTTGCTAGGAGCAATCATTGCAGCCACTGCGCTGGCGCATTTTTTTATTTATCATTCTCATCATGCTAAATTATTTTAACGCTACAGTAAAACGCATTAAAACCCCTATCATTTTACAAAACGAAAACGCGGAATGTGGTCTGACATCGCTTGCAATGGTTTTTCATCATTATAATTTAAAAATCGATTTAATCAGCTTGAGAGAAATTTTTCCGGTTTCTCAGCGTGGCATGACCGCAGCGGATTTAAAGCGCGTTGCAGCATATTTTAATTTTGATACTAAGGTTCTAAGGGTTGAACTGGAGCAGCTAAATACATTAGTACTGCCCTGCATTTTACACTGGGATTTCAATCATTTTGTTGTCTTAGTCAAGCAGAAAAATGAACAACTCATCATCCACGATCCGGCCCGTGGCCGGATCAAGTTGGCGCTTAGTGAAGTATCTTCGCATTTTACAGGAGTTGCTTTAGAATTTTTTCCAAATAGTCATTTTCAGCCGAAAGACTCGGAGAAAAAAATTCGTTTGGCAGAGGTGTTAAGAAATTTCCCCTTAAAAAAATTTTTTAAGCGGATTATTTTATTAACGGTTTTTTTGCAAGCCTTTGCTATTATCATGCCTTTGTATGTGCAAAAAATGGTCGATGGCATCAAATTTCAATGGCAAACTTCTGATTTCGTTTTTTTGGCGGGAACTTTTATCGGTTTTAAATTAATTGAAGCTGGCGTATTATTTTTCCGTTCATTTGTGATCGAGCGCTTTAATAATTCACTGAATTTGCATTTGGGCCTTAGAATATTTAGACACCTGCTAAAATTGCCTGCTGCATTTTTCGAAAAGCGCAGCTCCGGTGATTTGATTTCGCGATTTGGTTCTGTCGAAAAAATTAATCAGCTGTTAAGCAGAAATCTCATTGACGGTTTTGTTGACAGTTTTATTTGCTGTGCGCTGTTAGTTGTCATTGTTTTCTATAACTTTGACATGGCTTTATTAGTTATCTTATCTTGTTTGCTTTATACGCTAATTAAATTCATCAAAGTAGCAGCCGCCAAACGTCATCAAGACGGTTTATTAAAATTCAGCGCAGTGCAAAATAGTTATTTCATCGAGACCTTAAGAGGTATCAATCCAATCAAGATTTTTCTGAAAGAAAAATTACGCTATCAACATTGGCGTAGTAAATATATTGATTATCTCAATAGTAATGTTAACTATTTATCCCATGAAAATTTTTTTGCAGTATTAAAAAATGGCCTATTAGGCACCGAATTAATTCTGGTTATCTTGCTCGGAAGTTTACAGGTGCTTAATCATCATATTACCCTGGGTATGCTTTATGCATTTTTATTTTATCGTTCACAATTAGTCAGCGCGTTCACCAATTTTATTGATAGTTTGACCAATTATGAAATGCTCAAATTGCATCTGTTGCGCTTGGGGGATATTAGTTCGCAGCTACCTGAAGCTGCCGGTAAAAAAAGTCAGAAAAATCCATCGACATTGGGTGCAATTAAACAATTGCGCGTAGAAAACCTTGGTTATTCACACACACCTTTAGAGCCTTTTATTTTTCAAAATCTTCATTTTGAAATAGCCAAGGGTGAATCTTTGGCGATCATTGCGCCTTCCGGTTTTGGTAAAACGACATTACTAAAGCTATTGATGGGGCTGCTGACGCCGACCGAAGGCGCTATTTTTATTAATAACATTGAGCTTAAAACGATTGACCTTGCCATTTATCGCCAAAAAATTGCTGCCGTCATGCAGGAAGATCAATTATTTGCCGGAAATATTTATGAAAATGTATCTTTTTTTGCCACAGCGATTGATATTCAACAAGTGATACACTGCTGCAAACTTGCTGGTATTCATCAGGAAATACGACAAATGCCAATGCAATATGACACATTAATTGCTGAAATGGGCACAAGCCTTTCGGGTGGACAGAAACAGCGCATTTTATTGGCTCGCGCGCTTTATAAACAGCCGGAATTATTATTTCTGGATGAGGCCAGCAGTCATCTGGATTTGGCGAAAGAGGCTGAGATTAATGCGAATTTACGCGCATCAAAAATAATGCGCATCATAGCCGCTCATCGTCCAGAAACGATCCGTTCGGCAGATAGCGTGATTAATCTGCAGGCAATCGCCAAAAATCGAGCGGGTTTGTATCGAGTTTTTTGATTGATTTTTTTGTAGCTTCTTCTTGGTGCTGATGCGGATGCGAAGTCAGGAGATTGCCGCGGTCGCGCTTGCGCTCCCTCGCAATGACAAAAAGAGACAAAGTACCGCCTTGTAAAAGTAGAGGCAAGCGCCCATCCGTTGTCATTGCGAGGGAGCGAAGCGGACGCGGCAATCTCCTGACAAGAATTTAGCAGTAGATTATCGTAAAACGCCGACTTCATTTTTAACCGACCTTTGATAAACCTAAAGCTTTATACATGATGAATCATCAAAACAAAAATTAACCTTTTTCTCCTTACATCACCTAACTTATACTCAGCCAATTCTTTTTAGTAAAACAATAAACCATGCAACAATTTAACTTCGCCATCCTAATTATTATCCTCGCCGGATTGGTCAACGCTTCCTATGTTGTGCCGACGCGCTATATTCAACAGTTGTCTTATGAAAAAATTTGGCTATTTCATACGGCGATTGCATTTATTATTTTGCCATGGGTTTTTTCATTGCTTTTCATGCCAGCGCAATTACTGAATTATTTTAATTTATCAGAAGAAATCTGGTTTTATCTGGTTATTGGTGGACTGGTTTTTGGGTTGGGGCAATTTTCCTTTGCTTATGCGCTGCGTTTTGTCGGAATTGCTTTAGCGTTTGCTGTTAACCTCGCTTTAGCAGTGACGATTGGCTCATTATTTGTGGCTATTTATCAAAAAGTTTTATGGAGCGTACAAGGGTTTTTTTTAGGTATTGCGATTTTTTTTATTATTATGAGTTTGCTGCTTTCTTATTATGCGGGCAAAGAAAATGCTTTAGTTGTTAATAAAAATTATGCTTTAGGCTGGTTATTAGCAAGTTTTACCGGTTTAACCAGTGGTGTGCAAAGTATTATTTTTTATCTGCTTGTATTTCATCGGCAAACACCTTTTTCGATTGAGCATTCGTTTTGGGTATGGCCACCGTTTTTATCCTTTGCTGCCATCAGTATGCTGGTCGGATTTTTTATGATTCATAAAAAATCCACTGTTGTTTTAGAAAAATCGATTACAAATCCTGTAATCAATTTTTTTCTGTTATGTTTAATGGGATTGTTTTTTACTGGCTCAATGGCTCTCTATAGCGTTGGTATGAGTGCATTAAGCGCGCCACAAAAAATCATCGGCTGGCCAGCTTTTTTAATTGCCATCATTTTAGGTTCACAAGCCTGGAGCTGGATTTTTCGAGAAAACGCGCAACAAAGCAAACGCGTGAGCCGATATAAAATTATCAGTACGTTATTATTGGTGTTGGCGATGGTGCTGCTAAATTATGTTAGGTGATACAAAATTTAATTTTATGAAAATTGTTTTTATTACCCCTCATCCGCCCTTACGGGCACCTTCTCCCACAAGGGGAGAAGGCCATCCTCAAGGCGCATTTCATAGCTACCAAGCGCATTTCATAGCATGAAACACTATTTCACTGGCAGATTTCCCGATCAGTTGGCCTTCTCCCCTTGTGGGAGAAGGTGCCCGATAGGGCGGATGAGGGGTAATAAAAACATAAATAAAGTCCAAATCATTAATCCTTTATTTTATTCTTTTCATTCGAAACGCTATCATCAATCCCATTCTCAAGTGCAAAAAGTATAACCCCTTAAAAAAAGGTAAAAATAAAAATGTTATTAATGCAATTTGGAATTTATTTATTGATTGGCATGTTTGCCGGATTTGCTTCTGGTCTGTTGGGCATTGGCGGTGGCATTATTGTAGTGCCAGCATTATTTTGGGTTTTTTCTTATTTACAATTAGCACCGGATTTAACGATGCATTTGGCAGCTGGTACTTCATTGGCGGCAATGATTGTGACGACATTAGTTGCGCTGTGGTCACATGCGCACGATTTTAGTGAAATTAAAAAAATCATTCAGCGTATGTTTTTAGGCGCTACACTCGGGACTTTTATGGGTGTGTTAGCGGCGAATTATTTAGACAGTTCGATTCTCAAACTGGTTTTTGGAATATTGGTTTTATTTACGGCGATCAATATGCTGTTTAATTTCGGCTTGCATGCCAGTGAAGGAAAATCCCCAAACATTTGGTTATCGCAATTTTCTTCGCTGATTATTGGCCTCCTTTCTGGATTATTGGGAATCGGCGGCAGTACTTTATTGATTCCTTATTTACATTATTTTAATTACAACATGCGTCGAATTATTGCCAAGTCGACGGCATTAGGATTTCTGATTGCGATTGTAGGGACGATTTGCATGATCATATTTGGCTGGGACAAAAAAGCCTTGCCAAACTATGCCATCGGTTATGTGTATTGGCCAGCTGCCGTCAGTATCATGCTGACCAGCCCTTTGTTCGCGGTCATCGGCGCCTGGTGTTCCAAGCATTTACCAGTCTATGTTTTAAGGCAAATGTTTGCTATTTTCCTGGTCCTGGTTTCATTTAATATGATTTTTGCCGCTAAATTATTTTGAGGAAACGCGATGCTTCACTATCCTGAAATCAATCCGATTGCACTAAAAGTAGGCCCTCTGGCCGTGCATTGGTATGGTTTGATGTATTTACTCGGTTTTGTCAGCGCCTGGTGGTTGGGGCTTTATCGCGCTAAACATACATATAAGGACTGGAATTCAGCCCAAGTCGCTGATGTGATTTTTTATTCTGCTTTAGGCGTGATTTTGGGTGGGCGCGTGGGTTATGTTCTGTTTTATGATTTGCCACTTTATGTAAGCCAACCGTTGAATATTTTTAAAATCTGGGATGGCGGTATGTCATTTCATGGTGGTTTGATCGGTGTCATGATTGCCATGGGTGTTTTTTGTAAGGTGCAGCATAAGAAATTTTTTGATGTGATCGATTTTGTCGCACCTTTAGTGCCGATCGGTTTGGGCGCAGGCAGGATCGGCAATTTTATTAATGGGGAATTATGGGGCAGGGTAAGTGATGTTCCCTGGGCGATGGTATTTCCCAGCGGCGGCCCTATGCCGCGCCACCCTTCTCAACTATATGAATTCTTGCTCGAGGGCGTGGTTTTATTCGTTATATTATGGTGGTTTTCCGCCAAGCCACGCCCCCGTATGGCAGTTTCCGGTTTATTTGCTTTATTGTATGGCTGCTTTCGCTTCTTTATTGAATTTTACCGCGAGCCCGATGCGCAATTAGGCTATTTGGCCTGGAATTGGTTAACTATGGGGCAGGTGCTGACTTTGCCATTAATTATTTTCGGAATTGTTTTATTAACATTGGCTTATCGAAGAGGGAAATCATGATCAGACAAATCGGCATTTATCTTTTATTCAGCATTATTGCGATTTTATTTTTAACGCAAGTGCATTGGGTATTAAATATTTTAGTTATTATTTATCACGGTTTGGAAAAACAACTGCATCTAGTATTTGCCAGCGATCGAATTGGCAGTTTATTAAGCCAATGGTTGGCGTTGATGCTAGTGCCAGCAATTATCGCTTTGGTTTTTCAGATTGTTTATTGGATTATTAAACGGCAATTTACCCATATGTTTTTTGTGGTGATGTGGCTGTTTTGGTTGTTGTTGGTGGCGTTATTAAAATGAAATTTTCTTTGTCATCCCGCCAGGAGGGCGGGACCCAGCTGACCAGGGATAGATGAGTAGCAACTAATTATGTAGAAATAAAATGTTGGGTAGCGTAACAAGCTACGGTAAAAACGGTGGATTACGCTACGCTAATCCCCCCTACATTAAATGATGAAATTTTAAGAGAAAACCGATGCAACAATACTTAGATTTTTTACAACACCTTTTAAATCATGGCAGCAAAAAATCCGACCGTACTGGCACCGGAACCATCAGCGTATTCGGCTACGACATGCGCTTCGATTTACGCCAAGGATTTCCTTTAGTCACTACCAAAAAATTACACCTACGCAGCATCATTTATGAATTGCTCTGGTTTTTACGCGGTGAAACCAACGTAAAATTTTTACAAGAAAATAAAGTCAGTATTTGGGACGAATGGGCGGACGAAAACGGTAATCTAGGCCCAGTTTATGGCAAACAGTGGCGCAGCTGGCAAAAAGCGGATGGGACTACCGTCGATCAAATCGCCTGGTTAATTAATGAAATTAAAACTAACCCCAATTCACGCCGTCTTATCGTCAATGCTTGGAACGTTGGCGAATTGGATCAAATGGCTTTGCCACCATGCCATCTTTTATTTCAATTTTTCGTGGCGAATAACGAATTGTCCTGCAAATTAACCCAACGTTCCGCCGATGCATTTTTAGGCGTGCCGTTTAATATTGCGTCGTATTCTTTATTAACATTTATGATCGCCCAACAATGCAATTTAAAAGTCGGCGATTTTATTTGGTCGGGTGGTGATTGCCATATTTATTTAAATCATCTTGAGCAAGTCAATGAACAATTAAAACGCGCGCCTTTTCCGTTGCCGCAATTAAAAATTTTGCGCAAACCGGATTCCATTGCTGATTATCAGTATGAGGATTTTGAGTTTATTAATTATCAATGCCATCCAGCAATTAAAGCGCCGGTTGCGGTTTAGTTTTAATTTCGTTTGTTTTAGCGGGCGTAATGCAGGTTTTGAGTCAGGAGATTGCCGCGCTTCGCTCGCAATGACAAAGATGGGGCGCGCCGTGTGTCGCACCGAGGCCTTTTTCATCATTGCGAGCGAAGCGCTGTTTCCCGTTTTTGTCATTGCGAGCGCAGCGCGGCAATCTCCTGACATGAATGTGGCATTAAACTTCTATAGATCAATATCCTCAACACTACTCCAATTTCCCCACGGCAATGAATCGAAAATGCGAAAAAAATAAGAAGATTATTTTGAAGCTTATTAGGCTAAATAGTGAATCTATTCATCGCTTGATGGCTGGAAATCAACCACCAAGTGGTTGATTTCCAGCCATCAAGTGGTTAATTTTCATCTCCTTATTCTGACTGCAATTTCACTCCTTGCCAAATATAAGGGTTTTGAGTAAGGCGATACTCTTGAATGCTTTTGATCTTTTGGTTTTGATATTTCATTTATAAAAGAAGTGTATTTCATTGCACCCGAGCTCATTTTAATGGCATATGTCCACCAGGTTGCCCTTCTCCCCTTGTGGGAGAAGGTGCCCCGAAGGGCGCGGATGAGGGGTAATAAAAAAATCCTTATTATTTCAATTGTGATGTATACGCGATGGATTTATTTGAAATTTCCATCGAACACAGTCGCTTAACCCAAGCACGTGATGGCCAGGCAGCTATTATGATGCCTGGAATCATCACGAATGAAGTAATCGATAAAAATCGTGAAATTTCTCCGTAATTTAATGGGTTTTTGGAGAGATAAACGCCAACAATGCCTCCAAAAAAGCCAAACAAAATGGCTACGGTTAATATCATTAAACTAGCGCGTGTTAGCGTCGAGTCAAAATTTAAAACTTGATAAGCACCAATTAAAGTTCTTGTAAAAAAATGCCAAATTAAAAATATAACTAAATAACCGACAATAATATAAATCCACCAAGGCGAGATATTCAATGCAATTTCAATAATTGCCATATCGCCATGCGATGCAAAGGTTCGGATAGGAACGTAATCATAAAAATTGCCTAAGTTCATTAAATTAAAAAAGAAAATAAAATAATAAAGATAAGGTTGAGATTTTATTTTTGGCTTTTTGAGTAAATACAGCGACAAAATATATAAACTGCCATTAGCAAATCCCGCACCGGCAAAAGCGATTAATGCGGCTTCAAAATTATGCCCCAAATCATAAATCATTCGATAATTAACATTTTCATCGATATTTTCCAGCAGCAGCAAATTATTCCAACTAGTGCCGCCGTAATCTAAAGCAAATGGATTGGCCTTATAACCCAGTATCCAGGCCATAAACGAATGCGCGTATTCATGTGGGAAAACTGCCAGATAATGGCTTAACAATAAGAAAACGGGTGTAAGCAAAATTAGGCTTATTTTGTTCATCAGAAGAAATTCTGATGCGGATGATGGATTAGGGGATTGCCGCGCTGCGCTCGCAATGACAAAGGAGGCTGCGGCGCCATCCCTTTTGTCATTGCGAGCGTAGCGCGGCAATCTCCTGGCAAAGATCTGGCGCAAAATATCGATAAGCTAACCACGTTCACTTTGAATAAAAAGCTTCAAATCAACTAACCGCTTCAAACCGATTCATCGCCTTAATCAAATTCAACGCCTGATAAAGCTGAAAATCTGTTTGCATTAATTCTTTTTCAATTTTTGCATTGGCCGCATCTTGCTCGCGTTTTTTCTCAGCCGCTTTTTTCTGGCCGTTTTCTAAATGGCGGTCAAGATCAGCTTCGCCAATATTATCGAAAAGTAACGCTTCGGTTTTTTCTTTCGGAATATTGACGGCTTGCACGATCACATCTGGCTCAATACCCAAGGCCTGAATTGAGCGGCCTTTTGGTGTGTAATATAAAGCAGTCGTTAATTTAATCGCCGAATCTTTATCAATTGGCAATACCGTTTGTACTGAACCTTTACCAAAACTTTTTGTGCCGACAATTAATGCGCGGTTATGGTCTTGCAACGCACCGGCAACAATTTCTGAAGCAGAGGCAGAACCAGAATTAATTAATACGATTAAAGGAATACCATTTAAAATATCTTTGCCTTGCGCATGTGCTTTTACGTCTGCGCTTTTAATGCGGCCTTCGGTATAAACAATTAAATCGTTATCTTTGAGATATTTTTTGCCTAAAAATAAATTGCTGATATCAACGGCGCTATCCAATAATCCGCCTGGATTATTGCGTAAATCAATAATGACACCTTTTAAATGATTATTGGAAGTTTTTTTCAATTGCTCAATGGCTTTAATCACATCACGTTGCGTTGGTGTTTGAAACAAGGCGATACGAATATAACCATAGCCATCTTCCAGCATTTTCGATTTAACCGTATCAATTTTAATAATTTCACGTTTGACATCAGCCGTAATCGGCTGAGTAGTGCCTTCACGAAATAAAGTAAGTTTGACTTCGCTGCCAGGCTCGCCGCGAATTAAATCAATCGCTTCGCGAATGGTCATATCTTTAACGATTTTGTTATTAATCCGCACAATTAAATCGCCGGCTTTAATTCCGGCTTTATAAGCGGGTGTCCCATCGATAGGACTGACGACTTTAATCACGCCTTGATAAGGCACCACTTCAATACCAATACCGCCGAATTTTCCAGTAGTCGCTGAAGTCAGATCTTCTAAATCATCTTTATTTAAATATGAAGAATGTGGATCTAAATTATTTAACATGCCTTCAATTGCATAAGTAAATAATTTTTCGTTTTCTACCGGTTCAATGTAATAGCGTTTAATTTGCGCAATCGTAGTCGCAAAACGTTGAATATCACTTAAAGGCAAACCCATGGAAGATTGATTACTAGGCGCAGCGATTAAATTGCTGGACGTGAGCACGAAACTAAAAAATAAAATTTTTATTAAGGCATGCGTTGCTTTCATGAGTGTTTACCGATCTAGCTGAAACTGGGGGTGTATCCATTTCTAAGCGGTTGGCACATTCCGGCTGGATTCAATGGCTTACCGTTATAACGTACCGCGAAATATAACCCAGGCTGGTTAAATCCGCCAGAGTCGCCGACACTGGCAATCGTTTGGCCAGCATTAACTACCTGGCCTTTTTTCACAAATACCGCATTATTGCGTCCGTAAATTGTCATATAGCCATTGCCATGGTCAATGATTAAAAGCAAACCGTAGCCGGCCATCCAGGCGGAATAGACGACTTTACCGGCGGCGATGGCATAAATATTTTGTCCCTGCGGCGCGCTGATAACCACGCCATTGGCGCGCAATTCGCTGTCTTCAATCGTATCGCCAAAATCGCTCACAATTCTGCCCTGTGTTGGCCAATAATATTTCCCGCTAATTTTGCTCGGTTTGCTCGGCTTAAAGGGCTTGGCCAAAGCGGCTTTTTGCAGCTGATCGATCGTATTGCTTAAATGATTTCTTTCTTCGGTCAATTGACTGAGCTTCTGCTGATTCGAAGCAATCGTTTGATCCAATTGCGTCACGATTTTTTTGCGCTGATCGCGTTGCTGGTTCCATTGATTTTGACTGGCTTCTAAATTTTGTTTTTGCTTTAACAAATCTGCCTGTGTTGATTCAATCGCAGTTTTGGTTTGATTGAGTTCTGCCATCGTCGCTTGAATATTTTGTAAAATCTGATGACGCGCTTTTAATATATATTGATAGTAACCAAACATCCGGCTGAATTCCGCGGGATTTTGCTGGTTTAACAGGATTTTTAACGTTTGTAATTGCCCCATTTGATATGCATTGCTAACAGCTTTGGCAGCAGACTCCTGCTCTGAATTTAATTGCTCTACCAGTGTTGATTTTTTTTGAGTTAAATCGCTTAGATTTTTTTCCTGCTTTTGTAATTGCTGATTAATTTGTTTTAGCTGAAGTGAAATATTGCCAATATTGGATTCACTGGATTGCAATTGCTGCAACAATTTTTTGCGATTTTCTTCAGCGCGTTTTAAATCGGTTTGGGTTTGCGAAATATTGGCAGTGACTTTTTTTAGCGATTGTTTGGTTTCTGAAGAAGCTTCAGCCCAACTATTAAAAGAAAATATTAAACAAATTAGCAAAATTAAAATTCGCGACACGCTGATTTCCCTAAATTATTCAATGAAATGTAATAAATTATGCCCCGTCATTTCTGCCGGTTTTTTTAAACCCAGTAAATAAAGCAGGGTAGGGCCAACATCATATAAAGTCCCTAATTGCGTCGTAAATTCCGCATCACGTCCCACATAAATACAAGGCACCGGTAAACTCGTATGCGCCGTATGCGCTTGCTGCGTCGCCGGATCAAACATCAATTCCGCATTCCCATGGTCCGCCGTAATTAACGCTTCAGCGTTAACCGCATTTAAAGCTTCAATAATTTTATTTAAACATTGATCAATTGTTTCAATCGCTTTAACCGCCGCTTTAAAATCGCCGGTATGTCCGACCATATCGGGATTAGCAAAATTACAAATAATTAAATCATATTTTTGACTGCGAATCGCATTGACTAATTTTTCCGTCACTTCATAGGCGCTCATTTCTGGCTGCAAATCATAAGTAGCAATTTTAGGTGAGGGCACTAAAATGCGGTCTTCGCCGGCATATTGTTTTTCTTCGCCGCCATTAAAAAAGAACGTGACGTGCGCGTATTTTTCGGTTTCAGCGATGCGTAATTGTTTTAATCCTTGTTTTGCAACATATTCACCAACGGAGTTGGTAATTTTTAGTGGTGGGAAAGCGACGTTAACGGGGAGGTTTTCTTCGTATTCAGTCATGGTGATGAAACTGGATAAGTGCGGATGTTTTTTTCTTGGGAAATGATCGAAATTTTTATCGACAAAGGCATGGGTTAATTGACGCGCGCGATCTGTGCGGAAATTCACGAAAATGACGACATCTTTATCATCTATCGTAATCGGTTTTGTGTTTTCAGCATGAATGCTGGTGGCTTGAACAAATTCATCGGTTTCATTGCGTTCATAAGCTGTTTGCAATGCGCTTCGCGCATCGTTGGCTATGAATGAGGCTTCACCGAGTGTCAACAAATTATAGGCTTTTTCAGTGCGTTCCCAACGTTGGTCGCGGTCCATGGCGTAATAGCGTCCGATAATAGAGGCGATTTTGCCGACACCTAGTGCGTGACATTCGTTTTCTAATAAAATCAGCGACTTTTCTGCTGATTTTGGTGGCGTGTCGCGGCCGTCTAAAATCGCATGAATCGCGACATTTTTTACTTGCTGTTCGGCGGCAAGTTTTAGTAAGGCAATAAAATGGTTTTCATGACTATGAACGCCACCGGCTGAAACTAATCCAATTAAATGTAAGCGCGAATGGTTTTGATTAACCTGTTGCATCGCTTCAAGAAAAACCGGATTAGCAAAAAACTCACCCGACTCAATCGCCATATCAATGCGCGTCAACCCCTGCGGAATTAAACGTCCCGCGCCCATATGAATATGCCCCACCTGAGAATTGCCCATCTGCCCTTCAGGCAAACCGACCGCGCGCCCAGAGGCATCTAACAACGTATGCGGATAATTCTGCCAAAGCCCGTCCCACACCGGTTTGTTGGCACTATTGATTGCATTGGCCGAGTCATCTTCACGATAACCCCAGCCATCCAGAATAATTAAAGTGATGGGTCGGTTGTTTGCCACGTTGCACCTGAGTGAGTTCGTTATTCGTTAAGATAATAAAAACTTTAAACCCATTAAGGAAGGTTATTTTGCGTTATGTCATTATTTGATGGATTGATCAAGACAATTTTTCATGGGGAAAATTTGGTTTATTTTGATTTTGATGAGCATGTTATTTATATAAAGCCCAATTAAGTTGCTTAATGTTGATGGGATATATTTGCTCTAGTTGAAGTTGTATTTTATTTTTGGAAAATTGTTTAATTACCCCTCATCCGCCCCGTTGGGGCACCTTCTCCCACAAGGGGAGAAGGCCAACTTT
>CAYTUN010000003.1:0-54872 GCA_964441315.1 uncultured Gammaproteobacteria bacterium | reverse complement strand
AGCCATCTCTTTAGTCGGGTCGAAGAGCGAATATTTTGCTGATTTACTCATGATTTACCTTGTAGCCCAATGGCTAGTATTACTGATAAATTTCCTTCGGGATTTTGGGTGGGCCGGTGATAGTTATGATCAAGTTGGTCTTGACTATAGAAAAACCGACGATATTCCTAGTCAGCAGTTTGCTCAGCTCATACATGCTTTTATCAACCTGACTGTTGCAGGTATTGGAATTATCGGTATTGCGGCTGCTAAAAATTACTTCTTGCCTGGCTATGGAAAAACCAATTTAAGAAATCTCTCTGCAAGGGTGTTTTTCGCATCGTTAGCTGCTTTAGCTGCGATTTATCCTTGGAACTTGGCGCAGGAAGCGGGCCAGAAAGTATGTGAGTCAAGCGGTAAAGGTGATATTCGTAATGCGCTGTGTTCGGCTTGGGCTCCTGGGCTGGCTGAAGGACCAACACAAATGATTATCAATGCCATAGGTAATTTTGTTGTTGACCCGGAAGTTAGGAAACAATGGAAAAATCCTATAAAAGCAGCTGGACTTCAATTTATCCTTTTATTTTATGCCTTATTGATTGGATCAAGTGGCGGTGCAATGTGGCAAGTGGCATTTGTTTTAGGGGCTTCTGTGCTGGAATTTGGAAAATATCCCACTATGTTAAGTTTGGCTTTTACTGTGGCG
Organism: uncultured Gammaproteobacteria bacterium; assembly: GCA_964441315.1. Classification (GTDB taxonomy): domain Bacteria; phylum Pseudomonadota; class Gammaproteobacteria; order CAYTUN01; family CAYTUN01; genus CAYTUN01. Next base: position 54,187 of record CAYTUN010000003.1, on the reverse strand, counting down.
ATTTTTAATGCATTAAGTGGCGCTGTAGGTATATTGGTGGAGAGGAAGTATGGCGGCAAATATTCCCAGATTACAAGCCATTTGAGGCAATGTTCTTCGACACTTTTTAGCTGCAAGCGTGGGGGTAATCAAGAGGAAAATGCTTCTTTGTTAGCTGATGATCAACAATACTCTACGGATGCATTTGAACGAATGTTATAGGGCCAGGGGACAATAAAATTTTAAGCTTATGATCACCAGGCCCCGATATAGCTTGCATTTGTCTAACCCAACTAACCTTCCCGATCTTCCTCTAAAAAGCTAATTAACTTCTCCGAACGTGACGGATGACGCAATTTACGCAACGCTTTCGCTTCAATCTGACGAATCCGCTCACGTGTCACATCAAATTGCTTGCCGACTTCTTCCAGCGTATGGTCGGTATTCATATCGATACCAAAGCGCATGCGCAATACTTTTGCTTCACGTTCGGTCAATGAAGCCAGAATGTCGTGAGTCGCTTCTTTCAAGCCTGCAATGGTTGCTTCTTCGAGCGGCGATAGCATATTGGTGTCTTCGATAAAGTCACCCAGATGCGAATCTTCATCATCGCCCACCGGCGTCTCCATCGAAATCGGACCTTTGGCGGCTTTGAGCACTTTGCGAATTTTGTCTTCGCTCATGTCCATTAATTTGCTGAGTTCTTCCGGTGTCGGTTCGATACCGGTTTCTTGCAGAATTTGGCGGGAAATGCGATTGAGTTTGTTGATGGTTTCAATCATATGGACAGGGATACGAATCGTTCTTGCCTGGTCGGCAATCGAACGCGTGATCGCTTGACGAATCCACCAAGTCGCATAGGTTGAAAATTTATAACCGCGGCGATATTCAAATTTGTCGACGGCTTTCATCAAACCAATATTGCCTTCCTGAATTAAATCCAAAAATTGCAAACCGCGATTGGTGTATTTTTTCGCAATCGAAATTACCAAACGTAAATTCGCTTCAATCATTTCTTTTTTGGCGCGTCTGGCTTTGGATTCGCCAATCGACATGCGGCGATTAATTTCTTTCATTTCAGCGATATTTAAATCACTTTGTTCTTCAATTTGCATTAAGCGTTTTTGCGCATATTCAATGTCAGAACGGCAGGCTTCTAGGGCTGCTTTTTGTGCAGGATGTTTTTCGATATAAGCGTCAAACCATTTGGGATCAGTTTCATGATTAGGAAATGATGCAATAAAATCTTTGCGAGGGGTTTTTGCGCGGTTGATGCAAATATCCATAATTTCGCGTTCAATATCGCGCACTTCGGTTGCCATATCGCGCAATACTTTGGCTAAGCGGTTGAATTGTTTTGCTGCTAATTTAAATTCCTGGAAAATATCAGCAAGAATTTTTAATTGTGCTTCAGTATTTTTATGTTTTTTGCCATGTTTGGCTTTGAGTTTTAAATATTTTTCATAAGCTTCTTGTAAGCGATTGAATTTCTCCGCAGCGATTAACGGATCAGGTCCGGTGTCCATAATGCCGCCTTCATCGCCACCTTCGCCGTCACCATCAGCGCCTTCTTTTTCTTCTTCCTCGCTTTCACCGCTTTTGCTAGAGGCTCCATCGCCATCGTCTTCATCACTTGCAGCAACCTCTTCCTCAATAGCGACTGCATCCGGATCAGTGATTGCCTCAACTGCTATGACATCCGCTGGAGTTTCCTCCTCTTCTACCAATGGCAATTTGCTATCATCATCATCTTCAATAAAACCACTGATGATATCGGTCAAGCGTCTTTCTTCGGTATCGATTTTTTTGTATTCGTCCAGAATAATTTCTGCTACACCGGGATATTGGGAGAGGGCGGCAAGCATGAGTTTGGTGCCTTCCTCAATACGTTTAGCGATTTCAATTTCACCAGCACGAGTCAAGAGCTCGACGCTGCCCATTTCACGCATGTACATTCTGACCGGATCAGTGGTGCGGCCAAATTCAGTATTAAGGCTGGCCAATACGGCTTCTTCTTCGTCCACGGTGTCAGGAGCGACAGCCACTTCTTCAGAGCCCGGGAATTCTTCATTGTCAATCGTGCCGCCAACGCTATCTTCATCGCTGAGATAACGGATGCCTAATTCATTTTCGAGCCAGCTGATAACGTCTTCCAAGCGCTCATCTGCCAGGGCTTCGGCAGGCAAGCAGTCACTTAAATCAGCAAAGTTGACAAAGCCCTTGGTTTTATTGATTTCTCTTAGACGTGTGATGGGATCAAGCTGTTGGTTATCATTGATGGGTGCTGATTTAGGTTTTTCATTTGCGCTCATGCATTTTTCTCCGCTGCTTAAATTTTAAACAAAATCTTTTTGTAAGTTTAGACTACGATATGGGACTCTGCCAGTAATTTGCGTAAACTTTCTTTTTCCACATCATTCAAGGCTTCGCGTTTGCCTTTAGCAAGTAATTGCTGGATCACAAGATCTCGATTGACCTTGACCAGGCGCTGGAAGGCCTCAGTGATTTCAACAACAATTTGTTCAGGTTTTAAAATCAACTCTTCCGCAGCTAATTTCGCCAGCCAGTCGTTAGAAGTATCCTCATCATGTCCTAATAATTGGCCAAAATGTGAAAAATCTTTTTGCCGTAATTGCTCCATAATTTTTTTCAATAGCTCCAGACCAGCGAGCCCATTTTCGGAAGAGCCCAGCTCTTCCGGCCATTCAATGTTCTTAACTGCTTCAGGTTGTTGCACTATGAGCTTGATCAAATGCTCCACTAAAGGATGGCACGCTGTGCTGACTGCTGGCGCTTTACTTTGCGCTTTTTCAGCGGTAAAACTCGTATTAAAACTTTGAATATCTGCGCCAATAAATTGACTGATTTGTTGTTCCAGCAAAGATTTAAATACGCCATTGGCTAATGGCGCAATTAATTTTTTCGCCGTTTCTGCTAAACGCGCTTTGCCGCTGATAGTAGTAATATCATTTTGAGTTTTTAATTGCGTTAATAAATAATTTTCAATCGTTTGGCTATTTTTTACATAATTTTCAAATGCAATTTTACCTTGCGCGCGAACAAAACTATCGGGATCTTGTTTTTCCGGTAAGGTCACAAATTTTACCGAAATGCCATCGTGCATGATCGGCAAAATTAATGTCAACGCACGCCAAGCAGCTTTTTTTCCCGCTTCATCGCCATCAAAACAAATCACGATATTTTGCGTGTAACGCAAAATTTTTTGGATGTGACTTTGACCAATTGCGGTTCCTAAAGTAGCGACAGCATTTTTAATGCCGTGTTGCGCTAGCATGATGACATCCATATAGCCTTCTACGATGATCAAATGATCGTCTTTGCTGTGTGATTTTAGCCATTCGTGTAATCCATATAATTCGTTGCTTTTATGAAATATAGGTGTTTCCGGTGAATTTAAATATTTAGGATTAATAGCATTATTTAAAATTCTGCCGCCAAAGGCGATGACATCGCCTTTAATATTGCGTATCGGAAACATCACGCGTTGACGCATTTTGGCATAGGTTTCTCTGCTTGAAATGGAAATCATGCCTAAAGTGCTGAGTTGTTTATTTTCAATGGCGTTAAATTTTAATTCGCGTTGAATCAATTCCCAACTGTCTGGTGCGTAGCCTAAGCGATAATGTTTAATAATTTCATCAGTTAAACCGCGTTGAATTAAGTAATCGTAAGCGGTTTTATTGTTGATTAATTGTTGCTGATAATAATCAGTCAAGCGATTTAATAATTGATATAACGGTTTATAAGAAGCTGCTTTGGGGTTTTCATTAATAGGTATGACCATGCCAGCTTGATTGGCTAATTGCGTGATCGCATCAATAAAACTCAAGCGATCATATTGCATTAAAAATTTAATCGCATTGCCATGCGCATGACAGCCAAAGCAATAAAAAAATTGTTTAACGGCTGACACGGAAAAAGACGGCGTTTTTTCTTGATGAAACGGACAAAGGCCGGACCAATTTTGACCGCTGCGTTTTAAATGAATGCGGGGACGAATTAATTCGACAATATCGATTTTTTCTAAAACGCTATCGATGAAATTCTGTGGGATTTGCGCCATTTAATCATTATGACGAGAGATGAGATTTGATTAATTGACTTACTTTTGACATATCCGCACGTCCCTGTAATTTCGGCTTTAAATAAGCCATGACTTTGCCCATATCTTTCATTTCATGGGCTTCGCAAGCTTTCAGTGCAGCTTTGATTTCTTCCGTAATTTCCGTTTCGCTTAAACGTGCCGGTAAGTATTCTTCTAATACTTTAATTTCAGCTTGCTCTTTATCCGCCAGTTCTTGGCGTTTCGCAGCGGTGTATTGCTCAATCGATTCAAGGCGTTGTTTGATCATTTTGTCGATGATGGCAATAATGCCAGCGTCATCGAGTTTAATACGCTCGTCGATTTCACGCTGTTTGATCGCCGCTAATAATAAACGAATCGTGCCTAAGCGCTCGGTCATTTTTTCCCGAAGCGCTTGTTTCATATCGTTATCAACGCGGGTTTTTAAATCACTCATCGTTGTTTTGAGCTTGATAGAGGTTAACGTTCAGCGTTAAACGGCGGCTTTGATCGCGTGCGCGGGTCAAGTTTTCCTGGTCTTTTTGCAATTTTTTCTGCCAACGTTTAACGGCGGCGGCAAATTTGCGTTTGCGTTTGGAGGTGGGTTTTTCGTGATATTCGATTTGACGTAATTTAGTGGGAATTCCGGCTTTTTCGCAGGAGCGTTTGAATTTACGCAGGGCGACGTCGAAGGGTTCTGATTCTTTAATTACCACGTGTGGCATGTTTTCGATTTCCTCTATATAACAGGTTTTTTAAATGAGGCGGGAATAATAATATGAATTATGGCTGGATGCAATGATAGGTGCTGTGAGGTTCGGGATGAGGTTAGGTGCCACGGGATTTGGCATGGAGGGAATTTGCAGACGAAGATACATCCATGTGATCGGAAAACACATCCCTGTGTTTTACGGTCTGCAAATTCCCCCCATGCCAAATCCGCGAACTTTTTGGGAGGGGATGGGGGTGAAATTAAGGGGTTTTGAGTGGGGGGTGATTATGTGTTTTTGTTTGGATTAGCGCTACTGCATGTGCCGTCCGCATCTTCTGTTTCATCAAAGATGAAACAAAAAAAATCGGGTTTGATTTTTAATGAATTGATAAACCGGTAGCATTGAATTTAGGATAAGCACGAAATATCGTAGCCCCTTTGATTTTACGAAGTAAAATATTTATGTTGAAGAAAATCATTCTAGGCATCGAAACCTCCTGCGATGAAACAGCTTGCGCGTTATATGATGCGGAAAAGGGCTTGTTGGCGCATATGCTGTATTCGCAGATTGAGCGGCATCGGGCGTTTGGGGGGGTGGTGCCGGAGTTGGCTTCGCGGGATCATGTGAAGAAAATGTTGCCGCTGTTTCTGGAGGTTTGTGAGAAGGCGAGTGTTCAGCCGGCGGAGATTGGGGCGATTGCTTATACGCGGGGGCCTGGGTTGGTTGGGGCTTTGATGGTGGGGGCGAGTTTTGCTAAGGCTTTGAGTTATGCGCTCAAAGTGCCGGCGATTGGGGTGAATCATTTGGAGGCGCATATTTTGGTGGCGGAGTATGTGGCGCCGGCTTTGCGTTATCCTTATTTGACGCTGTTGGTTTCGGGTGGGCATTCGATGTTGTTGGCGGTGGAGGGGTTGGGTCAATATCAGTTATTGGGTGAAACCCGCGATGATGCGGCGGGTGAGGCGTTTGATAAATGTGCCAAGTTGCTTGGGCTGCCTTATCCGGGTGGGGTGCAAATTTCTAAGTTGGCGAGTACGGTTTCTAGCACTTCATTTCACTTGCCGCGGCCGATGCAGCATGATGTTTCGCTGGATTTTAGTTTCAGCGGGTTGAAAACGGCAACGCGATTGGCTTGGGAGCAATCTGCTCAGACATCCGAATTAAAAGCCGAATTAGCGTTTGCGGTGCAGCAAGCGATTGTTGATAGTTTGGTAGCAAAAGTGCGGCGTGCGTTAGAGGTCACGGGTTATCAACGTTTAGTCGTTGCGGGCGGGGTTGCGGCGAATAGTTATTTGCGTGAATGTTTGAGCAAATTTGATATGGCTGAAATTTATTTTCCACCGATTGAATATTGTACTGACAATGCATTGATGGTGGCCTATACCGGTTTTCGTTATTGGCAGCAGGGGAAATTTGATGCGGATTATTCGCTGACGCTTTTGCCGCGTTGGCCTTTGTCTTCTTTGCAAGCTGTTTGATGAAGCAAAAGTTTATCGGATCACCCCTCATCCGCCCTATCGGGCACCTTCTCCCGCAAGGGGAGAAGGACAACTTCCTGTCCTGTACATCTGCCGATTAAATAAACTTTAATGCCATGAAATAAGCCTTATTATGGAAAGCTATTGAACAGTGAGGAGAGCCTTCTCCCCTTGCGGGAGAAGGTGGCCCAACGGGCCGGATGAGGGGTGATCTTGATATAGTTTGCGGTTACAACTGAAACTTATTCTCCGTCCCATTTTGTAAACGCTGAATGTTTTCCCAATGCGACCAGATAATCAAAATCGCCATTACCGCAACCGGCAGAAAATAATTTAAATGGACGAATAAAAGTAGAATTGTTGCCAGAACGACAGCAGTCAAAGAAGCGAGAGAAGAATATTTGCTAATTAATGCCACTAACGCCCAAACGACAAATGCAACGATGCCAACCCAAGGCGATAACACCAACACCGTACCAAATGCAGTTGCAACACCTTTGCCGCCTTTGAATGAGTAGTAGAGTGGAAAGATATGACCCACGACAGCAGCCAATGCAACTAATCCGAGGCCCATGCCACTGACGCCCATAAGGCGGGCTAATAAAACGACGATAAAACCTTTTAACACATCACCCAGCAGCACAAAAATTGCGGCTTTTTTTCCAGAAATTCTGAGTACATTGCTTGTGCCCGGATTTTTTGATCCCTCAGTGCGCGGATCAGTCAAGCCCATATATTTGGAAACGAGGATGGCACTGGAAACCGAACCCACTAAATAAGCGACAACCATCATGACAAGGGCGAGCATAAAACCTCCTGGAAAAATTATTTGAACGTAAGGTGCAAATAATTATAGATTTAATTGAAGTAAAAATGATGCGAGTCATTATAGCGGTATTTTTTTTCTGATCAATCATACTTTTCCTGCTTTTCCTGTGGAAAAGCGTAAGGCAGGTTGAGTTTATTTGATTACTTGGAAATGTAAGCTTGTGGAAACATATACCCAAAACGAATAGGTTTTAGGTATAGTTAGAAAAAACATCAAAGAACATTCCTCCTACTTTACTCAGCGAAAACTTTTACAGCGGGAACCGCTGTAAATGGTTGCAGCTGCTCCATCACACCGTTAAAGTAATTCTTTTTTGCGAGCAAAAAAGGCATCACTCATGGCTTTAGATAAAGATAATTTGATTTGGATCGATTTGGAAATGACCGGCCTTGATCCGGCACATGACGTAATCATTGAAATAGCTACCTTGGTAACTGATAAAGAACTCAATGTATTAGCTGAGGGGCCGGTGTTGGCAATTTATCAACCGGATGAAATTTTGGAACAAATGGATGAATGGAATACGCGGCAACATAATAATTCCGGTTTAGTTGAGCGTGTCAAACATAGCACCGTCACCTGCAATACTGCCGAAATTTTAACGCTGGAATTTTTGCAACAATATGTCGGTGCTAAAAAATCACCGATGTGCGGCAATAGTATTTGCCAAGACCGGCGTTTTCTCGCACGCTTAATGCCGAATTTAGAAAATTATTTTCATTATCGGAATTTAGATGTCAGCACTTTAAAAATATTAGCGCAAAAGTGGTACCCCAAAATTTCTCAGGGTCTTAAAAAAACCACACAGCATTTAGCCTTGTCGGATATTTATGATTCGATCAGTGAATTAAAATATTATCGCTATCATATGCTTAAATCGCCGGGCGATTTATGATCGTCTATCAAGATCGGGAGTTTGAAATTTGTTTGGCAGTCGATTGTTTTATTCCGGGATATTTAGTTGTGTTTCCTCGGCGTGAGGTGCAATCCATAGCGGATTTTAATGCGGAGGAGCAGGTTAATTTAGGGAAAATTTTAGCGCGTTCTCAGCAGCTTATTGATGAAATTGTTCAGCCCGAAAGAATTTATACATTGGTTTTTGCAGAAATAGTCAGACAGGTGCATTTTCATCTTTTTCCTCGCACCTTTGAAATGAAACAGGAATATTTAAAAAACTTCCCATCGCAAGAAAAAATTAATGCAGCGGAATTATTTAATTGGTTTAAAGCGCGCTATAAGGATAAAAAATATTTAAATTATGATTCAATCACGCAGATAATCATTGAAAAAATTGCAACGCTAAAACATATTAAAACGTAGGGGGGATTAGCGAAGCGTAATCCACCGTTTTTTTCAGAGTTCGTCAATATACGATGCATTTTAAAACCGGTGGATTACGCTTCGCTAATCCCCACTACGTGTTTTAATGTCTTAATTCTTGTTTCTATGGAAAAGATAAACTAAAAATAAAACTGACAACACACTTAAAATCACACTCGCTGCTTGCCAGTTCGGAATAACGATTTGCAAAACGTTGGCATTGCGTGAAATGGCAAACGGCACTGCTAATAACACATCCATCAACGCCGAACCTGCAACCAGACCACAGGCGATTAAGCTGGCTTTTTGCAATGCAATGGTATTATTCGCCGCTTTTCTTTTTAGCAGCCACGCAATTAATCCGCCTAAAAACAATGCGGTGCTGATGGCCAGCGGCAAATAAATACCAATTGCAAAACCAATTAAAGTCAATTCACGTTTATATTTTTTCCGCAGTAAAACGTTTAAAAACACAATTGCCAACATCAACACCGCGCCAATGCTTAACATGCTCCAGGGAAGATTGCCGCTGAAAACGGCTTGCGTGATAGCAGCGGTAGCTGCTGCGGGTGGTGCAGGTAATGCTTGCGTAATATCCATGCCGGGGCGTGGAAGTATATTACCGATGCCATAAACATCGAATAACAGCTGCATGATAGAAGGAATCACCATCGCAGAAATCACTGAGCCTAAAATCAGCATGATTTCCTGTTTCCAGGGAGTAGCGCCGATTAAATGGCCGACTTTTAAATCTTGAACGGTATCATTCGATAATGCTGCAGCACCAAATGAAATTGTCGCGATAATGATGGTAAATCCTTCTGCCATCAATAAATTTTCGATATGAAATGACGATGTTAAAAGATGCATAATAAAAGCAGTCAATAAAATACAACCGATTAAAATCGCAGATCCTGGGCTGGCGGAATTACCGACAAGGCCAGAAAAATAAGCGGCAATATTCGAAAAAACAAAGCCGGCAATAAAAATATAAACGACGGCTAATAAAATAAAGAAATAACGATGAAATCCTTCTAATTTAAAATCCTGATAAGGCGTAATCGTATATAAATAGCCGACTAAAATAACTGCAATAATCAAGCAAAAAAACGCCAGTATTTTATTGCTTAAATCTTTTTCAGTGTGCGGCAGAATTTGATTTTGATTTTGCTGAATTGCGTCGCTTAATTTTGCAAATCCATGAAACAAACTTTTAAAAATGGGTTTGAGTAAAGTTAATAAAGTATAAATGCCGGCCACTAACATCGCGCCGATACCGACATAACGAATATGATCGCCATAAGCCTGGCTTGCGGTTTTTGCAGCGTCTGTAATCGGTAAATGTAAAACAGCAGTTAAAACCGGAATGCCAATCACCCAACCGATAATAGCGCCTAATAAAATGCTAAAACTGGTTTCCATGCCAATCAAATAACCCGCCCCGATCATTGTCGCCGAAAAACCGAAATTAAAACCGATGACGGTTTTTGCCGTAGAAAACCACATCGAAACCTGGCTAGCTAATAATTTAAATCCGGTTTGCAATAATTCAATCAAGGCGCCAAAAAAACTGCCTTGTAATAATGATTTTAAGCCCAGATCTTTACTATGCCCTGCCTCTAATAAAGCAGCAATCGCACGTCCTTCGGGAAATTTTAAATGCGCATCTCGCATCATTGCACGACGAAATGGCACAGAAAAAATCACACCGAGCACGCCACCCGTCACGCTAATAATGAAATTTTCCCAAAAAGAAAAATGCTGCCAAAACTGCAAAATAATTAAAGCCGGTATGCTAAATACAATACCGCCCGCAACAGCTTCACCGGCACTAGCAGCAGTCTGGACTAAATTGTTTTCCAGAATCGTCGCATTTTTAAAAAAACGTAAAATGCTCATGGAAATAATCGCAGCAGGAATCGAGGCCGCCGTCAGCATGCCGATTTTTAAGGCTAAATAAGCGTTAGAAATCGCTAAAAGTGCAGCCAGGATGATGGAAAGCAAAATGACGCGGAAAGTAATTTCATTTTTGGGGGGCGAGGCGAGTGCTGGTTGCGACATGGGTTCTTCCTGAAAATGGGTGGACGAAGCTTAGCTTTTTTCGCTATTGCTGGCAAATTTCATATCCACAGTAGGAATATAATTTTTAATTGCTTATGATTAGGCAACATTTGCTAATAGCAGCCTTAATAATAACAACTTGTGTTTATTAGCCTTTTTAATCGCTCATTGGAAACTAGAAAAATGATACCAATGCGAGAATTGGTTGAGTTGGAATGGAAAGACGTACGGGCCGACGTAGCCGCGGTCAATCCGGAATTAGCGGCAATCATTGATCAAATTGGTCCTGACAAACGCCACTCTCTCTTCAAAGTAAAATATTTGTTTGGTGATTTGATTGTTGATCAAGGTAAAACGCATTTACCTAACCCTGTTCAGCAGGGCGCTTTAAGCACGACCGACCAATCTAATTTCCCTAGTAAAATTGCCAATAAGCTTTCTTACAGCCACATACCCTGTTTTTTAAATTTACGAAATACCGTTGAGGTTTTTTCTGCCAGTCATTTACGCATTGTGCCAATGAATTTATTTTATCCCGGGGGCTTATTGGGATTGTTTGAAACGATCGATACTTTATTTAACATTCCGGTTTACCGGCGTTGGAGTGTAAGCGCTGGTGCGCGTTCAATTTTTCTTTTGCCCAAAATTAATGAAAATGCCGGCGTGAAACGATTATCGGTGGAATACAATCTGCCTTTTAGTATGAATTGGGCCCACATTTCCGAGCATTGGCAGCTTTTTGCAGCGATGGCAAAGCATCCTAAATTTACGCAGCCCTGGCATAATGAGGTGTTATTTTTTTCAGATAGCTGGTTTAATCTTAAAAACAAACATAAAAGCTGGAACGATTTTTATAATTATTTATTTAAAATTTCCTGGCAGCAGGCGCATTTTGCACTCGACCGTATTGAATCGAGTTTACGCTGGGAATATTTTATGGAAACGATTGCGGCGCGTAATTTAAAACCCACACCCTGGCTGGCTGATCAGGTCAAGCATGTCATGTCAATTGCAGATGGGCGTTTGCCAGGGTTCAGACCGGCAGTTGATAACGTTTTGGCTGGGCCGATTGAAGGAATAAAAAAAGCAGCCGTGGAAGTATATGGACTAAAAAATTATCTGCCTACGATTATGCATCCCAGCACCATCAGCGATGAGATGAATTTGCCAGTTTATTATTCCCTTTATTATCCCACCTTGCTCGAAGGCAGCCCGAATAATAAAAATAATTCTACGCTGATGATTGAATTAAGAAATTTGAAAATGCTTTTGGATACTTATATCCAGCGTAATCACGCTAATCAGCAATGCGAGCTTAGTAGGCAAATTATTCATAATACGAAATTTGATTATTATCATGTTGAAGCAGATAAATACGGCGAAATTCAGCCCAGCAGTTTGATTGCCAAAGAAGACGCGGCTTTTTTGCTGGATAGCAAAAAATATCCGGAGCGGGAGTTTTGTAGCACGGCGTCTTTTTGGCGGGGGTGTATGAAGATTGGGCGGAAGTGAATATTCTGCTTGAAATCAGTTTATGCGAAAAATTTAACCTAAATAAAGTAAATTGTATGCTCAACCTGAAACAAAAATTTGCTCCCAGTTTTTATTTTTTATTACTTGGAGATACAGCAGCTGCGTCCCCATACGTTTCTCTAAAGAAATCGCTTTCAATGAGTGTGCCACTGGAGTTCGATATAATATATTTGAGATCGTTATTCTTGTATTTTTCTAGCAATTCTTTTGGGTAGTGTGCCTCGAATTCAGGGTGTGCTTCAAACCACTTATTGGCTACAAATAATTGATAATGAGGATTTAGCATATGGCTACGTTGCTCATTAGTGTCATGATTAGAGTTAGAATTGCGCTCAATTTGCTTTTTAAGATCTTCCCCTGCTTGTAAAAGCGCACCAAAAAGCGCACATTGTGTCGCTTCAATACCATAAGCTGGCACATTCCATGGTTGTTTTCCTGAGTTGCTAAAATTGATAGGGAAACCACCATAATAAAAATACATTTTTTTACCAACTCTATTAGTTATTGAAAAATTCTGCAAACAGCCAGGACCGATTTTGCTTTCTTTTTGCGAAGTTTTTATGTAGGAGGCATATTCGACGTCACCAGAGCCGATATTAAAAAAATGTTTATCATGATTAACGTTTTCAATAAAATTACTGATAGCAGGATCAGCTGTAACATCAGTTCCGGTGCAACCAATAATATGAGTGGATTCGTTTATTAATGTTGCAAGATCAGTCATACATTTAAATCTGGTTTCTTCTGCAGCCTTGGCTTTAGCAGCTTTCATTGCATCTGCTTGACTATCAAATACTTTAACTTTATAGCCATCCTTCAATAATTTTTCGGCTAATGCTTTGCCAATTACGCCATACCCAATAACACCGAAAGTGGTTTCAGCTTTATTTTTTGGAAGAAATTTATCTAGCTGATTACATATAGCAGTTACAATATGGTGAGGTTCCACATCTTTTTTCAAAGAGGATTTGGCAACATTTACAACGTTTATGCTATGACTGCTAGCAGTCTTGTTATTGAGTCCGCCGCTGGTTTGCTCAAAACCAGCAATAGGGGTGTCTTCTTTAATAAAATTAGGAGGAATCATGCGAAACGTAAAGCCACCATCATCTGCTAAAAGATAACCCAGCGGAGGATTGTTTTTATATTTTTCAGCACAGGCCTCAAACATTTTCTCTATATGTGAACTACATTTTCTTTCATATGCCCCAACGTCAGTATAATTTTCCATTTCATAAACATTAATTTTCATCATTTTTATGGCTTTACGAACTTTGCGGTTACTGGAATAAACCTTATCAGACAAGTGAATATTTTCGGGCTTAACTCCTAATTCTATAATTTTTTGAAATAGTGTCGCTGTTGTTTCTAAAAAATGTTGTTGACCAATGATAACGACTTTTGACCAATCAATTATTTTGTTATTATTTTTAGCTTCTATTGCTTTAGCCAAACAAGCATCTAACGCAGGCAATACTGGGATTGTAAATTTGCTTTTAGTATAAGTAGTAAATTGGGATTCGGATAACGGAGAAGTATTACTTTCTTGCATGATATTTTGAATTCATCTTATAAAATGGATATAAAGCGGGCTGAAATAATAGTTGTTCTAATTTTTTATATCAGCCCGTTGTAGAATGATTATTTTTTTTAAAACATCATAACCAACCACCGGCAAAATTACCTCCCAAAATTCAGGAGCAAATTTCGTGACCTTAATCTGCCCCCAAAAATGGGAATAGCGATATTTTTCTGCCAATGGCTTAATAGCGTCGTTACTTGATGCAGGCTCAATAACAATAATAAATAGGGCCTGCGCTTACTAAAAAGCTTTGTACTAAAAAAGCTGCCGCAGGATGCAAAATAACAATGAAAAACACAGTCGCGTTTTCCATTTCTTCCCATCCTTATCATAATTTTTTGCCTATCCAGGCTGCTGATGAATTCGCTTTGCCATTTTCGTGGCCGCATAGAATCCTTGTAGAATTAATGCGCGCGAATTATTCCTTGAAGATGATCGCTGGACAGACCGGCATAGCCAGAAAAAACCTTTTACGCCTGCTCAACCATCAAACGAAAAATTTGCGTCCTCATAATTTCACCCGCTTATTGGGTTTTTATTGCCGGACGAATTTGGCTGCTTAAAAATATGAGCAGGAATATTAGAGCGGTTTTTGGCTTTTAGCAAGCAAAAACTGTTTTAAAATTCATGGCGTTAGCATTAGCTTAAAAATTAATTAAATTAATATTAACGAGTCCTAATTTTCATTTAAAAGGTCCAACTGTTGCGAGATTTCTTGATCACCGCTGATACGTTTTCCATTGATGGCATCAAATAAATGCAGACTGCCGGATTTAAATTTTAAGGGAATTTCTGTTCTATTATTCGCCTGCCATTTTCCGCTCAAGCGCGCGGTCAAAGCGAAGGGACCATTAATAAATCCATGAATTAAGGTATCAGGACCTAATGCGTCAACCACGTCCAGTTTTAATTTAATTAACGTTTCAGCTGGATTTAACGCTTCTTCGATATTTTCCGGACGGATGCCCAAGACGACTTTTTGATGGTGATATTTTTCTTCCACAGGAAAATAAAGAGGAATTTTGGTTTGATCATCAATTAAAAGCGCTTTGCCTTTATCCGCTACAAGGGCTTCGAGGAAATTCATCGCGGGAGAACCAATAAATCCCGCAACAAATACACTCGCAGGTTCGCGGTAAATATCAATCGGCGTGCCAATTTGCTCAATTTTTCCTTGATTAATCACGACAAGGCGATCGGCTAAAGTCATTGCTTCCATTTGATCATGCGTGACATAAATGCTGGTGATCTTTAATTGTTGGTGCAGCCGTTTAATTTCCAGGCGCATATAAGTGCGCAGTTTTGCATCGAGGTTGGATAGTGGTTCATCAAATAAATAAAGCGCAGGCCGCCTCACCATCGCGCGTCCCATTGCAACACGCTGTCTTTGGCCACCGGATAATTCATGCGGCTTGCTATTTAAATATTCTTCAATATGTAAAATTTTTGCAGTTTCATGAACGCGCAAATGAATTTCTTTTTTATTCATACCGCGCATTTTTAAACCATATGCCATATTTTTATAAACGCTCATATGCGGATATAAGGCATAATTTTGAAATACCATGGCGATATCACGTTCTTTCGGCGGCAGGTCATTAATCACTTTGTGATTAATCACAATTTCACCGGCGGTAATTTCTTCCAATCCTGCAATCATGCGTAATAACGTGGATTTTCCGCAACCGGAGGGGCCGACAATCACAATAAATTCACCAGTTTCGATAGCTAAATCGGCTGAATGAATTATTTTTTTTTGACCGTATTTTTTTTGCACTTGTTTTAGTTCTACTTTTGACATGAATGATTTGCCTTTGGAATTAAATTGATTTTATCACCCCTCATCCGCGCCCTTCGGGGCACCTTCTCCCACAAGGGGAGAAGGCCAACTTCGGTGACATCTGCTAATAAAATAAGCTTAAATGCAATGAAATAAGCTTTGGCTTGAAAAGCTATTGAACTTTGACGAGACCCTTCTCCCCTTGTGGGAGAAGGTGCCCCAACGGGGCGGATGAGGGGTGATAAAAGCTCTTCATTTCTCATTCTCAATCAACCCCTTCACAAATAACTTCTGCATCAACAAAATAATAATCACCGGCGGCAGCATCGCTAAAATCGCCATCGCCATCACATAATTCCATTGCGGTATTTGATCGGCAACGTTTGCTACTTGCTGCATGCCCATCACAATGGTATTCATGCTCGATTTTGTGGTAATCACCAGCGGCCATAAATATTGGTTCCAACCATAAATAAACATAATAATAAATAAAGCCGCAATATTGGTTTTGGATAAAGGCAATAAAATGTCCCAAAAAAACCGCATCGGTGAGGCGCCATCAATTTTTGCGGCATTGGTTAAATCATCAGGAATGGTTAAATAAAATTGCCGGAATAAAAAAGTAGCGGTTGCTGAAGCAATCAAAGGTAAAGTTAATCCGGTGAATGTATTGAGCAAATGAAAACGCGCGGCAATTTCAAAGGTCGGTAAAATTCTCACTTCAACCGGCAGCATTAGCGTTAAAAAAATAATCCAAAAGAAAAATGCACGAAAGCGAAAACGAAAAAAAACCAAAGCAAAAGCTGATAATAATGAAATGGTAATTTTTCCGATGGCAATTAATAACGCCATAATCAAGCTGTTTTTTAACATCGGCCAGATCGGTTGGCTGCCGCTGGCTGCCAATCCATTTTCCATGACAGCGCGATAATTGCTGAATAAATCATGTCCCGGAATTATCGGAATCGGCGCCCGTAATAAATCTTCTACTGGATGTGTGGATGCGACAAACGCAATATAAATTGGCAGGCAAACGATGGCGGCGCCGATGATTAAAAATAGATGCGTTAAAAAAGTTAATAGGGGGTGTCGTTCTACCATTTTATTTATTACCGCTAATTACAATTTATTTAATGTAGAGGGGATTAGCGAAGCGTAATCCACCGTTTTTTAAAGGCTTCGTAAAAACGGTGGATTACGCTTCGCTAATCCCCCTACAAACACCGCTTTTTTCAGCGGGAACCGCTGAATTAATAATGAACCTTACGTTCAATATACCGAAATTGCACCACTGTTAAAAAAATCACAATTAACATTAGAACCACTGATTGCGCTGCTGACCCCCCCAAATCTAAACCAAGAAAACCGTCATTATAAACTTTGTAAACTAAAATATTGGTCGCATTGGCGGGGCCACCCTGTGTTACCGTTTGAATTACGCCAAAGGTATTAAAAAATGCATAAATCAAATTCATGATCAATAAAAAAAATGTGGTCGGCGATAACAAAGGAAAAATAATGCTCCAAAAACGCCGAAATGGGCCAGCGCCATCAATGGCGGCTGCTTGAATTAAAGAATTCGGGATCGCCTGCAATCCCGCTAAAAAGAAAACATAGTTGTAGCTCAATTGCTGCCAGGCGGCAGCAATAATTACCAACAACATGGCCTGGCGGCCATTTAGTGTGTAGTCCCAGTGGTAGCCGATTTTGTCTAAGGCATAAGCGAGAGTTCCTACGGCGGGATTGAATAAAAAACGCCATAAAATACCGGCAATTGCGGGAGCGACCGCATAAGGCCAAATTAACAGTGACTTATAAATACTGCGTCCGCGTAATGCATTGTTGGTCAATAAAGCTAAAAATAAAGCTGAAATCAACGCTAATAAAGAAACACCCAAGCTAAAAATCACCGTCACTTTCAACGCTTGCAAATAAAATGGATTGCTAAATGTCGAGAAAAAATTGCCGAATCCTGCAAACACTTTTGTGATGCCGAAGGCATCACCCCGATAAAAAGATTCTTGCAGCGCTGAAAATGCCGGCAAAATAAAAAATAAAATAGTGATAATGACTTGCGGTGCTAATAATAAATAAGGCAATAAAGGATTACTAAAGAGCGATTTTTTATGTTTCATTGCACGTTCTCTCTAAATTGCTTCAGCAGTAAATTGCCTTGCTCGACAGTTTGTTGCAATGCTTTTTCTGCTGGCATTTGTCCTGACCAGGCGGCTTCTAATGCTTGCTCAATTAATTCGCGGATGCGCACATAATTGCCCAGGCGAATGCCTTTAGAAAATTCTGTGGGTTTTTTATTGAGTAATTCTTTAATCGCCACGTCAGCGCCTGGCGTGTCTTTATAATAATTTTCTTTGTTGGCTAATTGATATGCGCTTTGCGTGATCGGCAAGTAGCCGGAAGCTTTCATCCATTGTAATTGAATTTCTGGTTTGGCTAAAAATGCAAAAAACGCGGCAATTCCTTGATAAACTTCAGGCTTATGTCCTGACAGCGCCCAAATAGCAGCGCCGCCAATGCTGGTATTTTGTGGCGCATCTTTTACGTCAGGCCAATAAGGCAGGGCTGCAATACCAACTGAAAAATCTTTAAATGCTAATAAATCGCCAGCCCAGCCTGAGGATTCCATAATCATCGCGCATTTACCGCTGGTAAATAATGAAACGGCATCATCAGCACGTCCGCCATACATAAACCAGGATTTTTTCTGCCAGTCAGCGAAGGTTTGAATATGTTTAAGCACAACTGGATTATTAATTAATAATCTTGCATCTAAATTTTTAAACCCATTATTTTCGCTAGCAAATGCCACATTATGCCAACTGCTAAAATTTTCGACCTGGATCCAGGAAGGCCAGCCGGTAGTAAAACCACAAGCATAACCGACTTTAATTAATTTTTTTGATGCCTCTGCCATTTCCGGCCAGGTCGTCGGTGGAGATGAAATGCCGGCCTTTTTAAATGCAGTTTTATTGTAAAACAAAACCGGTGATGAACTATTAAATGGCATTGCCAATAAATTGCCTGAAGCATCAGAATAATAAAAACGAATCGGCGCTAAAATGTCATCGTAATTAAATTCAATATTTGCATTTTTCATCAACTGATAAACCGGAACAATAATTCCAGTTGGATTGACCATCGTAGCGGTGCCGACTTCAATCACTTGCACTAAATCCGGTTGCTGCCCAGCGCGAAATGCTGCAACGGTTGAAGTCAGTGTTTGATTGTAATCGCCTTTATAAATCGGAATAACGCGATACTGATTTTGTGATTGATTAAATTCAGCCGCAATTTGATTGACGCTATCACCCAGCCCATCTGCCATCGCATGCCAAAAAATAATATCAGTCATTGAAAAAACATTACAAGAAATGCTCGAAAACAATACAAGAATAAAGGAGGCAAAAACCTGCTTTATTAATGCCGGTTTACCTTCGTATTTGCATCTTAAAAAAGATAAACCATGAGACATTATCGTATGTAATTTGAAGCAAGGGTAAACCGGCATTAACATGTGATTTGATGAATAGTTTGGGTTTGTAGTTGATGCAAAGCTTCAGAAATAGCGACAGGATAATTTTTATCTTGCCAATTTTTCAAATAACTTTTTACGGCTTTCTGGCAATTTTCTTGTACAGCTAGGAGTTCAGGTTTTTGATAAATTAATTTCCCCGATTTAAAAATCGGTTGCAGCAAAGAGTTCTTGTTTGCAGTCATTTCATCTTGTAAACAAATTGTATCAGCTTGCATGCTGCCATCAGCAGCCAATTTTCGTTCAACTGATAACATTCCAGGCAAGGTCATTTTGTCGGGTTGAGCGGATAATTTCATGCGATATTGCCACGCTTTATTTTGATCTTGAATTGCTGATAATTTATAAACAATATTCAAACTGGGTTGATCATAAGAAGTCACTAAACGCGTGCCGACGCCCCAAATATCAATCGGCGCATTTTGTTTTTTCAAGGCTTCAATGCGATATTCATCTAAATCACCGCTCGCTAATATTTTTGTATCAAATAATCCCGCTTCATTTAATAATTTACGCGCTTGCCGGCTTAATTCTAATAAATCACCGGAATCAATTCGTATCGACCAAAGCGGCTGATTTATTTCCGCCAATTGACGCGCGATTTTTATCGCATTTTTTATGCCATCGAGCGTGTTATAAGTATCGACTAATAAAATCGCGTGACTAGGTAAAGCTTGCGTGAATTTTTCAAATGCAGTTAATTCATTTTCAAATGCCATGATCCAACTGTGTGCCTGAGTGCCACGCAATGGAATTTTATATTCATAGCCAGCTTGTACATTAGAAGTGCCAGCGCAACCACCGATAAAAGCCGCACGCGCTGCGATTAATCCAGCATAAGCTGTATGGGCGCGACGTAAGCCAAAATCAATAATTTCATTTTGCTCACCCGCCGCGATACGGCAACGGGCGGCTTTTGTGGCAACGAGGGTGGGAAAATTTATCATATTAATTAAAGCAGTTTCTAATAATTGCGCTTCGATAATTGGTGCTTCAATTGTTAAAACTGGCGCTTGCGGAAAAATGAGATTGCCTTCAGTGACTGCATGCAAGTCGCCGGTAAAACGCAATTCGCTTAAATAATTTAAAAAATCCGCACTAAATAAATTTTCGCCACCACGAGTTTTTTGTTGCGCCAAATAATCTAATTGCTTTACATTGAATTGCCATTGACTTAAATAATCAATAATTTCATGCAAGCCACAGGCGACGGTGTAATTGCTATTAAATGGGTGTTTGCGAAACGTTAAATAAAATGCCGCCCGCGTGTCTGCCATGCCAGAGCTCCAGTAGGCCTGGCTCATGACGAATTCGTATTGGTCGGTGATGAAAGAGGAGTTGATATCGTACATGCGCGAAGGATAGGGAATCAGTCTAGGAGCGTCAAGTTGTTCTATTTGTCATTGTCTTGTCATTGCGAGCGAAGCGCGGCAATCTCCTGACGGTAAATTAGCACTAAATTAATTAGCACTAAATTATCTAGTGCAGAATTACAATCAGGAGATTGCCGCGCTAACGCTCGCAATGACAAGACCAGGGGATTGACGCGCTTCGCTCGCAATCACAAAATAGCGAATTCTAAAAAATTGAGAAAATAATGAAAAAGCATTTAGTCAATGTGAATGACATAGCTTGGCAAAGTTATAAACATAACGATTTTTGTTATCAGGAAAAACGTTTGCGTATTGCTGCTGGCGGCGAAAAAATTGGTGCTACACTTTATCAATTGATGCCAGGAAAAAAAGCTTTTCCTTTTCATTTTCATCATGCAAATGAGGAAGCCGTGTTTGTGCTCGAAGGAAACGGTAGTTTGCGTACCCATAAAGGTCTTCAAAAAATCAAATCAGGCGATTATATTGCTTTCCCTTCAGGGCCGGAATTTGCGCATCAGATTA
Source organism: uncultured Gammaproteobacteria bacterium (assembly GCA_964441315.1). Taxonomy (GTDB): domain Bacteria; phylum Pseudomonadota; class Gammaproteobacteria; order CAYTUN01; family CAYTUN01; genus CAYTUN01. The sequence continues at coordinate 33,383 of CAYTUN010000003.1, read as the reverse complement.
TTAATACTTCTAAAAAAAAATTGGTGTTTCTCTGTTTTTCCACTATGAATTATCCAGAAATAGTCGAATATCCTGATTCAAAGAAGGTCGGATTTTCTGCGCTTGACACAAAAAAAAATAGTAAAACTTCTTATGCGATCAAAGCCTATTATCGCAAGGATGATAACGTAGATTATTTTGAAGGTGAGGGATAGAAAAAGCATTTTATAAAGCATAAACCTGAAGGAAAAAAATAGTGAGCTAAGTGTTAAAACCTGTTTATAATCAATTTTTTTAGTATAGAAACAATGTTGCAAAGAACCACTGGTTTAACAACAAAATTATTAACAATATGAAAAAAACAATTTTATTTTTAATTTTAATATTATTTAATTTATCCATCCTAGCCAATATTCCACTAGACGCTATAAAGTTACCGCCAGGATTTCAGATCAGTCTTTATGCATTAGTGCCGAATGCCAGGGAAATGGCCTTGGGTGACAATGGCACCGTTTTTGTCGGTACGCGCGGTGGCGATAAAGTTTATGCATTGACCAATCGCGGTAAGAAATTTCAACAAGCGGATGACGTAATTACTTTGATGAAGGGGCTGAATGCGCCTAATGGTGTAGCAATTTATCAAGGTAATTTATATGTAGCGGAAATTCATCGGATCACGCGCTATGATGCGATTGAAAAAAATTTAATTAATCCGAAAATTTCCCAGGTTATCCGCGATGATTTTTTTAATTACCCACATCATGGTCATCGTTATATCAAGTTTTCGCCAGATGGCTGGTTATATATGGGCAGTGGCGCGCCTTGCAATACTTGTATTTCTGATGAGCCGCGATTTGGCACGATTTTGAAAATGAAACCCGACGGCACAGATTTACAAATTTATGCGCGTGGCGTAAGAAATACGATGGGCTTTGATTGGCAACCAGAAACCGGCATTTTATGGTTTACTGAAAATGGCCGCGATCGTTTGGGCGATGAAATACCACCGGATGAATTAAATCAGGCAGCGCAAGCGGGATTAAATTTTGGTTTCCCTTATTTTTATGGCAAAAATGTTCCTGATCCGGATTATCAAGAAAAATTATCGGTTAAAGATTTTGTCCCTTCCGCCTGGAATTTTCCCGCGCATGTCGCACCGCTTGGCATGACTTTTTATAAAGGCGATCAATTTCCCGCAGAATATAAAAATAATATTTTGGTTGCAGAGCATGGCTCCTGGAACCGCAGCAAAAAAATTGGTTATCGCATTAGCAAAATTGTGATGAAAAATCATAAACCCGTGGCGTACAAAATTTTTGCGCAAGGTTGGTTGCAAGGTGAAAACTACTGGGGACGGCCGGTAGATATTTTGCAATTGCCAGATGGTTCTATTTTAGTTTCTGATGATTTTGCTGGCGCGGTTTACCGCATAGCGTATGTTGGTAAAAAATAAACAGGCCTTATATTAGCTTGATAACAAATGCGAAAATAATTACCGCAATCGAGCTAACATAAATAAAACTTCCCAAATAAGCCAGTGCAATCATCAAACCATCTTTTTCACTAATACCCAGCCCAAATAAAATAATCAAACCCGAAAAAATAAAATTACTCAGCGGAATGGGCAGCATTAATAATAAAGCCAGGCAAAAAATAAATAAGCCATTAATGCGGTTCATCCAGCTTGAGCTGAGCCAGCTGATGCGTGGCTTGAGTAATTTTTCTAGTTTCTGAATATAAGGCAGTGTTTTTATTATCACCTTATTCAGCTTTTCTACTTGAATTTCTTTGTTAGCTAATATTTTTGGCAACCAAAGTGATTCATTGCCAATGATCATTTGCAGTGCAAAAACAGCCAGTGGCAAACTGAAAAGCGTTGAAATGCCAGGGATAATTGAAAACGGCAAAGCGCTAGGCAATGCAAATAGAATCAAGGCGATGCCAAAAGCACGAAATCCGAGCTTTTCCAATAAATCATGGTAAGTGAAATTTTTTATTGCTGTGTCATTTGATGCAAGATCCATTAGGACTTGCGAAATGCTTTTACCGTTTTTTGTTTGCATTTTTATTAATTGCTGATTAATTGATTCACTTTGGCGGCACAAATAAAATCATTTTCGCTTAAGCCTTTTAATTCGTGCGTGGTATAACGCAAGTTCACGTAATTGTAGCCAAACTCTACGTCGGGATGATGGCCTTCCTGGTAAGCAATAAAAGCGACGGCATTGACAAAAAACATCACCTGGCTAAAGTTTTTAAATTGAAATTCGCGCCGGATCCATTTGCCATCAGTGGTCCAACCCGGAATTTCTACCAATAATTTTTCAGCCGAGGCTTTATCCAGCGCTTCAGAAAAACCACTGCAAGCTTGACATTTTTTTTGTGCTAAATCGACCACGTTCATATTAACAACTCCGATAATCATCAATAATTTCAGGCAGTGTACCTAAAGCTTTTGCCTGTTGAAAGGCTTCCAATAAATTGCGATTGACTAAATCAAATAAAGTTTCAAAACTATCAATGACAAAATAAATTTTTTGCAATTCATCATACCGATAAGGCGTGCGCAAAATTTCAATTAAATCAAACGGCTTTCGTTGCGGAATCGGACTTTCCAGCGAATAAGCACTTTCTTCTTTCGAGGAAAGAATGCCAGCGCCATAAATCCGTAAACCTTCTTTTGTATTCATTAAACCGAATTCCACCGTAAACCAATATAATTTAGCCAACATTTTTCGGTCTTCTGCTGCCAAAGTTTGACCAAATTTGCCGACAGTTTCGCTAAATGCCGCGAATGCAGGATTGACTAATAAAGGACAATGTCCAAAAATCTCGTGAAAAATATCGGGTTCAGGCAAATAATCCAGGTCTTCTTTCCGCCGAATAAAACTGGCAGCAGGAAATGTTTTGGCAGCCAATAAATCAAAAAATTCTTTAAATGAAATTAAAGCTGCTACGGGTGCTACTGACCAACCGGTATATTTTTTTAAGGATTTGGAAATTTCAGCGCATTGTGGCACGTGATCAATATTCAAACCTAATTTCTCAACGCCTTCAAAATAAGCGCTACAAGCGCGATTTTTAATTAAAGCAAGCTGGCGATGGTATAAAATTTGCCAAACTTCATTTTCTTCCGCGGTGTAAGCAATCATGCCATTGGCATCGGGTACTTTGGCTACATAACGTAATTCAGGGCTCATGTCGTTTATCCCGCCGGGTTTTACAAGGGCCTGTTTACAATTGCTCTTTCTACTGCAAAAAGCAAGGATTGGCCAAAATCGCATCAAATTTTCGTTGCATAGAATGACTATGCCGCCTCAAATTTAATACGATTTTGACTCAACCCTTGCTTTTTTCGTCACGAAATAGCAATTGTAAACAGGCCCAAGCTTACTTTCACAAAACTCTCTTGACAGCATAGTGCTGTGGCCATGAAAATTGGAATCTAGAGTTCCAATTTTCATGGACTACTGTTGTGGAAAGATCAACCTACCTTGGAAAAATTAAGGCTGCCTTTGAAATCAGCAAGGTGGTTGCTCTATTAGGCCCCAGGCAATGCGGTAAGACCACGCTGGCGCGGCAGTATTTTAAACAAGAGCAGGGTCAGATACAAAATTATTTTGACCTTGAAAATCCCACTGATTTATCAAGACTATCTGATCCGATCTTAGGTCTGGAAAATCTGGAAAACCTGATAGTAATTGATGAAATTCAACGCTTGCCGAACTTATTTCCCATTTTACGGGTACTAGTCGATCGAGAAAATTCAAAAGCCCGCTTTTTAATTCTAGGCAGCGCTTCTCGTGATTTAATTAAACAGAGCTCTGAGACTTTAGCAGGCAGGATTCATTACATGGAATTAACGCCTTTTTCTTATGGCGAAGTGGATGATCTCAACCGGCTATGGCTTCGCGGCGGCTTTCCATTATCTTATTTAGCCAGTAGTAATCAGGCGAGCATGCAGTGGCGAAGGGATTATGTCAGGACTTTTCTGGAGCAGGACATTCCTAATTTAGGTATAAAAATTCCAGCGGCGCAATTACGGCGTTTTTGGATGATGCTTGCTCACTACCATGGGCAATTATTTAGTGCGTCTGAAATCGGTAATTCTCTGGATTTATCGCATCACACGATTCAAAAATATTTAGATATTTTAACGGGTACTTTCATGATGCGTCAGCTTAATCCCTGGTATGAAAATATCAGTAAGCGTCAGGTAAAATCGAAAAAGGTTTTTTTTAGAGATTCGGGAATTTTTCATGCTTTATTAGATATTCCCGATTACAAGCATCTATTAATGTATCCAAAATTAGGCGCTTCATGGGAAGGCTATGCAATGGAATCGGTTATTCGTCATCTTCAAGCTGATCCAGAAGATTGTTATTTTTGGGCAATACACGGACAAGCCGAATTGGATCTTTTGATTGTGCGTGGCACGGAAAAAATCGGTTTTGAATTTAAGTATTCCAAAGCGCCAACTTTGACGCGCTCGATGGAGCAGGTAATCGAAAATTTAAAATTGGCAAAATTAACGATTATTTATCCGGGTGAGCTAGGCATACGTTTGACTAGAAATATAGAATGTGTGGGGTTGGGAGCATTTTTGCGAACATGAGAAAAACATGGAAGAAGAAAGCAGTGGCGATAAATTAAAGTTTGGGCCTCTATCGGTAATAAATCTATTTCAAGATCCAGACAAAATCCCTTTTATTATTCAAGGCATATTGCCTTATTGTGAAATAGAAGAGTTGATAAATTTTTCTTTGATAAATCGTAGCTGGTCTTCTTTTTTTAAAAGCTCTCCGGTTGCTTTAAGCCATCAGTTCTATGCGAGATTAAAAACTGGCAAATTATCACAAAGCTTAATTGATGTTTTTCAAAAGCTTCAGTCCAATCCGGAAATTAGCAAATTATTTGAATTGGCTTTTTTATTGACACACTTTAACTTTGTAGCATTTCTTTATTGCATGGAACATTACCCCGAGTTAGTTGTTATTAGTCAACGCTTGGCAAATAATATTGTTGATGATACTCGCGCGCCCCTTATATTTGAAATGGCCCTGGACAAATCCTTGACGGGAATGACAGCCTTATTTGTTGAATTAATTTGTTATTTGTCTAAAAAGATTCGTAAAAAGTTAAATAACATTACTCCGGAAAATAATTTGATTAGTTTTTTAAAAAAACTACCAGTAGACGTATTGAAAAATTTAACTCTTAATTGGATAGTATTTTATAATTTTAAGCGCAATCAATTGGAGCATTGGCTAGTTGATCATCAATTCACTTATGAATTTGCGATAGGTGACAAAGGTTACATTGAGAAATGTAAAGAAATGCAAATTACGCCTTGTCTTGAATATGCTGCGCCATTTATGGATATATCGAATAATTTAAATCCTCGTTCTAACTTCATATCGATCCTCACCTGCATGGGAGCAGCACAGCCATTACAATATTTGCTTAATCAAGCATCCAAAGAGCATGCAGAGATAGCAATTAATTATTTAGATCACTTGGTTGAAAAACTCATTCATATTGCTAGCATTAACCTCGACTTGGAGACGCTCTCAGTTATATTGAATTTCAATTTTGAAGGGAGGCATAAAGCAATAGATGAAATGTTGAATCAATCAGATTTAATTGATGGAGAAATATATGGTTATGATCCTTTTGCCTTGCCGAATATTTTAAAAAATTATTTTCCACTAAAACCAACAGAACAAGTGGTTTTGCTAAAAAAAGAAATTCTCGATTTATTAGAATCAAAAAAAATGATTACTGCTGAAGCGTCTTTGCATATAATGTCAAAACGTTAGCTTTAAAGATTTAAATTATGGACAAACTTTATTTCACTCATCAAATCCGCCAAATTGAGCAACGTGCTTTTCAATCCGGTATTTCCGAAACCGAATTCATGCAACGTGCAGGTCATAGAGCATTTGAATGTATCAAGTTACATTATCCCAAAGCATGCAAAATCGCCGTAGTTGCGGGCAAAGGCAACAATGCTGGCGATGGATTTGTATTGGCGCATTTAGCGCAACTGGAAGGCTTTCAAGTAGAAATTTTTCAAATTGATGAAAAGGCGACTTATAAAAATGCTGCGCTTAAAGCGTTGGAAGATTGCCACAAATGCCATTTAAGTTTTCACGCTTTTGATCCGCAAAAAATCGCGTCGGCTGACATTATCGTGGATGCGTTATTAGGTATTGGTTTTCAAGGCGAATTACGGGAGCCATTTCTCTCGGCGATTATGGTGCTTAACCAAATTGATAAACCTAAAATTTCACTAGATGTTCCTTCAGGCCTTAACGCAGATAATGGCGAAGTTTCGCCTGTGGCAGTCCATGCAGAGTTGACGATTTGTTTTATTGGCTTAAAACCCGGCCTGTTTCAAAATGCGGGCAGGGAATATGCAGGTAAAGTGATATTGAGTGATTTATCACTGGATAAAAGCTTATTAAGTTCAGCTACGCCATCAGCTTATTTACAATCAGCAAGCGATTTGCAGGCACATTTCAAGCCACGCCCGCGCCAGGCACACAAAGGCAATTTTGGTCATGTGCTGGTGATTGCCGGCAATCACGGCATGTTAGGTGCTGCCATCATGGCCGCAGAAGCGGCCATCCGTATGGGGGCGGGGTTGGTTTCTGTGGCGACGCGTGAGCGGCATGCGGCCTTGATTAGCGTACGTCGGCCTGAAATTATGTCGTATGGGGTGGAATCTAAGGCAGATTTGGCGCCTTTGCTTGAGCGTGCCACAGTTATCGCGTTGGGTAACGGGCTAGGTCAGGATGCCTGGGCGAAAATGGTATGGCAAGCGGCGCTTGCCATTGATAAGCCGACTGTGATTGATGCGGATGGGCTGAATTTGTTGAGCGGGGAATCGATTAAGTCGCTTTCAAGCAATTGGGTGCTGACGCCTCATCCGGGGGAGGCGGCGCGGCTATTGCGCTGTACGAGCTCGGACATCGTGCGAGACCGTTTTACGAGCGTGCGTCGCCTGGTTGAAAAATACGCTGGCATCACCGTGCTAAAAGGCGCTGGCACATGGACGAGTAATGGCAATAAACATTTACTTTGCCCATATGGCAACCCCGGCATGGCTACTGCTGGCATGGGGGATGTTTTGTCCGGTATGATTGGGGGCCTTTTGGCGCAGGGATTTGATCTTTTTGATGCTGCCCAGCTTGCGGTATTAGCGCATGCATTGGCTGCTGATCAAGTTGCAAAAGATCGGGGCGAACGAGGCATGCTGGCGACAGATTTATTTGTATTTTTTTCAGGGTTAATTAATTTCACTAGTGGGCTATCTTAAAACCTGTTCTACTCAGCCCACTAATCTATAAGCAGTTGTGATAGTGGGCTATCTATAATATTATTATAAGTAGCCCACTAAAACAGCCGCCTTTTATGCCCAAACTATCTATTGCCGGACGCTCCAAAGAGCGCTCTGAACTTTTAGAAATTTATCAGTCTCGAAAAGCGGAATTTGTCGTAGTTTACGGCAGAAGACGCATCGGAAAAACCTTTTTAATTGAAGAATTATTTAAAACGAAAAATGGTTATTTTTTTCATGTCACCGGCGTACAAGATGGTGCATTAACAGAACAATTAGGCGAATTCGCTAAAGCCATCGGGAGAACTTTTTATCAAGGCGCATCCATTGCGACATCCGGTTCATGGATGCAAGCTTTTGAAGAATTATCCAAAGCCATTAACGCTACACAGCAATCAAAAAAAATCGTCTTATTTTTTGATGAATTACCCTGGATGGCGACGAAAAAGTCTCGCTTATTGCAAGCATTGGATTACTATTGGAACCGGTATTGGAAAAATGATTCGCGCATTAAGTTAGTAATTTGCGGCTCTAGTGCTTCGTGGATGATACGTAAAATTATTTACAGTAAAGGCGGGCTCCATAACAGACAGACCAAAACCATCATTTTGAAGCCTTTTAATCTATCCGAAACAAAAGAGTTTTTTTTAAAAAAACATCACATCCAGTTTACCCATAAACAACTAATCGAATTATATATGTTTTGCGGCGGAGTTCCTTTTTATCTGACGCATGTCAAAAGAGGAAAATCGATCACTCAGCTGATTAATCAGATGTGTTTCCAACCTGATGGGATATTGTTTGATGAATTTGATAAATTATTTAATTCACTATTTGAGCAAGCAGCAGTTTATAAAGAATTAATTTACATTATTGCCGAGAAAAGAGAAGGCGTCGACCGTGCTTACATTGAAAAAAGGAGCCAATATTTGTCAAAAGGCGGTACTTTGACCGAGCGGTTAAGAGATTTAGAAGACGCAGGATTTATTAAAGCCTTTATGCCATTAGGTCATAAACGGCAAGGCCTTTACTATCGTGTGATTGACGAGTATTGCCTCTTTTATTTGAAATGGATAAGACCTGCTAAAACCGGCTTAAGTTTGCAAGAAAACCAAAACTTATATTGGTCAAGCAAACGGGGAACGCCGGAATATTACCATTGGCGAGGTTATGCATTTGAAGCGACTTGCTATAAACATTTAGGTGAAATAAGAAAAGCTTTAGGAATTGAAGCAGGGGCGATGATTGGCTCATGGCGTTATGCTCCCCGGCAAGCCCTTCAGCAAGGCGCTCAAATTGATCTATTATTTGATCGCCCCGATGGAATTTGTACCGTTTGCGAAATTAAATACACCGATGAACTTTTTGCAATCGATAAGCAATATTTTGAAGTTTTAAATAAAAAGATGGAAATATACAAACAGCAGACGCGCACACAAAAAAAGATAGAATTGGCATTCATTTCGGCAGCAGGAGTCAAAAATAATAAATATTACCAACAGCTGGTTGAGCACGTGATTGAATTAGATGAATTTTTCAAAATTGCATAAGTCGATTAATAAGGTATATACCCATCGCATCTTTAGGTGTGATGGGCATAGCCGTAACTTTTAACAATTAAAATATTATGTTTCACAAACTCATCCAACACATTAAAACCGAAACCGAATGCCAACAACTCGCCGCCAGCTTCGCCCCGCATTTGCAGGGCCTATCTTGCATTTACCTGGAAGGCGACCTCGGCCTCGGCAAAACCACCTGGGTCCGGGGACTCTTAGCTGCCCTCGGCCACGAGGGCAGTGTTAAAAGCCCCACCTTCAGCCTAATTGAAATTTACGAAGTAAATCCTTATCAAATCATCCACCTCGATTGCTACCGCATCAACAGCCCCGAAGAAATCCGGCATTTAGGCCTTGCCGATTACTTTAGCCAGCAAACGATTTATTTGATAGAATGGCCGCGCCTTGGAGCGAGCGCGCTGCCGCCAGCAGATTTAATATTGGCATTTAAAATGAAAAATCATCACCGCGAAATTACCATCAGCGCCGAAACAAAGGCAGGAGAAAATTTTTTAAAGGAATGGAATCCGGATTAATGTCATGCAGCCGCTACGCCAATTTTTTTATTACCTCGTATTTTTCTTTATACTAACGCCCTCTTTTGCGGCGGATGTTCTCATTAGTAATATTCAGCAAACCAATGAAAATGGTATTGAACGCTATACTTTCTATTTTTCTGGCCCGACACATTCCAAAGTTTTTTCACTGCCAAATCCCAATCGATTAGTGGTCGATATTAATAATGCAAAATCGCAAAAAAATTTAAGCGATTTAAAGTTTGATCAGTCACTGATTAAATCAGCGCGCAGTTCGCAATTTAATAAAAATACTTATCGTTTAGTATTCGATCTGACCGTGCCAGTGAAATACAACGCCTACACCTTCGGCCCAGAAGGGGCCGAAGGCTACCGTCTCGTGGTAGAGGTGCAGCCGAAAAATGCACAGTCTTCGGCTGCAAAGCCCACAGTCGCAGCAGCCGCGAACGCGCCTGCTCAGCTGCCAATGATGCCAACGCCAACTTATGTCCCTAAAACCCCACCCGCCAACAAGCCCATCTTAGCTAAAACCACTAATTCAAAAACCCAAGCAAAACCCGCTATCGCCCCAACCGCTAGCTGGGTAGCAACGACACCTTCTAAACCGGCGCCATTAGCGCCGGTTGTGACACAAGCTGCTGCGGTCAAAAATATGCCGCGCAATAGCCGCAATATCATCATCGTTATCGACCCCGGCCATGGCGGCAAAGATCCAGGCGCTTCAGGGCCGCGTGGCTATCATGAAAAAAATGTGGTGTTAGCGATTGCGCGTTATTTGGCCAGAGACTTAAATAATGAGCCAGGTTTTAAAGCAGTGATGACACGAAGCCAGGATTATTACATACCTTTACGCCAGCGCTTGGATATCGCGCGCCGTGATAAAGGCGATATGTTTGTTTCGATCCATGCCGATGCTTTCAATGATACGAGTGCTTATGGCGCTTCGGTTTACGCCTTGTCCGAAAGAGGCGCCACCAGTGAAGCAGCGCGCTGGTTAGCCGAACAGGAAAACCATTCTGAATTATTAGGCGGCGGCGATTTGCCAGACAATGACCGTTTATTGCGTTCGGTATTAATTGACCTCTCACAAAATCACACGATTGCCGTCAGCCTGCAAATTGGCAGCGCTTTACTACAACAAATCGGACAATTTACCGCACTGCATCATTCCCGTGTGGAACAAGCCGCTTTCGTGGTATTGAAATCTCCCGATATCCCTTCGGTATTAGTCGAAACCGGCTATATTTCCAATCCACGCGAAGAACAGCAATTAACCAATCCCCAATACCAACAGATGATCGCCCAATCGATTACCCGCGGCATCAAAAGTTATTTTCTACGCAATCCACCCCGCGGCACCTGGCTAGCGCAGCAAAAAGGCGACAACATCCATTACCGCGTACAAAAGGGCGATACGCTAGCGCTCCTGGCGGAACGCTATCACGTGAGCGCAAATGATTTATTGAAATACAATCAGTTGCGTTCGCCAATATTAAAAGTTGGCGACACAATAAAAATTCCTAGCGCTGCCTATGTAAATTCGAGCTATCCAACGATTGCAGACATGTAGAATTTACATGCCTAATTATCAAAAATGGCTATAATCAAAATAAAGTTTCGTAAAAGCACCCCAGCCACCGCCCACTACGAAACCCCACCCCCACTTTGATTTTTTCGAAGAAAAAATATTATGCACATCGCCATCCTCGACTCTAAATTAATCAATCAAATTGCTGCCGGTGAAGTGATCGAGCGCCCAGCTTCCGTACTAAAAGAATTATTAGAAAATGCATTAGATGCCGGCGCCAAAGAAATTGAAATTCATATTAAAAAATCCGGATTTGAATTAATTGAAGTACGCGATAATGGCTATGGCATCGCGCAAGAAGATTTACCACAAGCATTAATGCGCCATGCCACCAGTAAAATTCGCAGCCTGGAAGATTTAGAAAAAATTCAAACCTTAGGTTTTCGCGGCGAAGCGCTTGCCAGCATGGCATCAGTGGCGCGCGTCAGCATTGCCAGCCGCACACCCAATTCGCCTTATGCCTGGCAAATAAAAGCTGAAGGAAATTCAGCAAATACGGAACTTGTGCCAGTGGCGCATCCTTTTGGCACGACAGTAAGCGTTGCCGATTTATTTTATAACACACCGGTGCGTAAAAAATTTTTACGCACCGAAAAAAGCGAATTTAATCATATCTACGAAGTTTTCCGCCAATCAGCGTTAGCTAATTTTGAAGTGGCTTTTCGTTTATTTCACAACGAAAAAGAACTGTTATTTTTAGCCCCAGCTAAAAATCGCGTACAACAAGAACAACGTTTGGTTGAATTATTGGGCGAAGCATTTATCAAACAAGCTTTTTGTGTCGAATATGAAGCCAGCAGTATTTCACTGCATGGCTGGGTTGCCTCGCCGCATTACACGCGTACGCAAGCGGATTTACAATATATTTTCCTTAATCAACGCCCCATCAAAGATAAAATAATCGCCAGCGCCGTGCGCAAAGCCTATGGTGATAGTCTGTATAGCAAACGGCAGCCAGCGTATTTATTATTTTTAACGATTGATCCAGCACAAGTGGATGTCAATGTTCATCCGACCAAACAAGAAGTGCGTTTTGCTGATCCGCGCATTATTTATGATTTTATTGTCAAAGTGTTACATGAAACTTTAGCGCACACCGAAACTGAAACCGCAATTGAAAAAAGAAAAATTCCCATGGAAGTTCCGCAAAAAATTTATGCTCAGCATCAACCGACGCAATTACAAATTCGTGAGCAATTAGGTATATATGAAATCAATAAAGCCTCAAATCAAGCTTCGCTTGATTCAGGTATAAGAACGGAAATTCAGCAACCGGCGGCTGCTGTGGTAGTAAATAAAGTGAAAGAAGTGGATTATCCACTGGGGCATGCTATCGGGCAGTTACATCAAATTTATATTTTGGCGCAAAATAAACAAGGTTTGGTTATTATTGATATGCATGCGGCGCATGAAAGAATTTTATATGAAAAATTAAAAAAACAATTTGATAATGAAAAAATCGCTGCACAAAATTTATTAATTCCGCTAACAATTTCTGCCACCGCCGAAGAAGCCGCCTTAGTTGAAAGCATTCCGGATTTATTCAGCCAAATCGGCTTTCAAATCGAACGCATCGGCGAAAAAAACCTGGTTGTTCGTCAAGTACCTATTTTAATAAAACCTCATGATGCTGAAGGTATCATTTCTGAAATTATTCAAGAGATTAAACAAGAAAAAAATATCGAATCTTTAAAAAATTACGCCGAAAAACTGCTTGCTACCGTTGCCTGTCGCGCTGCTGTTCATGCCAACCATCGATTGAGTTTAATGGAAATGAACGCCTTATTGCGTGAAATTGAGTCCACGCCTCACAACGGCCAATGCAATCATGGGCGACCTGCCTGGCGGCAAATTGATATGGATGAGTTAGATAAATGGTTTTTGCGGGGAAGGTAATGGGGCCTGTTTATCATCGTTTTTTGCAGTAAAAAAAGCAATGATAAATAAAAAATAACAATTTATTTTTGAGTGAAATAAATTTTGAAGAAGATAAAAATTTTCCAGCGATATTTTTACTCATCAACTTCACCCCTCATCCGCCCCGTTGGGGCACCTTCTCCCACAAGGGGAGAAGGCCCTCTTCAAAGATCAATAGCTTTTCAAAATAAGGTATTTCATGGCAATAAATTTTGTCTTATTAGCAGATGTCACCGAAGTTGCCCTTCTCCCCTTGTGGGAGAAGGTGCCCCAACGGGGCGGATGAGGGGTGATATAAAAATCCAATTTCTCAAAAAACTATACTCAAACCGATACGTTTTGAGTATAACTAAACTCCAATTCCCGAATTTTATTCAGCGCAGCTGAATCATCAATTGCTCGTGTCGCTTCTTTAACAATAAAAACTTCAAAGCCATTTTTCAAAGCATCTGTTGCTGTGTGATAAACGCAATAATCTAACGCTAAGCCCACAACAACCACGCGTTTAATTTTGCGTTGATTTAAATAATCAACTAATTTTTCCCCTTCCTGCGATTGACCTTCAAAAGCAGAATAAGCTTCTTTTGCAGGGTCAAAGCCTTTACTAATGATCAGTGCTTCACATGGAACATTAATGTCAGGATGAAATTCCGCACCCTGGCTAAACTGCACACAATGTACTGGCCAAGGACCGCCTTGTGGTTTGAAACTGCAATGATTTTTGGGGTGCCAATCGCGTGAAATGATAATGGGAATTTTATGCGCTTGAGCTAAATCGATTAACGTATTTACTACCGAAATTATCCTGTCGCCATCAGTCACAGCTAATGCGCCACCTGGCATAAAATCCAATTGCGGATCAACGATCAGCAATGCATCAGATTTTTTAAAGCTAAAATCAATGGATTTTTCAATGTTCATGATAGGCTGTAATTAATTAAAAGCTAATGTTGAAGTGGTAGTTAATACGGCTGCTAAAACTACTAAATATGTAAATTTTTTCATAGTGATTTTTAGTTTATTTTAATCTAATTATTATAACGTAAAACACATTGTCATTGCGAGCGAAGCACGTCAATCGGATGCAATAACACTCAAAACCTATCCGTTTTGGGTTATAGTTTAAGAAAAAATTAGAAAGTCCACTGCCACTTTTATTCAGCGGAAACCGCTGAATGTGATTTTGAGGTGTAATGAGTACAGATAAACATGAAACCACTATCAGCCAATAAAATATTTTGCCTAATGGGCCCAACCGCTACGGGGAAATCGGCTATTGCGTTGCGATTGGCGGAGTATTTGCCGATTGAAGTCATTTCAGTCGATTCGGCTTTGGTTTATTGTGGCATGGATATTGGAACGGCGAAGCCAACGCGAAAGGAGCGGGAAATTTGTCCGCATCATTTAATTGATATTTGTGATCCGAAAAAATTTTATACGGCGGGACAATTTGTTGAAGATGTTGATCGATTAATTGCGGAAATTCATGCGCGTGGGAAAATGCCTTTACTAGTGGGTGGCACGATGATGTATTTCCGCAGTCTGCAATTTGGCTTGGCTGCGTTGCCGGTGCGTGATGAAGCTTTTCGTCGTGAATTAGAACAACGCGCTGAAGAAGTTGGTTGGTCTGTTTTGCATGAAGAATTAAAAGCGATTGATGCTAAAGCAGCAGGAAAAATATCGCCGCAGGATAAACAGCGAATCAGCCGCTATCTGGAAATTCATTATTTAACGAATAAAAAGCCGACTGAAATTTTTTCTGAAAATACCCTGCAGCAGCAGCGGGAATATATTAATTTAGCAATTATCCCGGAAGAGAGAATTAAACATCGGGATGTTATTGAAAAAAGATATATCGCGATGTTAGAGCAGGGATTAATTGAAGAAGTGGAAAATTTGCGTAAATATTATGGTGTGAACAGTAGCCATCTCTCACAACGCGCAGTAGGTTATCGTCAAGTTTGGCAATTTATGGAAGGCAAAATTGGTCGCGGTGATTTAATTAATTTAGGCACTACTGCGACTTATCAACTTGCCAAACGGCAAATTACCTGGCTACGCTCCTGGCCGAATTTGACGAGGTTTGGGAGTTGTGATGAAAATTTGTTGGAGAAGATATTACAGCAGTTCCCGCTGTGAAAATAATTTAAACGTAGGGGGGATTAGCGTAGCGTAATCCACCGAATAATTTAGCAGTACTGCAAGGCTAAACGGTGGATTACGCTACGCTAATCCCCCCTACATTATTGTTCTGAAAATTGCTTAAAATATTTCTCACAAGCTTCCAAAAATATTTTTAACTTAACTGATTTATCCTTGGCAATTGGGTAAACTGCAAATAGCTCGGTTTTAGGCAATGAATAATTTTTTAATAATTGCATCACTCGATTATTTTTGCTGCTAGCTGGTTTGGCGAAAAATGGCAGGATGCCTAAACAGATGCCTTTTTCTACGGCAGATCGCATTGTATAAATATCATTGGTTTTAAAATTGCCATTTAATTTTATAACTTCCGTTTGCAATTCATTTTTAAATTCCCATTTTTGAAATCGCGTTGAATAAGAATAAATGCAAAAAAGATGTTTTTCGAGATCTTTGGGTGATTTGGGGCGGCCATGTTTTTTTAAATAATGTTCGCTAGCATAAACAAAACATGAATCAATATGCTCATAAATGGCTGGTCCATGCTGGTATTAGTTTACTGGCCTTCACGGCTTTTTTAGATTTTACTATTGTGAATACGGCCTTGCCTGCCATACAGAGTGAATTAGCGGCGACTGTTTTACAGCTGCAATGGGTGATGAATGGTTATCTCATGATGATTTCCATCATGATGATTATTGGCGGTAAATTAGGTGATCTAATTGGCCATCGGCAAATGTTTTTAATCGGTGCTATTGTGTTTTTATTAGCTTCACTATTGGCTGGTCTGGCAGTTTCGCCGCTCATGTTAATTTTAGCGCGATTTTTACAAGGTATTGGCGCTGCGATTATTTTTCCGATGTCGACCACACTTTTACCGACTGCATTTCCAGAAAATGAGCGCATTAAAGCGCTGAGTATTTATGGTGCGGTCAGCGGCTTGGGTTTGGCGCTTGGCCCGGTGCTGGGAGGAATTTTGGTCAGCGTTTTAAGTTGGCGTTATGTCTTTTTAATTAATGTGCCGATTATTGCTTTGGGCTTATTGCTGTCAATGCGTTGGTTGCCGAATGCACATGCGAAACCAATGAAAATAAAATTAGATTGGATTGGCGTGATTTTATTGGGTTCTAGTATTAGCAGTCTGTTATTAGCGATTAATTTTTCAGAAATTTTAGGTTGGATGAATTTAATGACGCTTGTCTTTTTTGCAGTAGCGGTTATTACCAGCATATTGCTCATTAAATTTGAATTAAAAATAGCAGAACCGCTATTAGAATTAGGTTTTTTCAAAAACCCCTTATTTTATGCTGGCGCGTTGGCTTGTGGTGTGGCGGGTTTATTGAGTGTCATTGCGCTATTTTTTAATCCTTTTTATTTGAATTTAATTCGTCAAGAATCTGCCTTGGTTTCTGGTATGATTTTATTAATCATACCGGTAGCAGTAACCATTATTTCACCCTTTGTCGGTAAAATGATTGAAAAATGGGGCATTATTAAAGTCGCAGTCATTGCAATGATCTGCACAATTATTGCCTGTTTTTTACATATCTTATTTCAAGCACAGTCAACTTTAATTCTGATTTTATTTGCGTTTACGCAAATCGGTGTAGTTTGGGCAATTGGCAATAATATTGGTGCTATTACGGCGCATCAAACGATTCCAAAGGAAAAAATTGGTAATGCGATTGGCACAATTTATACATTATTTAACTTGATGGGCGCTATCGGTTTGGCGCTGGCAACTTTACTGTTTCAATCTAGCATGAAAAAATATTTTTTCGATGAATTAAATGAAAGCCATACAGTTTTATCTGCAGCCGAACAAGCATCTTTTCATGCCGTAATGAATAATCCGGATAAATTAGTCCAATTGACCCATCAGTTCCAGCCAGAAATGCAATCAAAATTATTAAAAATATTTTCAGACGCGTTTATGCAAGGATTTAGTGACGTCTTTATTTTTATCGCTGCTGTGGTTGGGGTTTTATTATTGACGATTTTAGTTTGGCGGTGGTTTCAGTCCAGACAATATCAAGTTGCGAGTTTGAAACAGAAAAAGATGGTTAAATAAATTGATTTTTAAATGGTGTCAGCAATGAGTTTTGTGCCAAGTTCGTGTCAGGAGATTGCCGCGTCCGCTACGCTCCCTCGCAATGACAAGGAATGGGCACAGTGCCACCCCATTGTCATTGCGAGGGAGCGTAGCGGACGCGGCAATCTCCTCATTGTGAACACGCATTAGGTTATCTTCCGCTAACAAAACCATACCCAGCCCTAAGATTTTTCGAAGAAAAATGTTGTAAAATGCGCTTGATTTAAACAATTGCACTCCTCTAAAAAATCAGGTTTAATTCTGCCTCTCAATAAACAGCCTATAAATACATCATTGTGAAGAAATTTAAGCTCGCCTTAAGTATAAAAAGAATAAAAATTATAATGCTGGCTTTAACCTTAAGTGGTTCTGCTATCGCAAGTGTAGATGACGCGTCAAAAAGCGCAGGTTTTTGGCAAACCATCAAGGGCACCGCTTTTCCGAATGTGATTTATGCCGGCATGTGGACTTATCATATCAATGCTGCCAGCCGTGAGGACGACAATTCCAATAACGAATTATTGGGTTTTGTTTACAAAAGCATTTTCGCCGGTACTTTTCTTAATTCCTACGATCACCGCAGTTATGCCGTCGGCGTGCAACGAAATTTGTATACCCATCAGTTTGTTAATCATCCCAATTGGAATTATTACGTTGGCTATCGCGCTGGCGCCATTTATGGCTATGACAGCCGCTTAAGCCATTTCGCTGGCGAAAGCCCGATTATTCCTTATGCCAGTTTAATGACCAGCATTCGTTATAAGCATTTTGGTTGGGAAGTTTCTTATACTGGCGTGGTGTTTTCGACGAGTTTTTATTTTGCGTTTTGATATTTACAGCGGTTCCCGCTATAAAAGTGTTTGCTGTTAATAGGCAGTGAATTTTTCTCTATATTGAATAAATTTTCTTTCCAAATTTTTCAATATGCTCTTTTAAACCAACATGCGTGATATCAGCAGCGGATTTAATATCAAATAAATAAGGCAACGGCAATTCATCTAATTCCAGATTGATAGCAGCCATTACATTTTGATCAATTTCACCATAAAGCACGAGATCAATATCTGAATTGTTGCGGTAGGTCCCGAGTGCGCGTGAGCCAAATAGCACGACTTCTTTTATTTCAGAATGAGCGGCAAATACTTGAATAAGTAATTCCATTTCACTATCTTCAAGTCCGTATGGCACTAATCGATATCCTTTGTTTTTAAGTCCAAATAAAATTTTTTCAAAGTTGGCAAAAATTCTTCCTGGATCTGTACAATTGCTTTTTCAAATTTTTTAGCATTATACATATGTGACATTAAATTCCGTTGCTCTAACATGTTAATCCATATTTTGCCATCTTCGATAATGTTGGCAGCAAATCCTTGTTTAATGGTATGGCGCGGTGTTACTTGGTTTAATGTGATGCCATTATGTTCCAAGTAATCTTTCAGAGTTTTCCAGGCTAATTCAAAAGTATATTCAAAACGTTGCACAATGCCTTCTTTTTCCAGATCGGAAAATTCTTCCAATTTTTTTTGCTCAAACACTTGATGCAACAAATTAAACGCACGTTCAAAATTTTCAAAACGCTGCTGCCAACGTGTCAATTTCATTTCACTCTCCAATCATCTCTTCCGCTTTTACGTGTTTATCAAAATCGTTTTCCGATAAATAACCGAGTTTCACCGCCGCTTGTTTTAAGCTGGTATGTTCATGATGCGCTTTATGCGCAATTTCGGCGGCTTTGTCATAGCCAATAATTGGGCTTAATGCGGTGACTAACATTAAAGAATTATCGACATAATCTTTAATGCGTTTTTCATTCGCTTGCAGGCCTTCGATGGCGTGTTCGCGGAAAGAGCGGCAGGCATCCGTGAGTATACGAACGGATTGCGTAAAATTTAAAACGATGACGGGTTTAAATACATTTAATTCAAAATTGCCTTGGCTGGCGGCGATGCTGATGGTGTTGTCATTGCCCATGACTTGGGTGCAGACCATGGTCATCGCTTCGCATTGGGTCGGGTTGACTTTGCCTGGCATGATTGATGAGCCGGGTTCATTTTCCGGCAGTGTTAATTCGCCCAGGCCGCAACGCGGGCCGGAGGCAAGCCAGCGGATGTCGTTGGCGATTTTCATCAGGGAGGCTGCTAAAGTTTTCAAAGCGCCACTGGCCATGACAAATGCATCGTGCGAGGCGAGGGCGGCGAATTTATTCGGTGCGCTGACAAAAGGCAGGCCGGTGATTTTGGCGATGCTGGCCGCAGTTTTTTCGGCAAAACCTTTTGGCGCATTCAAGCCAGTGCCGACAGCGGTACCACCAATCGCTAATTCATAAAGATCCGGCAGCACCATTTCAATCCGCACGATATCTTGTTTCAGCTGATAAACATAGCCAGAAAATTCTTGGCCTAAGGTCATGGGTACGGCATCTTGTAAATGTGTACGGCCGATTTTTACGATAGGCGCGAATGCTTTCTGTTTTTCTTCCAAAGCAGTTTTTAATTGTTTAACTGCTGGCAGTAATTTATGCACCAGCATTTCACAAGCGGCGATGTGCATCGCAGTTGGAAAAGTGTCGTTTGAGGATTGCGACATATTGACATGATCATTCGGATGAATCGGCGTTTTAGAACCTAATTTGCCGCCCGCCATTTCAATCGCGCGATTGGCGATGACTTCATTCACATTCATATTGGTCTGCGTACCGCTGCCAGTTTGCCAAATACGCAAAGGAAAATGCTCATCTAATTTTCCGGCAATCACTTCTTCAGCCGCAGCAACGATTAATTTCGCTTTCTCTTCTGCCAAATGGCCGAGTTCCTGGTTTGCCAGCGCTGCCGCTTTTTTCAAAATCCCAAATGCGCGCAAAATTTCTTTTGGCATGCGATCATCGCCGATCGCAAAATATTTCATCGACCGCGCCGTCTGCGCGCCCCAATAACGATCATCCGGTACTTCCATCAAGCCCATGCTGTCTTTTTCTTGTCTCATTAGTGCCTCGGGTTTTTAAAATGGGCTTAGCTTAACGCAAGGGGGATGAGATTTGTAGGGAGATTAGTTTTGCAATGCCATGGCTATATCCTGGCTAGTGTCACTTGCTTTAGCTAACATCTGTTGGATTAAATCTGCAAAGGGGTCTTGTGGTTTACGGCAGCTAAAGAAACCAGAATTGCCAATAGACTGATTTTGATAAAACGTGGCTGATTTTGATAAGGACTCATAAATTTGTCGACATGCAACTGGTTCAAAAAGATTTTCATGAGCTTCTATAAGTTTAAAAATTTTTTTAAAGAGTCGAAAAATTTGGTTGAGTGATAAATCAGGATGCAGATTGCTTAACCATGCTTCTAAATTTTTCAAAACAAGCCCACTATCAACTTTTTCCACTTTAATTCTTGTGCGGCGGTTGAGTCCAATTAATGTTTCTAGAAATAAGTCGTAGGGTATTCTGTATTTAGATAACTCGCATAATAGCTTTCCATGTAAGAGTTTGTTGTCACCAGTTTTTTTAATTTTAGGGAATTCTAAAATGATAAATACTAAAAAATTTCCTATTGCTATTTCATCATTAGATAAAAAATCATCGCGTTCCTGTAAGAGCTGGTACCTTTGCCGCTGTGTTAAGTGTAGATGATTTAATTCAAAAAAATACGATCGGGTTATTTTTATCACGTTAAGTAAGGTATTGATGTCAATAGTATAATTGCTCGATTCCAAATATGCTTTGATTATAATGCTCGATTTTAAAGGCCTGGCGAATCGTTCTAACAAAAAAGAAAAAAATTCTTCTTTACGGCCTTTAGGAAAATCAAAGAAAATAAACAGATTTTTTAATCCAGATATTGCTATTTCTTCATGAGAAAAAGCATAAGAAACCAGATGTTCAAAATCGTTAAAATCAGTGGGTGAATTAACCAGGCTCGATTTTGCACCTTTAAGCAAATTTATTACTTCTGCTTTCTCGTGTTTATCCGAGTAAGAGCTTAATAACAGTCTTTCTAATATAACTTGGAGAAAACCAGCGACAAAAGAAATTTTTTTAACCTGGTCTTTTGGCAAGTCGCTAACTCGTATAATTAATTCATCAGCAATCAAGCGCTTTTTGCAAAAAACCGCCAATAGCATGTCTACCAAAATGCCTTTTTGAAGTGGTATTTCTTCTTCAGAAAGTAAAATGTTTAAAATATTACTTATGGAACTTGGAGATAAAATATTTCCGGTTATTAAATCAAATGCTTTAAGCAAATGATTGACCCTATTACCGTCTGCATCATGCCGGCTAACCCTAATCGAATTTTTTTTAACGAATTCAATTAATTTGGCTGTATCGGTATTTTTTTGCCGCGAGACAAGAGGAATTATCTTATTGGCAGTTTCAGGCAAGATATCTTTAATCAAGTTTTCAGGATTTTCTTGCGATAATAGACGGTCAATAAATGATTCCCTTATTTTCTGATCTATATTTGAATCACTAATATAGAAAATATAATCCGCAAATAAGCTGAATGGAAAATCTTTTTCAAATATATTCAGTAAACCAGATTTTTTTGAAGAAGCGAGCAAGGCATCAAATTTAGGAATAGCATGTAACAACTTTATTAGATAGTCTTGCGTATCGGCGGAAAAATCTACCAGGCCCATGATGATTTTTTCCAATAGGTAAATCTGTAATTGATTTGCCAGATTTGTTGCGCCAATGTTTCTATATGAAAGTATTGCTGCCAAAACATCATTTTTATGGATATTATCTTCCCAAATCAAGCAGATGCGATTCAGCCAGGATGAAATAAGGTCAATTTTTTCTTTTTCAGTGTTTTTTGCAGCCGTGCGTTCGGTAATAAATGAATAAATGTCTACAAGCGGTGCTGAAAGCAAATAGTCGATATGAAATATTTCCCTAATCAAAACCCATTCGTTAAAATCACGAGGAAATCTGATTGTCCAGGTGAAGTTTGTGTCAGCTTGCTGATATTTAAGATAAAGAGCCTTAATAAAATCCAGGCGTTCATACGGGCTTAATATCTCCAGGGTTTGATTAACGAGCTGGTTGGAGAGATCACTGTTGCTATGTGCTTGATTTAAAATTCTATTGAATTTTTTTACGCAGTCTGAAGCATTTTGATGAAAAAATGCGGCAAATACCAATCCAAATATTTTGATTAATTTATCATAATCGTTTATATCCGAAGTATCATCGGTTTGCCTCGTTTTGAAGACAGGTAGTAATTTTAATAATTCTGGTAGATAACTACTGTCATTTTGTACTAGCTCAGCAAAAAATCGTCTCAAATCTTCTTCGCCCTCAATCTCCAGTTTGAGCGCCTTACTAATGCCTTGCTGTATTCCTTGGGCTGATTGATGACTATTTAACAAACTTGCTAGACTTTTATCATCCGTGCTTTCATTTAACTTGGATGAGGCGGGCGCTCGTGGATATTCTTGTTTAGGTATTTCAGCATAATGCAAAGTAGCATTTTGAATTGGTGCATTTGTTGTTAGCATTTTAAACGCTTCAATCAGCACTTGATTTTTTTCTTCACAAAAAGCACTTAGTGATTCTATAGGGGTATCAAGTTTGAAAGATATAAAATCATTTATGCTAATGATTTTTTTTATTTGAGGTATCTTTTTGGATGAAATTAATTTTGTGATAAATTTGACTATGAAAATTGATTTTAAATAAAATTCAAGGATAATATTAAGCTGCTCTTGCTCTGGCTGGTCACGTGCAGATTTAATTTTTGTATAAGCAGTATTACTTTTATCAAAGGATCTGTAAATTTTCAAAAAATTGTCACGCGTGAGTTCATTGATTTCCCAGAAAGGATCACATTTGAGACTCAGCCAGCCAATGTTGTAGGTTTCAATAAATCGAAACATGGCATCGAGTTGATTAAAACTTCTTCCAAAAAACTTTATTTGTTCTTCGCTAAATTTTTTTAAATAAGGGACAAAGGAATGAGAAGATAAGAAATTATAATTTTCAATTAATCTCCCAATATAAACTGCAGCTTCGCCAAGTTCTAGCGTGTTTGCTTCTTTAAATAATTTATTCCAGTCTTTTAAAAACTGAGTGCAACGTTTTGTTAGCTCATCATGAAGAGTACGAGAAATACGGGAATGAACGTTTGCTAGATTTAATTGAATCTCTTTTCTACATTGTCTTGCACTTTGGCACCAGTGCAAAACTAACATGACTTCTGGTGAAACTTCAAAATAGCTGGATCCAGCCACTATTAGCTCTTTTTCGATCAACCCATTATGAGTATTTGAACTACTAAAGATTAAATTACCATTTTCCCTTGATACGCTGACCCTGGTAAGCAATAAAACTTCTTCATCGTCAAAACCTATTCGCTTTAGCCACTCATGCGTGCTTGCTAATTCTGTATGAGCAAACTCCAACGCTTCATGAGTAAGTTGTGCTAATTTTTCCCAGGAAGGATTAGACTTCTGTTTTAACCAAATTCCAAAATTGTCACATAGTGTTGTTGTTTGGTTAGTAATACTAATATTTAACTGCCGAGAGTGTTTTTTTAATATCAAGGTGAGAATTTTGTTGTATAAAGCAAAACTGGTTCTATCGTATTGAAAAGCACCAGGCAGGCCCAGCTTGTCAATCATTTTTGGTTGTATCGATTGTGCCAGCGATACATCAAAAAATATTTTTTGAGAAAACTCCAGTAAAGAAAGCAAGAAGTTAAAATTAAACTCTTGTTCGGGTAATTCATTTTGATGATGGTTATAATGCACAGCAATTTTGTTAAAAATAGATTCTATTTTTTTAATTTCTGAAATTAAAATAAGAATTTTATAGTTAATTTTTGATAGAAAATCTTCAATGGTTTTTAAGACTGCATTTTTATCTAGCTTAAAGTGACTGGTAATGTGACGAAACAAGTCTTTAAGATTAATCTCTTTTTTCTCAAGCGCTTGTCCATAAATTTTATTTCGCATCGTTTCCAATAATGTGCTTGCCAGGGTGTGGTCATAGGAAAATTTTTCAATAGATATAATGGTATCACTCATATTTTGACAGGCTTTTATAAACTTGGCTTTTATATGGCCAAGATGCATTCGTTGCTGCAATTGCTGAAACTTTTTCCATGGGACTGTGTGAGATCTAAAAATTGTTCTATTCGACGAATCAAGTAAATACCTTTCAAATGGCTTGAGGAGACTATTAATTACTTCTATGTGTTGCAGAATTACATCAAAACCTAATCTTCCTTGTGTTGTTAAAGCATCGATATCAATATTTAATTGTTGTAAGTCAACTGATTTTTTTCTTAATTGGTTTAATAATGTTAATTGTTGTGGACTTGCTGCTAATTGTGTGTCTGGTGTAATTGATTTTCTGATGGCAGATTCCAGGACACTTATTTCATGTCGCAGCTTTAAACTAGTAAGGGATTTTTTATGGATCTCATCTAAAAAAGCGTCAGGGATACTCTCCTCATTGTGTGCAGTTAATTGGCTCATTAATAGAAAGCTAAATTCTGTGATTTCATGAATAGTCAACTCATCTTTTTCTTGTATGACTGCTGGCCCTGAAATTTCGTTTGAGGGAGTCTTCCTCAAATTCAGTTTAATTTTTTTGGTAATGTTGGAGTCATTAAGTTCTTTTAAAGCTGTATTGAAGATATGATGATCATTAGTGTCTGATATAAATTGTAGGATGTCATAGAGAAGTTTTAGGCGTTTTTCTTTTTCTTCATCAACCTTGCGCTCTAGGCTGGCTTGTATTTCCGTTAGTCTATAGATATCTTCCATTTTTTTTCCTTATTATATTTATTATAGTGACGTTGAATTTCTTCTAATAAAAATTCTTAACTGAAGATTAAGCAAGAGTATAACTTAATTGATTTGTTTTTAAATAGAGTTGACGTTTGTTAGAGAAAGAGTTGAATTGCAATTGTAAGCTCGCCATAAGCAAACCTGGCGCCCCAGGGCGGATTTGAACCGCCGACCTGCCCCTTAGGAGGGGGCTGTTCTATCCAGCTGAACTACCGGGGCTTGGGGTTGTCAACATAGCGGTTTTTGTGGCGGGGGTCAATTCGTGAGGGAGCTTTAAGGTTTATTGCATTTTTATTAGATAAAATACAAAAAAATAAAAAATCATGCATCATCAAGGAGGATTATGCTATGGAAGAATTATTGTCATCCGACTTAGGCATTGATCAAGACATAAAAAGCTTATACGGACGAATCTTTGATAAGATATTAAGCAATAACTTTAATGCAGCAATCGGTGATGCTATCGATTGCTTAAGATTGAGGACTTTGCTTAAAACATACCGCGGTGATTCCAACTTTAATCAAAAATATTTTCAGGCTCTGGCTAATCTTTTCTCAACCATTTTCATGTCTTCTGAAAAAAATAATCGGAGAAAATCTAAAAAGTTAAGTTTTGACCCCGAGCAAATTAAATTGCTATTTTGTATTCTGTTAGAATATGGATTTTTAAATGAGTATTTTAATAGCAATTGGCAAATGCTGGCTGAAGGGCAATTTAGCAAGTTTTTAGGTAAAGAACAAATCGAAGGATTAGTGAATTGGATCAGCGCTTACGTTGATTTGCTAAATTTTAGAAATTCGTTA
This sequence comes from uncultured Gammaproteobacteria bacterium, assembly GCA_964441315.1. Classification (GTDB taxonomy): domain Bacteria; phylum Pseudomonadota; class Gammaproteobacteria; order CAYTUN01; family CAYTUN01; genus CAYTUN01. The sequence goes on along the minus strand of CAYTUN010000003.1, from coordinate 7,636 downwards.
ATCGATCCTTCTAAATATGCCAATCACTCACACAAAATTGTTCCTGAGAATTTTAGGGCAATAGTATTTAATCAATCAATTTGTAAACAATTATTCGCTAGAAATCCAGAAGCTCTTGTAAGCTTGTTACCACACTTTTTTACAATTTTTATTATTCAATTTGGTTTCAAGAGTGATGACGCTAAAATTGAGAATGAATTTATTTTGCATGTGTATTGTTTATGTTTATTGCAGCGGGATTTATTGAATAAAGAGAAAAACTTTGAGCTGGATTGTTTCAAGCAAGCCGCTGCTTTCACCAAGGGGAAAGTGGTTGATTTTGTTAGTCATATTGAATTAATTAAGCACTGTAAACTTGATCAAGATCCTTGTTTGCCTTGGAGTCAGATCCAAGCTTTTGCCACTTCACCCTTGTTGCTTGATTCTAATAAAGCTCTTGAGTTGTTTTTATTGTTCTACCGATTAAGGCAGTTTTTTGAGGAAGATGAAGCAAGCATCAAAAATTATTTGGCTGCTATTTATCTATACTATCCTGAGACAGTCGCCTTGTGGGTGAAAAATATATTAAGTCAATGCAATAGTATGTTAGTAGGAATTAAAGATCAGGTTGCAACCAAGGTTCAACAGGAGACGACAGGTTATAACAATATTCCTTCTGAGAATTCTGAACATTACCAAACGTTATCAGTCGATGAAGAAGGCTTTTATAAAAAACAAGCGCTAGAAGTTTTAAAAAAAATATATAGCTTATACGCATTTGCATTTCAGCAAGATATGGCGCAAAAAGATGAAATAAAAGCGATTTACGAAGGAAATTTAGTATTATTTCCTGCTGAGGTTATAGAAGAACATAAAAAATTTTTAGCTGATCAATTAGTTCGGTTAGGCAGAGAGGCTGGTGTAGTTGAGCCAGATAAAGCAATTAAAGGAGAGCGAGAAGTAAAATCTGAAATATCAGACAAAGAAAAAGGAGAAATTACTCGGAGATCTTCCTTTAAAAACTTTACAGATAAATTACTATTTTGGAAAGATAGATCTAGTATGACTAAAAATGGCTCTCTAAATGCAGGAACATTGAGGAAATAGCCTCTAATACTAGGGCCTGTTTACAATTGCTTTTTTCGTAACGAAAAAGCAATTGTAAACAGGCCCTAGGCTCATTTTAACTTTTTAACTTCCGCCAACACTTCCGCCACATGCCCATCCACCTTCACCCCACGCCATTCCGCGCACAACTTCCCATTCGCATCAATCAAAAACGTACTCCGCTCAACACCACGCACTTGTTTGCCGTACATGTTTTTCATCTTCATCACACCAAACAGTTCGCAAATTTTTTCATCTTCATCGCTGATTAAATCAAACGGAAAACATTGCTCGCTTTTGAATTTTTCATGGCTTTTTAAATCATCACGGGAGAGGCCTAGAATAACGGTATTCAATTTTTGAAAATCTTTAATATGATCACGGAAATTTTGACCTTCTAAGGTGCAGCCGCTGGTGTTGTCTTTGGGATAAAAATAAAGAACAACATTTTTGCCTTTAAAATCACTTAATTTGCCTTTAAGGCCATTGGTGGCTTCAAATGAAAAATCTTTAACCACTTCATTTAATTTCACTGCCATTTTCATCTCCAGATAGCGGTTCCCGCTATAAAAAGTAATCTCAAGGTTTAACAACGTTCACAAAAAATTTACCATTCTCAAATGTGAAAAAAAGTATCCAACCAGTATTCAGCCAAAATGCCAGAACCAAACCCAACCACCACTTTGTTTCAGCGGGAACCGCTGAAAATTATAGCCGTTTCTCCGGCTCCAAAATCCCATCAACATTTAAATCATCACACAAAATCATAAAGCGTTCGCGTAAATCGGTGATGCTTAATTCTGCCGGAATGTTGATGCTGATAATGATGGTCATCATTGTGGTTTTGGTGTAATTCGCGGTAAAAGGATTGCTTTGTAAATCATTCACTACAATATCCTGCATCACAAAAAAATGCATTACTTCATAAATTAATCCCGGGCTGTCTAATCCAATGACTTGCACCAGGTAAGGCAGGCGCTGGCCACCTTCGTAGCTGCTGCTGGTGCGTTTGTAAAATAGCGGGATTTGTTCTTCATCGCGCATTTTTTCCAGTTTTGATTCCAGGCGGGCGATCGCGCTCCAATTGCCTTTAATCAAAATAATCGCGCCAAATTCATGGCCTAAACGCGTGATCCGGCTGTCCTGGATGCTGCATTCCAATTTGCGGATGCTGAATAATAATTCGCTTAATAAGCGATCTTGTGAATGTAATATGGTTGAGACTGCTAAATATTCCATCGATGGTTCCAAACGAAGCTTAAGAAAAATGAGTGGGCTCGATTATAACGTAGTCAGGCGGGCGATCAACTCGTAAAATTTATTGGTTGACACGAATGGAATTATTTTGCGCGCTTTAAAAATTCCAATTAACATATACCCAAAACGGATAGGTTTTAGGCGTTCTTGCATCCGATTGACGCGCGATCTTGCCACGTTTTTCAATCGCAAAAGCTCGAAATAGAACAACTATTCCTTCACTTTTGCTCAATCAAAACGTGGCAATCTCACGCATCACTCGGCGCAATAACACCTAAAACCTATCCGTTTTGGGTATAGTGGCGTTAAAGTTAAATTAAAAGGAAATGTTATGTTCCACGGCAGTATCGTAGCGCTTGCGACACCAATGCTGGCAAACCAGCAAATTGATTACGAAAGTTTTTCCCGTTTGATTGAATGGCATGTGGCGCATAAAACTGATGGTTTGGTGATTATTGGCTCGACCGGGGAGGGCGCCTCGCTGACGCTGGAAGAACGGCAAAAGCTGATTCGCTTGGCAGTTTCAGTCGCGCGCGCGCGCCTGCCGATTATTGTCGGTACTGGCCAACAATCTACTCAAGCTACGGTTGAATTAACGCAGCAGGCGATGGAATGCGGCGCTGATGCTTGCCTGATCGTGACGCCTTTTTATAACAAACCGACGCAAGAGGGACTTTATCAACATTATAAAACGGTAGCGCAAAACGTGCCGATTCCGCAGATTTTATACAATGTTCCCAGCCGCACGGCTTGTGATTTAAAACCGGAAACGGTGATTCGTCTCACCGAAATTTCCAATATTGTTGGTATTAAAGAAGCGACTGGCGATCTATCGCGTGTTGGCGTGATATTAAATCAATGCCATGATCAATTTGATTTATTAAGTGGTGACGATTTGACGGCAGCGGATTTTATGTTGTTAGGCGGCAAGGGTGTCGTTTCTGTCATCGGCAATCTTTTGCCGGAAAAAAATCATGATTTAGTGGCGGCTGCATTAAGCGGTGACAAGAAAAAAACCTGGAATTTACAGCAGGAACTCGCTGATTTAAATCGCGCTTTATATGTTGAAACCAATCCGATTCCCTTGAAATGGGCAATGGCGGAATTAGGTTTAATTCAACCCGGTATTCGCTTACCATTAACTGCATTAAATGCAGTTCATCATGATTTATTAAAAAAGAATCTCGCAAAATTCATGGAGTTGAATAGTTGTAAATAATTGAGGAAGGGAAATATGAGAATAGCAATCGGAATTTTATTATCTACTTTATGCTTGGTTTTATCAGCCTGCAGTTTTAAATCAGAACCACACGCTTCCACGGAAGCGCAAACTTTTCCATTAGAAAACAAGCCAATTGTGGCTGCAGACAACAGCACCTCAAGCAGCCTGCCAAATCCCAATTCAACAGCTCAATCTCAACAAACAAACCCAACCATAACTACCACAGAACCCTTGGCAGCTAATCCCACCAACAACCCCGCGCCAGCGATAGCTGGCGCTGGCGCCAGTATGAGCGTTTCTTCCGATTTGAGTAAAACTGCTATTAATAGCGCACCCCCTTCGCAGGCAGCGCCTGCGACTGGCAAACAATTGCAGGCAGGCTCGATTCTCGTTAATCAACCGGTAGGCAAAACCTGGGGACAAGTTGGCGGTGCTTTAAAAGCTGCCGGTTTTGAAATCATGCAACAGGACAATTCACTCAACGCGTATTTTGTCGCAGATAAAAAAGCCAGCGGTGGTAAATACGCCGGCGATACGCCCGTGTTACAAGTGAAACTTTTACCCGTTGGTCAAACGACAATGATTACGATTCAAGAAGCATCTGGCGCGAGCGCAGGAAGTGATACGCTAAAACGTTTGTATAATAATTTGCCTTAATTGACCTCAGGTGAAATTGTGCGAATCATAAATAGATTTTTTGCACTTATTTTTGGCTGTTTATTATTGAGTGCTTGTGTGACTCGCGAAACCGTTATCATTATTGTCACGCCTGAAGATTTAAAATCGGCAAATATTGCAAAAATACGAAACGGTGTAATGCCTGGGAAACAAAAAGAAATTGTGGTTCGTCAATCGCCGCTTAGTAATACTGAATTGATTCAAATTGGCAATACGATCGTCACCATTCCTCGTGATAAACCTCAAACGATAGCTGTTAAGTCTCCGTCAGAGAAAAGCAAATTCATTAAATCATCGCAAAATAAAAAAAATATTCATCCAATAATTAACCAACCTATTATTTCACAACAAAAACAAATAACAAAAAAATCCACCAAAGAAAAATTAACACCAATTAAAACGACTGAAAAAAAACCAATATCTATTTCTGAACAAATCTATCATTTTTCATTTATTAATCGTTTATTTCAAACTAATTATCATGCCAGGCAAAATGCCAGGCAAAGCCTGGCATCAAAGGGGATCGAAGCTACAGCTGGGGCGTCTGAATTGGTGGTGCATAATAGTCATGTAACTGAAGAACAGCAAATTAAATCATCTGCATTAACCGGAGATGAAACTCAGGCTTCTTCGCATATCGGCCAAAACCTGGCATCAAAGGGAGTAGAAACTGCGATTGAAACGTCTAAATTAGCGGTAAAAAACAGTAGTGAAATAAAAGAACAAAAAATTGATGCATCTTTACAAACTCAAGAAGAAATCAAACCTTCTCCGGATACCACTCAAAGCCTGGTATCAAGGAAAATGGACGCTCTGGGTGAAGCACCTAAATTAGAAATACAAAAAAGTAATGAAATAAAAGCCCAAAAAGTTAAACCATCAGCACTAACTCAAAAGCCCTCCTCTCCCACCTCACCTCCAACAGAAAAACCCGAACAAAGCCAAAGCGCCGATCAAACAACCCCGCAGCCAACATCACAAACACCCTCGCTGGCGCCGCAGGCGCCAGTACGCTTTTCAGAAGTAGCTACCGCAATGCTTTCACCGCAGCCAGTATTAAAAACTGAAAAAATTAATTTGCGTGATCAATTAATAAAAAATTCTGACCAAGAAACTATCAACCCTATTAATGAACCGGTTTTAATAAAACCCTTAAAAATGCCTTCGATCCCAACAAACACAAACAATGCAAAACCTACTATAAAAACCCTGCCAAACACTGTCGCTGCCGCGCCAGCGGCAGTATCTTTCGCCAGAAACAATAAAATTATTTTAAATAATGCGACGCCATTTAAAGTTTCAATTTCAACAGATTTAGCGCGTATCGCAGAACAAAAAAAACTTGATCAGGCTAATAAAAATTGGCGGGTTAATACTATCGTGATTCATCAGCCGATTTTAATCGCCTGGCGGCAGGTTGGGGTTGGGTTGACGACAGCAGGCTATACCGTTATGTACCGCGACCCTTATTTGACTTCTTATTATGTTGCTGATAGAACACGCACTCGCGGACTTTATCAGCGCGATACGCCAGTTTTTCGCGTTAGATTATATTCTTTAGGCGATACCACCTTAGTCACGATGTATGATGCAAAAGGCAATTATGTCGTGGAAAATGATCTCAAACGACTTTATCGAGTTTTACCATGACAGAAAAAAAAACATTAATTTATTCCGGCAAATCAAAATCGCTTTACACCACCGAAAATCCTGATGAAGTATTAGTTGAATTTCGTGATGATGCGACCGCATTTAATGCGCTTAAAAAAGCAAGTTTGGCTGAAAAAGGTAAAACCAATAATCGTTTCAATAGTTTTATGATGGAATATTTAGCTAAAGCTGATATTCCGACGCATTTTATCAAGCAATGGGATGATACTCATGCTTTGATGAAGAAAATCGAAATTATCCCAGTCGAAGCAATAGTAAGAAATTACACCGCTGGTAATTTGTCAAAACGCCTTGGTATCGAAGAAGGACTTAAACTGGCCCCGCCAGTTTACGAATTATTTTTAAAAGACGACAAATTAGGCGATCCCTTAATCAATGAATCGGTTGCCATTGCTTTAAAATTAGCGACTACTGAAGAATTGGAAAAAATTAAAAAACTCACATTAAAAATTAATCAATTAATGCAACCACTATTCGAAAAAGCCGGCATTTTATTAGTTGATTTCAAATTGGAATTTGGCCGCTATCATGGTGAAATTATTTTAGGCGATGAAATTACGCCTGATGGTTGTCGCTTATGGGACGCTAAAACCTTGGAAAAATTCGATAAAGACCGCTTTCGTCGTGATTTGGGTGATGTGATTGAGCATTACAAAATCGTTTCAGAACGGTTAGGCATCAGCGGTTCCCGCTGAAAAAGCACGTTTTAAGTTTGGCAGGATTTTGACTGAGAGTGCTGAAAATACAACTTGGTTGATTTCGTCAATCTTGTGCTGGATAAATTGTCAATTAAATTGACAATTTATCCAGATTTGCAAATAAGAATATGCAATTTGCCTGATCAAACAACCTAACCCTAGGCAGTCGAACCAATCAGCCGCCAGGCTGATTATTGTGAAGTGAAAGATTTATCGTTAGTATCGCATTTCATTCTTGGAGAGGTGCCAGAGCGGTTAAATGGCTCCGACTCGAAATCGGCTGGGGCATCACTGCCCACGTGGGTTCGAATCCCACCCTCTCCGCCAGCACTAAAAAAGGAGAAAGCCCATGCCTTCATTTGATGTGGTTTCACAATTCGATAAACAAGAACTGACCAATGCAGTCGATCAGGCTTCACGCGAAGTCGGTAGCCGGTTTGATTTTAAAGATTCGAATGCAAAGTTCGAGCTTAAAACTGACCAAATACTTTTAAGCGCGCAAAATGATTTTCAGGTTAAGCAGATGAAAGATATTTTGATTACCAAGTTAGCCAAGCGTAATATTGATGTGCGTTTTCTCGAATTTGATCAAATTAAAACTGCGCTGAATCATGCGACACAAATTGTTAAATTACAGCCGGGTTTAAATTCTGAGGCAGCGAAAAAATTAAGCAAAATAATTAAGGACCAGAAATTTAAAGTGCAGGTGAGTATTCAAGGCGATGAATTGCGTGTTTCTGGTAAAAATCGTGATGATTTGCAATTGGTGATTCAGTTTTTAAGGAAGGCGGAATTTGAAAGACCGTTGCAATATATTAATTTTCGGGATTAAGTTATTTTATAAATAAAATTGCAACTTTTTATGCTAATTTTTGGCATTTTAGATCACCCCTCATCCGCCCTTACGGGCACCTTCTCCCGCAAGGGGAGAAGGACAACTCTGATAACATCTGCCAATCAAATAAACTTCAATGCAATGCAATGCAATGCAATGCAATGCAATGCAATGCAATGCAATGCAATG
>CAYTUN010000002.1:0-58646 GCA_964441315.1 uncultured Gammaproteobacteria bacterium | reverse complement strand
TTGTCCTTCTCCCCTTGCGGGAGAAGGTGCCCCAACGGGGCGGATGAGGGGTGATCTAACAAACTCAAACAAAACCGATCACTAATTTTTATGGTGCGGAAACAGATAACGCACCACACCCGTCAATAAACCAATAATATTAAACGTCGTCGTTGTCAAAAGCGCGATTAAAACTTTTTCTGAAAGATTATATTTGCTGTGATCAAGTAGACAGAGAAAAACCGCAACCATATAACAAATTACAAAAATAAAAATACCCCGCCCATAACGTCTACGTGCTTTTCTATCTTCAATGAGAGATTCCACTAATTCTTCGCCATGCGCCACTTCCACCGCAATTCGGCGCAATTCTAAAGCTCTTTTTCTTCTTAATTCTAAAACTTCTTCCAATGTTTCATTTTCTTTATTGTTCTTTTTGGAATAATTTTTTTCAATAAAAGAACGGATGCTTTCGTCCGTGATAGCGGATTTTTCTTTATCCATTGGCATGTGAATTGATCAATTTAGAAAAATAGTCTTTAATGATTTCGTTCGGAATAACATGATAACGGTTTTTTGAGCCGCCATCTTTATGCCAGGCTTGATACCAAGGGCCGTCTTTTTGGTGGCTCCATTCTGATAGTTCCCAACCGCTGTATTTTTTATAAACATCCCAAACCCGATCTAATAATTTTTTTGTTTCCTGATCGTTGGCATCAATTTCATAGGGATTTTCAGCATCAGGCTCTACTTTAATAATCAGTGAGCTAATAGGATCACGACCATAAAAATTCAGTTCCTGATAAATACTTTCGATCACCGGCCCAAATTTCCAAGCTTGAATTGGCTCTCCAATTAAATGCTGATCATTAAGCGCCAAGCTCCAGCCATGAGCAATGTAAATGAGTTTTGATACTTTCATCACAGTCATATCAAACCGGCCCTCTTCGAGAGATTTTTTAATAAAATAATTCGCGATTGCTTGTGCGGGATAGGCCATGCTAGAAATTTCCGGCTTATTCATAGTAATTTAGCATTAGTTATTATTATTGAGCTGAAAACGTCCCGATTATAACTAGCATCCGCGAAGCGTCAATACCGTAAAACCCTTGCAGTCCCTCGATAATCGGCCATAATAACGCCATAGCAAAAAATCGAGTTAAATGATGCAATTATCGCAAGCCGCACACATCACAAGAGGACAAATCATCGGTAACGATGTGGTTTTTACCTCAGTGACACAAGACACTCGCAATTTAGAAGTAGGAGCACTTTATGTCGCTATTCTGGGCGAGAATTTAGATGGTCATGACTATATTAAAGAAGCGAAAAATAAAGGTGCTGTCGCTGCATTAGTCAGCAAAAAAACCGAAGTTGATCTGCCGCAATTATTGGTTAGTGATACGATTCAAGCTTTGGGCGAAATAGCGCGGTGTCATCGCGAACAGTTTAAAACGCCGGTGGTCGCTTTGACTGGCAGTTGTGGTAAAACGACGACTAAAACCATGTTATCGAATGTTCTTTCCGAAGCCGGCGAGACGTTGGCGAATGTTTCCAGTTTTAATAATAATATTGGCTGTCCGTTAACCTTATTAAAATTAAACTCACAACATAAATTCGCCATATTAGAAATCGGCGCTAATCATCTTGGCGAAATTGCTTATTTAACGCAAATTGCAAAACCGAATGTCGCATTAATTACTAATGCCGCTGAAGCGCACCTGCAAGGTTTTGGTAGTGTCGATGGCGTGGCGCGTGAAAAAGGCAATATTTATGGTCAACTAGGTGCAAACGATATTAGCGTTATTAATAGCGATGATACACATGCGAGTTATTGGAAAGGTTTAAATACGACGCATCGAGTTATTACTTTTGGCATAAAAAATCCAGCTGATGTCACTGCAAAAAATACTCAAATTGAAAAAGATGGTTGCGCGCGTTTTGATTTAGTCATTGGTGAAAAAACGGCAACGATTAAATTAAATATTATGGGACAACATAATGTGATGAATGCGCTTGCTGCAGCAGCTTGTGCTCATGCATTAAATGTTCCGATGACCGCGATTGCAAAAGGCCTGGAAAAAGCAGAAGCACCCAATAAACGCCTCGTGATTCACCAACGTAGTCATTTAGAAATTATCGACGATACTTATAACGCTAATCCCTTGTCCACCAGCGCCGCCATCAATATTCTAGCTTCACGCCCTGGCTATAAAATCATTGTATTGGGCGACATGCGCGAATTAGGCGAAAACGCAGCGCAATATCACCGCGAAATCGGCGAAAAAATCAAACAAGCCGGAATTAACCAGTTCTACGCAACCGGTGAACTGATGCAAGAAGCCGTCAAATCCTATGGTCAAAATGCGAAGCATTTTGAGAATAAAATGGAATTAATTAAAGCGTTAAAACGCGAATGGCCAGAAAATACCAGCATTTTGGTAAAAGGCTCGCGTTCAATGAAGATGGAAGAAATCGTTCAAGCATTAATATAAAATAAAATAAGGATAGAAAATGTTAGTTTGGCTTTCGGAATACTTATTCCATTATTTTAGTTTTTTTCGAGTTTTTCAATATTTGAGTCTGCGTTCGATTTTAGCAACGCTGACGGCATTGATCATTTCCTGGTTAATTGGGCCGTGGTTAATTCGCCGTTTATCGCGAGATCAAATTAAACAAGTGATTCGCACAGATGGCCCACAATCGCATTTCAGCAAAGCAGGCACGCCGACGATGGGTGGCACATTAATTCTCGTTGCAATTTTTTTAAGCACGATTTTATGGGCTGATTTATTTAATCCTTATGTTTGGCTGACGTTATTTGCGATGTTGAGTTTTGGTTTTGTCGGCTGGCTGGATGATTATTTAAAATTGACCCGCAAGAATCATTATGGTTTAAAAGCGCGCTATAAATATCCGTTGCAATCTTTATTTGGCATTATTATCGCCATCGCTTTGTATTTTATTTTGTCGCCGCAAGAATATTTGGCAACCGATTTAGTCATTCCGTTTTTTAAATCATTTACCATTCATCTCGGCGTGTTTTTTATTATCTTTGCTTATTTTGTGATTGTTGGCACGAGTAACGCCGTTAATTTAACTGATGGTTTGGATGGCTTGGCAGTGATGCCAACAGTGATGGTTGCAGGTGCGCTGGGTATTTTTGCTTATGTAACGGGCAATGCGATTTTCTCGAAATATTTAGTGATTCCTTTTGTGCCAGGCTCTGGTGAAGTCGCGATTGTTGCCGCTTCGGTTGTTGGCGCTGGTCTGGGATTTTTGTGGTACAACACTTATCCGGCGCAAGTATTTATGGGTGATGTTGGTGCATTGGGTCTAGGTGCGATATTAGGAACGATTGCAGTAATTGTGAAACAGGAATTAGTTTTATTTATTATGGGTGGAATTTTTGTTATTGAAACCGTTTCGGTCATTCTCCAAGTTGCTTCATTTAAATTAACCGGCAAACGTATTTTTCGCATGGCGCCAATACATCATCATTTTGAATTAAAAGGTTGGCCAGAGCCGCGTGTGATTGTGCGGTTTTGGATTATTACATTTATTTTGGTGTTGATTGGTTTGGCGACATTGAAGTTGCGCTAAATAAATCAAATAAATGTAGGGGGGATTAGCGCAGCGTAATCCACCAATTAGTTTAGCAGTACTGCAATGCTTGATGGTGGATTACGCTGCGCTAATCCCCCCTACATATTATTTTTGAATATCCTCATTCACCAACAACGAAACCATCAAATTAAATAATCTATCTCGCAAATGCGCATTGCGCCACACCAGTGCAATTTTTCTTTGCGGTGCTTTCTTCGCAAACGGTAAATAAACACAATTTTTTGTCGGCAATGCTGCCATTTCTGGCACGAGCGTAACACCCAAATTAGCTGCAACCATTTGGCGTAAAGTTTCTAAACTGGTTGCTTTAAAAGAATCATATTCAAGCGTGCCCACTTGTTGGCAAATTTCTAATGCTTGCTCGCGCAAGCAATGGCCTTCTTCTAACAATAGCGGCGTTTCCTTGCGCAGTTCTTCTAGTTTAATGGTGGTTTTTTTTGCAAATGGATGAGTTGTTGGCACAGCCAATAAAAAATCCTCACTCAAAAGTGTTTTTACTTGTAGACGCGTATCATTAATTGGTAAAGCTAAAATAGCGCAGTCACATTTGCCAGAATGTAACATTTCCAATAAGCGCTCGGTTTGCGCTTCAATTAAAAAAAAGTTAATTTTTGGAAACGCATGTGTCAGTTTCGGCATAATTTTAGGCAATAAATAGGGCGCAACCGTTGGAATTGCTCCTAAATAAACATTGCCTGCGAGACTGTCTTGCGCTAATAATCCGATTTCTTTAATGTTTTTGATTTGCTGTTGAATTTGTCTAATATGCTCAATAATTTTTTCTGCCGACAGCGTTAAGCGAAATTGCTTGCGATTGCGCTCAATTAAACTCACACCCAATTCACGCTCTAATTTTTTTATTTGCATACTTAAAGTCGGCTGGCTAACATGACAGCGTTTTGCCGCTTTGCCAAAATGCTGCTGCTCTGCCAAAGCTATCAAATAATCAAAATCGCGCAAGTTCATGGCATCACTCAATAATAGATAATAACTATTAACATTATAGTAACAATCAATTGGATTTATCAATTTTTGCAGCGTATTATCCACCTATCAATTTTACCTACCGGAGATAAATGATGATCAAAATAGGCCAAAAGTTCCCTCAATTTAATTTAAAAGCAGTGGTAGATATAGCGCCAGGTAAAGCTTTCAAAGAGATTGATCAAAATACTGATCAAGGTAAATGGAAAATCTTTTTCTCCTGGCCTAAAGATTTTACCTTTGTTTGTCCGACAGAAATTGCAGAATTCGGCAAAATGAATGCGCAATTCAATGAGCGCGATGCAGTCGTTTACGGCTTCAGCACCGATTCTGAATTCGTCCATTTAAATTGGCGAATCCATAAAGAAGAAATTCGTCATTTGCCATTTGCAATGCTAGCAGATACAAAACGCGAATTATCACAAGCACTCGATATTTTGGATGAAGCCGAAGGTGTTGCTCAACGTGCTACTTTTATTGTCGATCCCGATAATATAGTGCGATTTATTATGGTGACGGATTTATCAGTTGGCCGTAATCCAAAAGAAGTATTGCGCGTGTTGGATGCGTTGCAAACCGATGAACTCTGCCCTTGCAATTGGCAAAAAGGTGAACAAACTATTGCAGCTTGACGCTGCAATCAAAGGGGTATTGGGTGTTTTGTGCTAATCTTGGGGTGTGTTGTGCTATCGATGATCGGTATTTTTATTACCCCTCATCCGCCCCGTTGGGGCACCTTCTCCCATAAGGGGCGTTGTTGAATAATTCAAAAAAATAAAAAAACAAAACGTAGGGGCAGGCCCCTGTGCCTGCCTTGGTCTCGGTGCTACCGATGCGATGGGCAACCACAGGGGGTTGCCCCTACAAAAAATCGGATTTATTCAACAATACCCCCACAAGGGGAGAAGGCTCTCAACAAAGTTCAATAGCTTTCTTACAACAAAACTTATTTCATGGCATTTAACTTTATTGGTTTGGCAGATGTACAAGAAGTTGTCCTTCTCCCCTTGCGGGAGAAGGTGCCCCAACGGGGCGGATGAGGGGTGTTGTTAAATAACTCTTCCCTAATTAAAAGCTTATTTAAAACTTAATTAAAGGAAACCATTATGACTATCGAAAATTTGAGGCAAAAATTACCGGAAACCGCTAAAGACGTCAGATTAAATTTAAGTAGTATTTTATCGGAAGAAGGTTCAGAAGGATTAACTTTAAAACAAGTTTATATTATTGCATTAGCTTCGGCCTATGCGACTGAAAATAAAGAATTAATCACAGCTCTTTTAAACGAAGATAAAATCGATGCAGAAATGAAAGCTTGTGCTGAAGCTGCAGCGCTGACGATGGCGATGAATAATGTTTATTATCGCTTTGTTCATTTAGCTGATGATAAAGATTACGCCAGTATGCCGGCTAAAATTCGGATGAATATGATTAAAGAACATCAAGGCGAGAAAAAAGATTTTGAATTAGCTTGTCTTGCCGTTTCGGCAATTAATGCTTGTGGTATGTGTATTAATGCGCATTTAAAAACGTTAGAAAAATTTGAAGTCAGCAAAGTCGCTTTGCAATCGGCGATTAGAATTGCTGCGGTTTTAAAAGCGGCTGCGAATGCGGTGTTTGTGGGGCAGAACTAGTAAAGTTTGGCGCCGACTTTTGGTCAGGGGATTGCCGCGTTCGCTGCGCTTCCTCGCAATGACAAAAGAGTGGCATTGTGCCTTTTCTTTGTCATTGCGAGGAAGCGCAGCGCGCGGCAATCCCCTGATTGCGAATTAGCACCATAGCTTTTCTAATGCTAAAAGTTGCCCGCACTTTTTTGACTAACCGCAATCACATCAGAAACCGGCGTAAAACCGCCGATATTTAAAGCAAAATCACCAATCTTTGCCGCGAGCTGCGTTGAGCGGCCACCATCTAAATTAAGTGCAAATTGACAACCCAAATTATTCATCAAGATTTGCGCCCATTCCGTTAAAGCCAGCGGATAAAATTCCGTTACAGCGATAATAATATTTTTTTCTTTATCAATGCATAAAGCGCTGCGATTAGCAATTCCAGGTTTTAATGAGAGTACATCCGAATCAACAATTAAACGCGGCCCGCTTTGTACGGCAAAATTGATTTTTTTATTCGGCTGAAAATTATTTGATGCAATAATTTGTGGCACATCATCTTGAATAAAAAATATTCCCCACCAGCTGATGGCTTTGTAACTGCTTAAAGTTTTTCCGTTGTTAATACGCAAGCCTAAGGGCTGCAAATCGGGCGCAAAAAAACCGCCATTGACCGCAATCAAAGCATTGTCAGGCAAAAAAGATTGTTTGGTGGGAAAATGATCAAGGCGGTTTTTTACGACTAAATCGAAATGATAACGTTTTGGGTCGATTTTAAATGCATGGACGTGGCTTGAATCACTGGAAAAATTTAATTTTTCATATTCAATGCCGGGACTTAATTCCTTCCAGCAAAATGCGTTTTTGATGACGAGCATCAAAAAACAAGCAAAACAGGTAATGATCAAGCGCCGCATTAGCAAATCCTAAGCTTCCAAATTTAATCAGTGTTCGTGTTATTATGGCGAGGATTGATAAATTTTAAAAGCTAAAAAGGCCGCAGTATGTCAACCTCAGCTCAAAATATTATTCTTGGTTTAGGCAAATCCGGTTTTTCTTGCGCAAATTATTTTGCTGAAAGAGGCGAGGATTTTTTGGTAATGGATTCAAGGCCAGAGCCGCCACTCATGCAAGCGTTTAAACAGAAATTTCCTCATAATAAACTCATCACTGGCGGTTTTGATATAACGCTTTGCCAACAAGCAAAAAGACTGATTGTTAGTCCAGGCATTGCATTAACTGAACCTGTCATTATTGCTGCGCAACACAAAAATATACCGATTATCGGTGACATTGAATTATTTGCAGAAGCCGCGAAAGCGCCGGTGATTGCGATTACTGGCTCCAACGGTAAAAGTACAGTCACCACTTTGCTAGGAGAAATCGCTAAAAATGCCGGTATTAAAGTCGCAGTCGGCGGAAATCTGGGCACGCCTGCTTTGGATTTATTATCAGAAGACATTGAATTATATGTTTTAGAATTATCCAGCTTTCAATTAGAAACAACTTACTCACTCAATTTATTAGCAGCCACTATTTTAAATTTATCACCCGATCATATCGACCGCCATGGCAGCCTCGAAAATTATCTTTTAGCAAAACAAAGAATTTATCGCCACATAAAATTTGCTGTCGTAAATCGTGAGCAACCCGAATTAACCCAAAATATCCAAGCAAAAAAAATCATCAGCTTCGGCTTTGATGCCCCAACCGAAAATAATTTCGGCATCACTGTAATAAATGGCGTCAGCCATTTATCTTATGGAAAAGAAAAAATTATCGCGGCAACGGATTTAAAATTATTAGGCAAACACCAAATATTAAATGCGCTGGCAGCAATTGCATTAGCGCATTGTTATGGAATCAGATTTGAAGCGATGATATCAACTTTAAAAAATTTTACTGGCCTTGCGCATCGCTGCCAAATTATTCCGACTCAAGATAATATTTTGTGGATCAATGACTCTAAAGCGACTAACGTCGGCGCCGCTAAAGCATCCATCGAATCGATTGGAAAAAGTATTAAAGGTAAAATCATTTTGATTGCCGGCGGCCAAGGAAAAGGCGCTGATTTCAGCGAATTGAATCCAACACTAGCTAGCTATGTCAAAGCTGCCGTTATTATGGGAGAAGATAAGCCAATGATGTTAAAGGCTTTCAGTCAAGTGACTAAAACCCATGAAGCCGAAAATTTAAAAGCAGGCGTTTTGCTGGCAAAATCTTTAGCAAAAGCCGACGATGCCGTATTATTGGCGCCAGCCTGTGCCAGCTTCGATATGTTTAAAAACTTTGAAGATCGTGGCGAGCAATTTGTTCACTTAGTAAAAGATTTATCATGAAACAGAATTTATTTTATCTCGATCGTTATTTAGTCGTTCCCGCCGCTTTTTTAATTGGCATGGGATTATTAATGGTCGCCTCCAGTTCCATGGTGATTTCTGAAAGCCAGTATCACACGCCGTTTAATTATTTAATTCACCAGGCCGGTTATCTGGCTTTTGGTTTAACGGCTTTGGCATTTGTTTTATTTTTGCCGATTAAATTTTGGTATCGCATCAGTGGTTACTGTGTGTTGATTACGATTGCTTTATTATTATTTGTTTTAGTGCCGGGCGTCGGGCGTGAAGTGAATGGCAGTATGCGCTGGATTAATTTAGGTTTTATGACTTTGCAAGTTTCCGAATTAGCGAAATTATTTTTTATTATTTATTTGGCTGGTTATCTCGAGCGTCGCGAAGATGAAGTGCGCGAAAAATTTAGCGGTTTTATCAAGCCGTTTTTAGTATTAGCATTAATTGCATTATTATTATTGCAGCAGCCAGATTTTGGTACAGTGGCGGTGATTACGGTTGCCAGCATTTTATTATTATTTTTAGCCGGTGCGCGTTTATTTCCTTTAATTATAATTGTCGTGTTGGCGGGTTCTGCTTTAACCTTATTGGCAATTACCGCGCCTTACCGTTTAGTGCGGCTCACCACTTTTCTGCATCCTTGGGCGAATCAATTTGATAGTGGTTATCAATTAACACAATCTTTAATTGCTTTTGGCCGTGGCGGATTTTTTGGTGTAGGGTTGGGAAACAGCATCCAAAAATTATTTTATTTGCCAGAAGCCCATACCGATTTTTTATTTGCGGTACTAGGTGAAGAACTCGGTTTTATGGGTGAAATGTTTGTCATTTTATTATTTGCCGGATTAATTACGCGAGTATTTTTAATTGCGTATCGTGATTATCAAGTCAACGAATTATTTCATGCTTATTTAGGCTGGGGCCTGGGATTAATTATGGGATTTCAGGCATTCATTAATATGGCAGTGAATTGCGGCTTGTTGCCGACAAAAGGATTGACCTTGCCATTATTGAGTTATGGCGGCACCAGTATTTTAGTGAATTGCGTCATGTTAGGAATATTTTTGCGCCTGTCGTATGAAAATTGGCGTGAATCGAATCAGGGAGTAAAATATTGAAAATTCTAATCATGGCCGCCGGTACTGGCGGCCATATTATTCCGGCGCTAACGATTGCTGATCGATTAACGAATGAATCTCATGAACTGCATTGGCTAGGCACACCGCAGGGACTCGAACAACAATTAGTTAAAAATTATCCGCTACACGTGATTGCAGCCAGCGGTGTCAGAGGAAAATCCCCCCTAAAGATGCTGAGTGCAACTCAGCATATGCTGAAAGCTTATTTTCAAGCGGAAAAAATTATTAAAAAAATTAAACCCGAAGTAGTCGTAGGTTTTGGCGGTTATGTTTGTTTGCCCGGTGGTTTAGCAGCAAAGCGCAATCGTATTCCTTTGGTAATTCATGAACAAAATTCGATTCCGGGTTTGACCAATCGTTTGTTGGCGAAAATTGCTGATCAAACCTGCCAGGCATTTCCGAATAGTTTTAAACAGGCGATAACGACAGGTAATCCAGTACGTGCTGATATTCGATCGATTGCTGCATTAGCGAAAATTAATTTGCCATTAAAAATTTTAATTGTCGGCGGTAGCCAAGGCGCAAAAATTTTTAATGAAAAAGTTCCAGAAATTTTAACGCAGTTTGATAAAGAGCAATTAAATATTTGGCATATTGCTGGTAGCAAACACCAAGAGCAAACCACTGAGTTTTATCATCAATTAAAGTTAACTGCTAAAATTTCCGGGTTTGAGCGTGAAATGCAGCAAGCTTATGCTTGGGCTGATTTAGTCATTGCGCGTTCCGGTGCACTAACCGTCAGCGAAATCGCAGCAAGCGGCCGCCCAGCGATTTTTATTCCTCTTCCGCACGCAGTCGATGATCATCAATTTTATAATGCCAAATATTTAGCTGATCAAGATGCAGCTTTTATTATTCGTCAAAATGAAATTGATCAGCAGAAATTGACTGACATGATTCAAACGTTATTAGTAAATCCGCAAAAGCTGGCAGCGATGTCGCAAAAATTAAAAAAACTGGTGATGGGGGATGCGGTGGAGAAAATTACAGCAGCTGTTTTGCGTGTGGCTCGTTAAATTGTTAATGTAAAAAAATTCATAAAATTTTTTTAAATTTTTGATCACCCCTCATCCGCCCCTACGGGGCACCTTCTCCCACAAGGGGAGAAGGCCTTCATCATGATTTAATCTTTGAAGGTTTAATTCCTCGAAGCGCTGCTTCGATAGAAATAAAAAATTCATTTCATACCCCGCAGCTCTGCTGCGGGGTTATTGATTAGTTTTTCATAACAAGGCTTATTTCATCGCATTGAAGTTTATTTGATTGGCAGATGTAGCCGAAGTTGGCCTTCTCCCCTTGTGGGAGAAGGTGCCCCAACGGGGCGGATGAGGAGTGATAATAAATAAAAATTTTCCTAAATTAAAATTTCTTCAAAAATCGTATAAACAAAACCGCCGCTATACTGATAATTCCCACCGTTAAACCCCACCAGACACCAAAAGCTTTAAGCGAAGTATGAAAAGCTAAATAATAAGCAGAACCAAGACCGATTATCCAATAACAAGCGATGTAATACAGCATGGGAACAAAAGTATCTTTTATGCCTTTTAAAATACCATTTAGTGTGATCTGTAATGTGTCAAAAAATTGAAATATGCCAGCAATCATCAAAAGCTGATAAGCGTAATATTTTACCGTTGAATAATTGCTGACCTGACGATTTAAAAATATTTTTACAAACAATCCCGGGATAAAAATAAAAAACAGTGCAATCACTAGTGTGATAATTAAACCCAGACTTAAGCCTATCCAGGCAAATCGTTTCGCTGTGACAAAATCATTGGCGCCTGCTGCATAGCCAACTTGCAGCGCTGTCGCCATTGAAATAGAAAAAGCAATAGCGAAAACCGTGCTGGCACAAATGATGGCAATTTGGTGTCCCGCTAATGCAGCACTGCTAAAGGAGCCCATCATCACTGCTGCGATGGAAAACATGCCTGCATCCAGCACTAAAATTACGCCACTAGGCGTACCCAAACGAAACATCGCAAGTATTTTTTCTAAATCCAATTTAAAAGAAGAAAATTGAATATATTTTTTAAGTTGTGAATTTAATTTGTAGTAGCTGAATAAACTCATAAATATCAACCAATATATCGCTGCACCGACATAACCAATACCAGCAATTCCTAGATTAGGAAAACCGAATTTCCCATAGATAAAAATATAATTGCCGATAAAAGTGAGCGGAACCGAAAATAAACAAACCAACATAATGATGCGTGTTAAAGCAAACGCTGCAATAAATTCGCGAAACACGAAAAATAATAAAAACCCGGGAAAACCCCAAATTAAACCATGAACGAGTAATGCAACTTGCTTAATGACGGCGGGATCTTGATTGAATTTCAACAAAATAGCGGGCAAGTGCCAAATAAGTAACATTAATGGTAATGCCATGATAAATACCATGATGATACCCTGTTGCAAAATCAGCGGTATTTCATCATGTGTTTCTTGGCCGCGAGCGCGGGCGACAAAAATCCCAACGGAGCTTAATGTGCCCAAACCAAATGTGCCGCAAGTCAGAAAAATAGCAACGCCTAATGCGCCTGCTGCCAGCTGATTTGTTCCCAACCAGCCCAACATGATCGTGTCGGTAATCTGTATGCCTTTTTGTGCTAAAAATGCTGCCATTAACGGTAATGCGATAATTGTTATGGTTTTTATTTGTTTAATTAGATTAGTTTCTGACATGTTTTGGGATTATTTCAGGTTGTCTCAGCCGACAAAAAAAGCTACATTCGCAGTCTATAATTAACACTGACAGGATGTCTATTACGAGGTTTTTCCTATGTTAGCGCAGTTATTAGCAAAAGAGCATGTCATTCAGCCGCTGGATTTATCGAGCATCAAGCGCATTCATTTTATTGGTATCGGCGGCGTAGGAATGAGTGGCATTGCTGAGTTGCTGCAATCTGCTGGTTATCAAGTCAGTGGTTCGGATGTGAAGCGTAATAAACTGGTGACGCGGCTTGAATCTTTAGGTGTTGAAATTTACCTAAACCATTCTGCAGAAAACATAAAAAATACTGAAATTGTCGTGGTTTCTAGCGCCATCGATGAAGGCAATCCTGAATTAATCGAAGCCCGCGCCCGCTGTTTGCCGGTTTTAGCCCGCGCGGAAATGTTAGCCCATCTGATGCAATTAAAAACCGGCATCGCGATCGCGGGCACGCATGGTAAAACTTCTACTACTAGTATGACCACTTCTGTTTTCACCGAAGCAGGATTGGATCCAACTTATGTGATTGGCGGCATTCTACAAAGCGCTGGGAGAAATTCTTTTCTTGGCCAAGGAAAATATTTTATAGCAGAAGCTGATGAATCCGATGCATCATTTTTATTTTTAAATCCCTTCGCTACTATTGTAACGAATATTGATGCGGATCATTTAAGTACTTATAACCATGATTTTGAACAATTAAAACAAAGTTTTTTTGAATTTATTCATCGCTTGCAACCTAATGGTATAGCAATTTTATGCGCTGATGATTTGCATTTAACGCAAATGTTTCCCGATATCAAAGTGCCTTATGTCACTTATGGTTATGCTGATCATGCGATGGTGCAAATAATAGATTACCACCCGCATGACACCCGTTCCGCTTTTACAATTCATGATAAACGCGATGGCATGAAAATCGATTTAGTATTGAATATGCCGGGCAGACATTATGCAGCCAATGCAACCGCTGCTTACATTGCGGCAAAACATTTTAATATTCCCATTGTGATTGCCTATCAAGCTTTATCGCAATTTAAAGGCGTGGGACGGCGTTTCCAGATTTATGGTGAATATGAAATTCCTCAGGGAAAATTTTTACACGTTGATGACTATGGTCATCATCCAAAAGAAATCGAAGTGACATTAAATGCAGCGCGTGATGCCTGGCCAGATCGTCGTATTGTTTTAGTGCACCAACCACATCGTTATACGCGCGTGCAAGAATTATTCCGCGATTTTGTTCAGGTTTTTAGTAAGCCAGATGTCTGTATTTTATTAGATATTTATTCTGCTGGCGAAAAACCGATTACTGAAATCAGCGGCGAAAATTTATATCAAGCAGTAAAACAAATGCGCCAAGATAAACCGACCTATTTTGTGAAACACATTGAAGAATTGCCACAAGCTCTAAAAATAGCAATTCAAAATAACGATATAGTATTAACACAAGGCGCAGGCAGCATTGGTCAGTTTGCGGAAAATTTAGCAAATCTCATTAAAGAATGAGCAAATTTGTGATCCTGAAAAATGAATCTTTAATGCAATATAATTCCTGGCATGTGGGAGGGATTTGTCATGAATTATATCAACCAAAATCTCTAGATGAATTAAGCCAATTTTTAGCAGAACGCAATTCTTCTCAGCCGATTATATGGTTAGGTTTAGGCAGCAATGTTTTAATTCGTGATCGCGGTTATGCTGGCACAGTCATACACACTCAAGCCTATTTAAATAAAATCGCTTACGAAAATGAAATCATTATTGCCGAAGCCGGTGTGACTTGCGCTAAATTAGCAAAATTTGCTGCTCAATTAGGCTTTCCCGACAGCGCATTTTTTGCGGGAATTCCGGGTACTGTTGGCGGTGCCTTGGCAATGAATGCGGGAGCATTCGGCCATGAAACCTGGAACCACTGCATCGCAGTCGATACGATTGACCAGTCCGGTAAGATCCACCATCGCGATAAAAATGAATTTGAAGTTGGTTATCGTGAAGTTAAGCGTAAGCTTAACGAATGGTTTGTTTGCGGTTATTTCAAGTTTCAACTCGGTGATGCAGCTGAAGCATCGAGAGAAATAAAAACTTATTTACAAAAAAGAAATGACACACAGCCGATTGGTAGCTTTAATTGCGGTTCAGTATTTCGCAATCCACCAGGAAATTTTGCCGCAAAGTTAATTGAAAGTTGTGGTTTGAAGGGCAAAAGAATCGGTGGTGCTGTCGTTTCAGAAAAACACGCCAATTTTATTATTAACGATCATGCGGCGACAGCCGCTGATATTGAAAATTTAATTGATTTGGTACAAGCAGAAGTTTTAGCAAAAACTGGCGTTCAATTAGTGCGTGAATGTCACATTATTGGGGAAAAATAATATGCAATATCGCGTCGGATTAATTTTTGGCGGCCCTTCGGCGGAACATGAAGTTTCGATTATGTCAGCGCGAAATGTTTATCGAGCGTTGGAAGAAAATAATTATTTTATTTATTTGATTTATATTGACCGCGATAGCAATTGGTATTTGATTAAAAATCATAAATATTTATTTGATTATAATAAAGTTGAGCAATTAACTGCTGCTGAAAATGGCGTTCCGTTAGCATTATTGCCAGGTAATTCTGCTGCGCAATTTTTATATCAAGATGGTTCAAATCGAAATTTTCAAGTTGATGTCGTTTTTCCCATTATGCATGGTCGAATGGTGGAGGATGGTGCATTGCAGGGATTATTGGAATTGATGAAAATTCCTTATGTTGGCTCACGTGTTTTAGGTTCGTCTATTAATATGGATAAAGAGGTAACGAAGCGTCTTTGCCAACAAGCCGGTATTTTAACTGCGCGTTGGTTAAGTTTTTATGCGGAAGAAAAAGCGCCTACTTTTGAACAAATAAAAAATCAATTGGGTTTACCGTTTTTTTTAAAACCCGCCAATACCGGCTCTTCAATTGGTGTGCACAAAATTAAATCAGAAATGGATTATCAAAAAGCAGTGGAAACAGCGAAAATTTATGATGATAAATTAATAGCAGAAGAATTTATTGCCGGACGTGAAATTGAATTAAGTGTTTTTGGCGTGCATAAAAATACGGTTGCATCAGTTGCGGGAGAAATTATTCCCGCAGCGAAATACGAATTTTATACTTATAACGGAAAATATTTTGATCCTGAAGGTGCGGAATTAATTGCACCTGCTAAATTTGAACCAGGAATGCTAGAAGCTTTACAAAAAATCGCATGCCATGCTTTTGATGTGCTTTGCTGTGAAGGTTTAGCGCGTGTCGATTTTTTTGTGCAGGAAGATAAAATTTATTTAAATGAACTGAATACCATGCCAGGATTTACGCAGATCAGTATGTATCCGCGTTTATTTGCATTATCCGGTAAACCGCAAAAAGAATTAGTGTCGGGATTGATCGAATTGGCGCTGAAGCGCCAACAAACGACAAATAATATTTCGCGTGCTGTCATGGCGGGGGAGAAATAATTTGGCTTGTCATGATAAGTCTCTTGTCATTGCAAGTTCTTTGTCATTGCGAGCGAAGCGCGGCAATCTCCTGATGATAACATTGCACTAGACAATCTAGTGCTAAAATCACGTCAGGAGATTGCCGCGGTCGCATTCGCTCCCTCGCAATGACAAAGAACTCGCAATGACAAAATAGAAAGTAAATTTTTTGAAATAAATAAATAAATAAATAAATAAATAAATAAATAAATAAATAAATAAATTTAATTTATGTTAGAACGCATCCTTTCCTATTTAACTTTACTTCTCTGCTTAGTGTTAGCCGGCATTATTTTGCTATCACCGCTTTATTTCCCGTTAAGGGAAATATCTGTCGCAGCGCCATTGCGGAATTTTGATGCAAATTCATTAGCGAAATTATTATTGCCCTATGCTCATCAAGGTTTTTTTTCGGTTAATTTATTTAAATTACGTGATAATTTATTAAATGAACCTTGGGTAGCATCCGCCGAGGTCGTCCGCGTTTGGCCAGACGGCATTCAAATTCAAATAAATGAAAAAATCCCTTTGGCCCGTTGGGGCCAAAATGGCTTACTAACGCAAGATGGCAGTATCGTTCCAGAAACGCCTATTAAACCGCGTTATCAAAATTTACCTTTAATCAATTCGGTTGCAGATCCTTCCCATGTTAATGAACTCCTGTCGGAAGTTGAAACCGAACTTAAACCTGTTCAATTAACCATCACCGAATTGCAATTAGACGCGCAAGACAATCTCACCCTCATTCTCTCCAACCAAATGCAATTAAATGTCGGCAGCCAAAAACAAACCGAACGCCTCACAAAATTCGTCAATATTTATCCCAAGCTATTTGCCAACAACACAACTAAACCAAAAGTTGTCGACCTCAGATACAACAACGGCTTAGCCGTCCAATGAAATAAATAACTTTAACTTCACGCCATAACTCCAACAAAACCCTGTTAAATCGCGCAAGCGATTTAATTTGTGTTTTCAAATCCGATATTTACCGCTATAATTTCCGCTAATTTATTAATTGATTTTTATCAAATTATTTATTTAGTAAAGGAATTTATTAAATCATGTCAAGAAGATCAGATAAACCATTGATTGTTGCGTTAGATATCGGCACTTCCAAGATCGTTGCTTTGGTCGGTGAAATTAACGATGAAGATCAAATTGAAGTTATTGGTATTGGCAATCATCCTTCGCGCGGTTTGAAGCGTGGTGTTGTAGTTAATATCGAAGCGACTGTTCAATCGATTCAACGCGCGATTGAAGAAGCCGAATTAATGGCTGGTTGTCAAATTCATTCCGCTTATGTCGGCATTGCTGGCAGTCATGTTAGAAGTCTCAATTCCAATGGCATGGTCGCCATTCGCGATAAAGAAGTGTTACCCGCTGATATTGAGCGTGTGATTGATGCTGCAAAAGCATTGGCGATTCCCGCCGATCAAAAAATTATCCATGTGCTGCCGCAAGAATACGTCATTGATAGTCAAGAAGGCATTCGTGAGCCCGTTGGCATGTCGGGCGTTCGTCTGGAAGCGCGCGTGCATATTGTTACCGGTGCGGTTTCTGCTGCGCAAAATATTGTCAAATGCGTTAAGCGTTGTGGCTTGGAAGTGAGTGAAATTATTTTAGAACAATTAGCATCGAGTTATGCCGTATTAAATGAAGATGAAAAAGAACTCGGCGTTTGCATGATTGATATTGGGGGTGGTACTACGGATATCGCTGTTTTTACTGAAGGCGCTATCCGTCATACCGCAGTGATCCCAATTGCGGGTGATCAAGTGACAAATGATATTGCCGTCGCATTGCGCACACCGACACATCATGCGGAAATTATCAAAATTAATCACGCCACCGTATCACCGCTGCAAACTAATTTTGAACAAACGATTGAAGTGCCTAGTGTAGCGAAAAGATCTCCGCGCCTTATTTCCAAGCGTTCCTTAGCCGAAGTAGTACACGCCCGCTACGAAGAATTATTTAACCTAGTGCTTAGCGAACTACGCCGCAGTGGTTTTGAAGAACTCGTCGCCTCCGGCATCGTTTTGACCGGCGGAGCCGCTCAAGTGGAAGGTGTCATTGAATTAGCCGAAGAAGTTTTCCGTATGCCCGTGCGTTTGGGCTTACCGCAACACGTTCAAGGATTGCCAGACGTAACCGAATCGCCTGCTTATGCAACAGCAGTCGGTTTGCTGCTTTATGGATTGAAGCAGCAAAGTGAGAAAAATGTTCCTTTATTAGTGCCTAATCGCATGCGTGGCGTTTTTGGCCGCATGCGTAATTGGTTTCAAGGGAATTTTTAGTTTGTTTTTAGGGCCTGTTTACAATTGCTGTTTCGTGACGAAAAAAGCAAGGGTTGAGTCAAAATCGTATCAAATTTGAAGCGGCATAGTTATTCTATGCAACGAAAATTTGATACGATTTTGGCCAAACATTGCTTATTGCAGTAGAAAGAGCAATTGTAAACAGGCCCTAGTTAAGGACTTGCAGCTCGGCTGCAAATTTTAAGGGATTAATTTAACCAGAGGATGTAAAGATGTTTGAATTAACTGAATCAAATGCGAATAGTGCTGTTATCAAAGTCATCGGCATTGGCGGTGGCGGCGGCAATGCGGTTGAGCATATGTTGCAAGAGCATATTGATGGTGTGGAATTTATTTGCGCTAATACCGACGCGCAAGCGTTGAAAAAATCCAATGCGCATACCTTATTGCAACTTGGCACTGATTTGACCAAGGGCCTAGGCGCAGGCGCTGACCCTGATGTTGGTCGTGAAGCCGCTTTAGAAAACCGCGAACGTATTGAAGAAATTATTCGTGGCGCTGATATGGTATTCATTACCGCCGGCATGGGCGGTGGTACGGGTACGGGTGCAGCACCTGTGGTTGCCTCTATCGCTAAAGAGTTAGGCATTTTAACCGTCGCTGTTGTCACCAAGCCTTTTGTGTTTGAAGGCAAAAAACGCATGCAAATTGCTGATGCTGGCGTTAAAGCGCTATCACAGTATGTGGATTCATTAATTACGATTCCAAACAACAAATTGCTGACCGTCCTTGGCAAAAACATCACCTTATTGAATGCTTTCAAGGTAGCCAACAATGTGTTGCTAGGTGCTGTTCAAGGCATCGCCGAATTAATTACCCGTCCGGGGTTAATCAACGTCGACTTTGCCGACGTAAGAACGGTGATGTCAGAAATGGGCATGGCTATGATGGGCACTGGCGTTGCCAGTGGCGAAAATCGCGCCAAAGAAGCAGCTGAAGCGGCTATCTCCAGCCCCTTGTTAGAAGATATTGATTTAACCGGCGCGCAAGGTGTATTGGTGAATATTACCGCCGGTATGGATATGTCCATCGGTGAATTCGAAGCCGTCGGCGAAATCATTCGCGGCTTCACTTCGGAAAATGCTACCGTGGTTGTCGGCACCGTCATCGATCCTGAAATGAAAGATGAATTGCGTGTCACCGTCGTTGTCACCGGCCTAAACCGCCCCGAAGAAACCATCATCCAACCTGAACCTAAAATCCGCCTGGTTGAACCCGCCGTAAAAACCGATGGCTCCCCCGATTATCAAAATCTGGAAAAACCCACCGTCATCCGTAAACAACCAGCCGCGGCTGCAGTAGCTGCCGACCTCTCAAGCCGCGATTTCGATTATCTCGAAATTCCCGCCTTCCTGCGCAAGCAAGAAGAAGCCTAAAAACATTGTAGGGGCAGGCCCCCGTGCTGCCTGCCCTGGTTTCGGTACTCACCAAAGCCAAGGGCTGCCTCTACGATAAAATCCTTTGCAGTTAATTTAAATCAATATCCAATGCGGTTTGAGTGATTTAAAACAAAAGAAATGGATTTTTTTGATTTTTGATCACCCCTCATCCGCCCTGACGGGCACCTTCTCCCACAAGGGGAGAAGGCCAACTGACGGGTGCATCTGCCAAATCAATAAACTTAAGTGCCATGAAATAAGCCGAATTATCTAAAACTATAAAACTATTGAACCTTGCAAAGTTCCTTCTGTACACAAATGGTTTGTTAGATAAAGTATTTACTTGTCTTAAAAATAGAGTGGATCAAACTCAGTTTGGTTTAGAAACTCCAGCAAAGCGGATAAATTTTGTTAAAAATTTAATAAATGCTTTTGACCAAAATCCAATCAATTATTCGGAACTAGAGGCTTTACTTAACACAGAAAATTTAAAAAATTTAAATCAAAAATTATTTAAAGAAAGCTTTTTTGAGAGCGTTAAAGTGACTTTTTTAGGAGATGAGATGTTAGAAGAATTAGTGCAGCTAAGTAATGAAATCGCAAAGTTAAAAAATAATGTTGTCGAACTAAAAGAAATTGCTAAACTATAGCAGGCATAGTCTTAATGTTTATTGTATATGAGATGATCTAATAGTGGCAATATTGCTGAGTCAGTTAATGAATTGAAGCTTTCGTAAAAATATCATCTAAAGTTTTATCACGGTGTTAATAAATACCAATCGAAAGATCGGCGTGACGATCTATACCTATAATTTTAACTGATATCATTCAGTCATCACCCCAGGGAAAAACCCCAACCAACCTGCTATATTTCCCTTGTTAACACTTAAAACTGTGTTAAAATCCCATCAATTTTTTGGCAAAAAAACGAGATCGATCAATGATTAAGCAAAGGACTTTAAAAAATAGCATTAAGGCCACGGGAGTGGCATTGCATAGTGGGGAACCGGTTTATTTGACTTTAAGGCCTGCTCAGCCGAATACTGGCATTGTGTTTCGCCGCACCGATTTTGACAGCCCGATTGATATTCCTGCTGGGGCGGATTACGTTGGCGATACCACGCTCAATACCTGCTTGATGAAAGACGGCGCTAAGGTCTCAACCGTTGAGCATATTCTCTCGGCTTTTGCTGGCTTGGGCATTGATAACGCTTATGTTGATTTAACGGCTAGCGAATTACCTACTATGGATGGCAGCGCAGCACCGTTTGTTTTTCTTATGCAATCCGCCGGCGTCATTGAGCAAAATGCGCCTAAACGTTTTATTAAAGTGAAAAAAGCAATTCGCGTTGAAGATGGCGATAAATGGGCAGCTTTAGAACCTTATGAAGGCTTCAAAGTCGATTTCACTATCCAATTCAATCACCCCGCAATCCGTTCCAGCATCCAACGTGCTGAAATTGATTTTTCCAGTAGTTCTTACATCAAAGAAGTCAGCCGTGCCCGCACTTTCGGTTTTTTAGCCGAATGTGAAATGCTCAGAAAAAATAATTTAGGTCTGGGCGGAAGTCTTGATAATACGATTGTGTTAGATGACTACCGCATTCTTAATGAAGACGGCTTACGTTACAACGATGAATTTGTTAAGCATAAAATTCTCGATGCCATCGGCGATATGTATTTATTAGGCTATAGCATGATTGGCGCCTACGTTGGCTATAAATCCGGCCACAAGCTCAATAACCAATTGCGCCAGGCATTGCTCGCAGATCAAACGGCATATGAAATCGTCACTTATGAAGATGAAGCACGGATGCCGGTTGCTTTTGTTCCGGTATGGGCGCCTAGCAGCCGCTAGTTGAGCAAATTTAAATAAGGAAAGTTCATGAAAAAACTGCAAGTTTTATCGGTCGTTTTGCTTTCGTTCATTTCGCTCAGTATTTTTGCCGAATTAAGCCCCGCTGGAAAATGGCTCACCATCGATGACAAAACCAATAAACCCCGCAGCATTGTCCAAATTTACACCGAAAAAAATGAATATTTCGCAAAAATTTTAAAAGTTTTCCCCCAACCCGGCGACACCGGCATCTGTCACAACTGCCCCGGTGAATTAAAAGGCAAGCCCATTGAAAATTTGACCTTCATGTGGAATGTCAAACCCACCGGTAATAACGAATGGGGCGAAGGCCGTATTTTAGATCCCAAAAACGGTAAACTTTATCGCGTCAAATTAAGCTTATCTCCCGATGGCAAAACGCTGAAAGTGCGTGGCTATATTGGCATTTCTCTTTTAGGCCGCACGCAGGAATGGATTAGACAGCGTTAGTTTTTTAGCGTAGGCCACTCTCTCATTAACAATCTGTATTAGCTATAGCGCCAACTTCTTGTCAGGAGATTGCCGCGTCCGCTACGCTCCCTCGCAATGACAAGAAAATTAAAATGCTGCTTTTATATTATTTGTTTCTATATTGTTGCTCTACGTAACTGCGAAGTTGATGAATGCTAAAATAATAACGCTTTGTCATTGCGAGGGAGCGTAGCGGACGCGGCAATCTCCTGACAAGAAGTTGGCAATAATCAGCCATAGCGCTTACAGCTAAAACTTTTATTTTTTTGCTTGAGCAATCACACCGACTAATTCTTCTTTTCTTCCAGTGCGAATTTCTGATATTAAACTTTCTGCATATTCTGCTTTCACAATCTCAAAATTATGTGTTTTAAATAATTCAGTCAAAATTTCCTTATCAAAAGTATGAAAAAATTCTGGCTGGTTAGCAGCTGATTCTGGAGGAAGATAATAATGAAAATTATGAATAAAACCTGGGAACACTTTTTTTTCTTTTTTCTTTTCTTCAAAAATTGAAGTAAAACCTTTTGATTCAAATGGCTTTGTAAATGGTGTAGCTGTCACAACAACAATTTTGCCACCTGGCTTTAGCCAGCGATGCATTTTTTTAATTCCTTGCTCTATTTGCTTACCTTCTAAAAAATGAAATAAATGATTTGCAAGGATCGTATCAAAATAATTATCAGGAAATTCCAGCTTTTCAGGAAATTGACCAGCAACACAGGTTATTCGGCTGCTGAAATTGGCAGGAATATGGTTTTTTAATATTTCGAGGTGGCGGGGATCAATGTCAACAGCAACGGCTTTGGTTTTATTTCCTTTTCCAGTTTCGACAAACTTGAGGCTTACATCGCCATAAGCAGCTCCGATTTCCAATATACGTTTCTTTTCATTTTTGACTTCGCTTAAAGCAGCTTGTGTAAAGCTATCACTATCAATTGGATGAGTAGAACCTCTCTTGTTTAAAGTAATTTTTCTGCCATCAATAACTTTTAATTCAAATGGGATGAGTGACGGTTTTTGAACTTCTAATACAAAAGTTTTATCAGTTACTCGCCAAGGCTTTTTAAAACCGGGAGAATTTTTTTTTAATTACCAGTTTTGCATGAGCAGGAGCGTTGATAGTTTTAGTTTTTAAATAACCTTGCAGCCGCATGCTAATTTGCTTGTATAAATCATCCGGTGTCATAATTTTTTCCCTGATTCTTAATTATTGAAAAGAATAAAAAAATCAATAAGCATTTTTGTAGCGAGAAAATTGCCAAATACTTTTATTTTGCCGCTTACGGCAAAATATTATTTCTTTTTAAAATTCAAATAAAAAACCACCCCCCCAAACGCCAGCATCAATAATCCCCACCAAACCGAAGGATGCAGATTATCAAGTGCCTTACTCGGTGCTGCTTGATTAGCCCAGAAGTACATGCCGTAAATAAAAATAATCGCGCCATAAATTAAGAACATTAAAGCGACAAAATACCAAATACTTGCGTTTTTCATGCGTGTATCACCAAAAAATTATGTTAATTGCCAGGAAGATTACTAATGAAATTACTGCCCAAAAGACAGGGCGGCGCAATAAGGGCAAATTTTTATAGTGATCAATTGGCGTCAAGTGGCGCACTAAGCCACGCAAAGATGCTTCATCTTGCGGTTTGGTGAAAAGGCTTACCACAATGGTAATGCTAAAAGTAATTAACCAGGCCCAAATCGCGCGCCAGAAATCGGCTGCCATCGGGCTAGTGACTGAACTTACGGTAAAGGTAGCAGCATCCAGCCAACCCCATTTGACTAATAAAAACATGCTGGCTGAACTGACCATGCCAATTAACAAACCCCAGAAAGCACCGGTGCCATTAATGCGTTTCCAGAACATGCCAAGGATAATGGTGGCGAATAAGGGCGCATTGACGATCGAAAATAAAGCTTGCATGTATTCCATGATCGTTGGCATGCCCATCGCCCAGTAAGCAGTCATAATGCTTAAAAATATTCCCGCAATGGTCGCAACTCGGCCCACCCATAAATAATGCGCATCTGAAGCTTCTTTATTCATGTGGGCTTTATAAAGATCATAGGTAAAAACTGTATTAAAAGCACTGATATTACCGGCTTGTCCGGACATAAATCCAGCCAATAAGGCCGTCACGCCCAAGCCTAATAGGCCATGTGGATAATAACGGTCAATTAAAATTAACAAGGCATCGTCAGCGCGGGCAGGCGGATCAATTTGATGATTCTTTGCTAATACCAGAGCGATGAGTCCAGCAGAAACGACGATGATTGGCAAAGCCATCTTAAAGAATGAAGCCAAAATCGGTGTCATTTGCGCCGAGCGCACATCGCGTGCGGAGAAAGCGCGCTGCACTACGAGAAAATCCGTCGTCCAATAACCAAATGAAAGAACAAAACCTAATCCCATGGCAATGCCAAACCAGTCAATCAACATGGGGTTGTGGCTAGCATTAGCGGTTGTTGACCAAAGATGGGTATAACCTTCTGGCACCCGCTGCATGATTTCATTCCAGCCGCCGACATCAATCAGGCCCAAAATGACAGCGAGCAATAAACCTGCCCAAATGAGAAAAAACTGCAAGACTTCAGAAAAAATCGCCGAAGTTAAACCGCCAAGAAAAATATAAATGGCAATCGTGATGGAAGATACCCACATGCTAATGCTGATGTCCCAGCCAACAAAAACATGTAATACCAAGGCCATCGCATAGAGATTAATCCCCGCCATCAAAAGCGTCATGATCGCGAAAGCGATTGCATTTAAAGTACGCGTTTGTGGATTAAAACGATAATTTAAATAAGCAGGTACCGAGTGGATCCGGCTGGAATAATAAAATGGCATCATAAATATGCCTAAAAATAACATCGCGGGGATTGCGCCAATCAAGTAAAAATGCGCTGTTAAAATGCCATATTGATAAGCTTGTCCCGACATGCCGAGCAATTCCAGAGCACCCATATTGGCGCTCAAAAATGCAATGCCAGCTACCCAGGAAGAATTTCTACGGCCCGCCAGAAAAAAATCATTGCCGGTTTTGGTTTGTTTTTTGACATACCAGCCAATCGTCAAAACAAAAATAAAATAAATAATAACAATCAGCCAGTCGATGGGATTCAGGTGGTTTTGTAACATTATTCTCAGTTCCTATTCGTCCTAATGCGATTCACGTTTGACCACGCTACCACTTTTCCCTACCAGAAAATCCAGATCGGCGCCTTCATGCGACTGATTTACATGGTCGATATATAATTTGGCATAACCACGATGATAGCCGAGATCAAGGGGACGCCAGTTGTTACGGCGTTTAGCGAGTTCTTCATCAGATACCATTAAATGCAATCGTCTGGCCTCAACATCAACATCAATCATGTCGCCATTTTCTACCAGAGCTAAAGTGCCGCCAATAGCCGCTTCCGGACTGACATGCAGGATGACAGTGCCATAGGCAGTACCACTCATACGCGCGTCACTAATCCGAATCATATCGGTAATGCCTTTTTGCAGAAGCTTTTGTGGCAGCGGCATATTGCCCACTTCCGGCATGCCAGGATAGCCTTTGGGGCCGCAGTTTTTGAGCACCATAATGCAATTTTCATCAATGTCGAGATTGGGATCATCAACTCGTGCTTTGAAATCTTCAATCGTTTCAAATACAACCGCACGGCCACGGTGTTTTAGTAAATGGGCTGAAGCAGCCGAACGTTTAATCACCGCGCCATTGGGTGCGAGGTTTCCTTTTAAAACAGCAGTCGAGCCATGGGCATGGAAGGGCTTCTCCAAAGTGGCAATGACATCTGCATTGTAGGTTTCGGCATCCGCTACATTTTCAGCAACGGTTTTGCCGCTGACAGTCATAATGTCCTGATGCAATAAATTGCCCATGTTTTTCATCACAGCTTTCAAGCCACCGGCATAATAAAAATCTTCCATCAAATATTTGCCGCTGGGCTTTAGATTGACTAGCAAAGGAATATCTTTAGTCAGCTGATCAAAATCATCCAATACCAATGGCACACCGATGCGTCTTGCCATAGCAAGCAGATGAATGATCGCATTGGTTGAGCCGCCAATCGCCGCATTCACACGAAGCGCATTCTCGAACGCCTGACGCGTTAAAATTTTATCAATCGTTAAATCTTCTTTGACCATTTCAACAATCCGGCGGCCAGCCATGTGAGCGCTGCGATAACGCCTAGCGTCGACCGCTGGAATGGCAGCAGAGCCAGGCAATTGTAGGCCGAGCGCTTCTGACAGATTGGTCATGGTGGAGGCAGTGCCCATGGTATTGCAGTGGCCATGGCTCCGCGACATACCGTTTTCTGCCGCGAAAAAGTCTTGTGCCGACATTTCGCCAGCGCGAACCGCTTCACTGAACTTCCACACATCCGTACCAGAGCCGATATCACAGCCCTTATATTTGCCATTCAACATCGGGCCGCCGCTGATCATAATCGTTGGTAAGCCAACGCTGGCAGCGCCCATAATTTGCGCCGGTGTGGTTTTATCACAGCCTGCCATTAAAACGACGCCATCCAGCGGATTACCACGGATCGACTCTTCGACATCCATGCTCATTAAGTTACGAAACAACATCGCCGTCGGGCGTAAATTGGTTTCACCCAAAGACATAGTTGGAAATTCCAGCGGAAAACCGCCAGCTTCCCAAACGCCAGCTTTGACGGCATTAACGACATAACGTAAATGATTATTACAAGGCGTTAATTCCGAGGCGCTATTACAAATGCCAATGACGGGACGGCCATCAAACGCATCATCCGGAAAACCCTGGTTTTTCATCCAGGAACGATGAATAAAACCATCACGGTCTAATTTGCCGAACCATTGTGAGCTACGATATTTTTTTGCGGCCATAAGTATTAGCTAGCAATAAGAAAAGGGACTGCATTATGCATGTTGCAGAAAATCGCTGCAAGCCGAGTCAAAAGTTGCGGTGCAATTATCATGATCTATTTACAATTGTTTTTTTGCAGCAGAATTAAGCAAATATAAACAGCCCTTAGTAAAAAAATAATTTTCCAACAATATAAACCGCCACTGCCCACATAATCAGTGCAGAAAATTTATTGATAAACTTAATTGTTAAACCTGATTTATCTAGCCGATGAAAAAAATGCCCTGCTATTGATAAAGCCAAAAACCAGGCCCAGGAAATCATTACACAAGCTAATGTGTAACAGATACGCTCTTTTCCAGAAAAATTTAATGCATTGCTGCCGATGACGCTGATGCTATCAATTAATGCATGCGGATTAAGCAATGAAACGCTGGCAGCAAACAAGATTTGGCGTTTGGCAGAGTAGGGCGGTGTATTGTTCGCAACATTTTTATGATTGTTTTTCCAGGTTATCCATCCCATATAAAATAAAAAACCAGCGCCTGCGATAAGAATACTATTTTTTAACCACGTTATCGTTAAAACAATCAACGATACTCCTAAAACTGCAATCAAAATCAGTAAAGTATCGCAGATTGCTGCTGTCAAAACGCTTGGCATGGCCATAATAAAACGCGGCTGCGATGCGCCCTGATTAAAAATGAAAATATTTTGCACGCCTAATGGAATAATCAAACCAAAAGCTAAAACAAGACCGTATAAAAAAGCATGTGTCATAGTTTTTTCCTCCCAAAAATTCATCTCAGGGAATTTTACTAGGAGCTACATATTAAGTATAATTAATTATTTTTATATATTATTAATTTTTCTAATGAGGCGTTATGCTAGATTATCGCGCGATTGCTGCTTTACACGCTGTGATTGAAACACAAGGGTTTGAGGCCGCCGCACAAAAGCTTTTTATCACTCAATCCGCTGTTTCACAGCGGATCCAATCTTTGGAAAACCATTTTGGCAAGCCGGTTTTGATTCGCTCACAACCTTATGAACCGACGGAATTAGGCAAAACGTTATTGGGCCACTATAAACAATTAATGTTTTTGGAAACTTGCCTGCATTCTGAAATGAGTATGGCGGTGGAAGCGCCAACGATTTCGGTTGCCATCAGCCGCGATAGCCTGGAAACCTGGTTTGGCAAAGTGATGGAAAAATTCAGCGCTTTATCGGCTGATATTAAGTTAGAAATTATTGCTGATGATCAAGAAATGACATTGGATTATTTGAAAAAAGGCCTGGTTTCTGCTTGTGCTTCCAGCATAGCTAAACCGATTAATGGTTGCCAGGCAGAATTCATCGGCTTTTTTGATTATGTTTTAGTAGCCTCACCTGCTTTTATAAAAAAACATTTCTCAAATCATAAAAATATAAATACTCGTTTAATTAACGCTCCTTCGATTATTTTTGATCATAAAGATGATTTACATGCCCGTTATCTTGAGAAATTTTTTAAAATAGCTAAATCTCAACTCAATCATCATGTCGTTCCTTCGGTGACAGGATTTCGCCAATTTGCATTAAAAGGCTATGCTTATGCACTGATACCTGAAATTGATATTAAAAAAGAATTAATACAGAAAAAATTAATCAATTTATTCCCCGATAAAGTTTGGCAAATGCCAGTTTATTGGCATAGCTGGGCGATTGAAAATAAAAAACATAAAGCTTTTAATGCGCTTGTAAAACAAGTGACGAGCAATATCTTGAGACAAGCTTAATTTTTTTAGTGTTCGCAATATAAAATTTTATTCCCTAAGTCCCCGCATAATTCGACGCATATAAGCGTCGAATAGAGGGACGGTAAATGCCGCTTCGCCATGAGCTGGGCTGTAAATCAGCCCTTTATTAATAAGCTGTTCACGCACTGGACCAAGATCAGTTACTTTTTTTCCTAATATTTTTGCGATTTCACCCGAGCCATGCGCCTTGGCTCCTAACTCGGCCATTGCGCGCAGATAACGTTTTTGCATATTGGTTAACTGATCAAACCGTACCCTGAAAAAGCTTGTATCCAGCTCCGCGATGGCTTGAAACGTGGCATCTTTGGCGTCAATTTCAGTAATCGGTGAGGTTTTGGCAATATTCCAGGCATGCTTGCCCCATTCTTGCAAAAAATACGCATAGCCTTCGGTTTGCTGCAAAATTTCTTCTAGCGCGCCTTTTGTGAAACAAACACCTAATTTTTCGGCAGGAACAACGAGTGCTTGAGTGGCTGATTTCTGATCCAGGCGTCCAATTTCTGGGAATTCGAATAATCGTTCTGCATAAGTTTTCGCTTCTCCCATTTTAGCCAGGATTTGGGGCAACCCTGCTGCAACGAGAGTAATCGGCAAGAGATCTTGAGCAAGCAGATGAAATGCGCTGATGAGCGCGGCTAATTGCTTTTCTTCAAGCACTTGAAGTTCATCAATAAACAAAACAATAGCGGTATCTTTTTCTTTAGCAGCTGCGGCCACCGACTGAAATAATTGCGATAAATTATCTTCCAGTTCTTCTGAACTAAATAAATGAGGTTCTGGTTCGATATCAAGCCCCAGTTCAACATCGCCATATTTCAGTTTCATCATCCGAACAAAATTAGCCAATACCTTGAAGCCGCGCACCACCAGATCAGTTGCTGCTCTACCACGACTCAGCTGCAACAGCGCTGAATTTAAACCGGGCGCCAATAAAGAGGGCAAAGAACGTCCTTCAGAAGCTTCAAGACGAATTGTGATCATATTGGCTTTATCAGCTTCTTGCCGAATACGGTTCAATAGCACGGTTTTCCCAACCCCCCTTAGCCCCGTTAAAATAAGACTGCGCCCAAACCGCCCAGAAGCAATGCGCTGCAAAGCAACATTTGCTTTCATTAACAATTCGGCGCGACCAGCAAGCTCAGGAGGAGGTGCGCCAGCGCCTGGCGCGTAGGGGTTCTGTATAGGATCCATAATTATATCAATTTATAATGAGTTTATAGGTTACTTATAAACTAGGATAAATTCTTTATAAATGAATTGCAATTGACTGCAAAGCTTAAGAGGCTTCGTTGACAAGCCAAACAC
This sequence comes from uncultured Gammaproteobacteria bacterium, assembly GCA_964441315.1. Classification (GTDB taxonomy): domain Bacteria; phylum Pseudomonadota; class Gammaproteobacteria; order CAYTUN01; family CAYTUN01; genus CAYTUN01. The sequence continues at coordinate 28,705 of CAYTUN010000002.1, read as the reverse complement.
GCTATTACAAACTTCAGGCCAATTTAAATTGATGGTTCGATTTTTATGACACCAAAGCTCATTGCCTGCGATTGGGGCAGCACAAATTTGCGGGTTTTTTTGTTAGATGATGACGGAAAAATCCTCGGGAAAAAATTTGCACGTCGCGGGATTTTAAATGTTCGTAAGAACCGCTTTCAGGATGCGCTGCAATTTACGGTGGGTGACTGGCTAAAAAAATATCCCGATTTGCCAATCATCATGTCGGGCATGATCGGCTCACGTCAAGGTTGGGTAGAAGTCCCTTACCAGCACTGCCCCTGCAACTTGAATCAGCTGGCAAATAATCTCACAGTGATTGAGGCGCTAGGCCGATCTTTACTCATAGTCCCCGGTGTTGATGTCAATAGCGCGAAGCGCTATGACGTGATGCGTGGCGAAGAAACGCAAATTGCCGGTGCTATTGGCCAGCAAGAAAAATCGCGGCAAATGCTCTGTTTGCCCGGTACGCACAGTAAATGGGCAATCATCGAAGACCATGTCATCACGAAATTTACCACCTACATGACCGGTGAATTATTCACTTTGTTGGCGCGTTACAGCATTTTATCGCGCTTGCTGACGCAAAAAATTCATGTAGAAAATATATTTATTGAAGGATTAAACGAAGCGGAACAAACCGACGAGTGGCTGTCACAAATTTTTCAAGGCCGCACCAAAGTATTAGCAAAACAATTGGCTGAAACTGAAGTGCATAGTTATTTATCGGGTTTATTAATTGGTTATGAAATTAAACAAGGATTACAACACTATCCTGAAGTTTTACAAATGCCGGTTGGCATTGTTGCCAATGAACGTGTCGCGCAGTTATATCAGATTGCGTTCGCACAAAAAAATATTCGCGCCGAAATTCATGATGTGGATCGCGTTAGTACCGAAGGATTATTTCAATTAGCCCGTCTTGCCAAGTTGATATGATCGATCCCACCATTCGCTCAAAACAATTAACGCAACAAATCGCCGAAGAAATTAAGAGCCTCGGCCCGATAGCATTTGCACGTTTTATGGAATTGGCACTGTATTCGCCAGGCTTGGGCTACTACATGGCAATGCCGGAAATCTTCGGGAAAAAGGGGGATTTTATTACTGCACCCGAAATTTCACCCTTATTTTCGGCTTGTGTTGCCAATCAAATTAGCGAAATTTTTCAGCAACTTGAAACAAAAATCATTATTGAATTAGGCGCAGGGTCAGGAAAGATGGCCGCAGATATTTTGCGCCGGCTCGCGCAAAAAGACCAATTGCCGGAACAATATGTGATTTATGAAATTAGTTCGTGTTTGATAGAAAAACAAAAGGCTTATTTACAGACAGAAGTGCCAGATTTTTTTTCTCGAATAAAATGGATTAATCAGCTTAATGAATCATTTAAGGAAGCCGTTATTATTGCTAATGAATTTTTAGACGCGCTGCCTTGTCATTTATTTTATTATGATAATTCGTTTCACGAATTATTGGTGGATTGGCAAAATCATCAATTGATTTTTAAAAAATCAGCAATAAAGTCGCCAGGTTTGGAAAATGCGCTGGAAAAATTGGCAAAAGATGTAGAGTTTCCCGCTGATTATGTCAGCGAAATTAATTTAAATTATCCGGCTTTGATGGATACTTTATTTAATTTGATCAAAAAAGGTGCGGTGATTTTTTTTGATTATGGTTATCCGCGCGCTGAGTATTATCATTCCGAAAGAAATCAGGGAACGCTGAAATGTTTTTATCAGCATCAAAGCTACAATAATCCGCTGGAAAGAGTTGGTTTACAAGATATTACCGCCCATGTCGATTTTACGCATTTAGCTGAAGCAGCAATCTCGGCGGGATTTAAACTAGCGGGTTTTGTAACACAGGCGCATTTTATCATTAATTCTGGTTTAGATAATTTGTTAAATCAATTAAATAACGAAAAACGCTTAATGGAATTACAAAAAATAAAAAAATTAATTATGCCGCAGGAAATGGGAGAGATTGTTAAAGTCATTTCTTTACAGAAAGGATTGGCTAAAGAAATGAGAGGATTTAATCATTTCGATTTGAGGTCTAAGCTGATCTAAATACTGATAATTTCTTCTTCCGTAATCAAATAGTCTAATTTAACGTCCCAGCTTTCTGCTGCGAGCTTTTCTAATTTCTGAAAACTATAAGCTAAGCCTACCAAGCTTGGTGGAATTTTTGGATCATTAAGCTTAAAAGTAAAACTACGGTCGTAATAACCTTGTCCGGTGCCGAGGCGATTACCGTGATTATCAAACCCCAATAAAGGTAAAAAAATTAAATCGAGTCCTTCAGCTACAATGCTGCTTGCATTGCTTCCGGGTTCCCAGATATTAAATTTATTTTTTTCTAAAATAGTGTTTTTATTATATTCAATGAATAGCAAATTTTTATTTCCGGTAATTTTTGGCAAATAAACTTGCTTGTTTTGCTCCCACAAAAAATTAATTAATAACTGTGTACCAACTTCGCCATTAATAGGCATATAGCAGGCAATATGTTTTGCTTCATTCAGTAAATTCGATTGAAGAATATGAGAAAAAACGCGTTTTTCTGCTTCTAATTGAAAAGCTTCAGTTAATTGCAGGCGTTTTTGTTTAAGGAGGCGACGGAGATCATCACGATTCATAAAAAGAAACTCCGCAATAGCGTTACAAGCTTTATTTCTGAACCCAGAGGTCCAGCATCGGTCCCTAGGGCTGTTTTAGGCTTCCTCTCGGGGAGGCTTGCACACCGCAGTCACATTGGAACCAGTTGATTCATCATTTATCGGTTCAAGAATCTAAGCCTGCTCACGGCTACCGCAGAGAAAGTAATTATAGCATGCGAATGAGAAATATTTCAGCGGTTCCGCTGAAACAAAGTGAGGGTTGGCTTTTGTGTTTGGATATGACATTGGAAACAGTGTAACGCTATAAAAGTAACGCTAAAAAAGCTTGAGGAATTATTCAGCGCCACTGGTGCTGGTGTCTTTTAAGCTTTGGTTAATTTTATCGGAGAGATATTGGATGCGTTTATTCATCGCATCAATATGGCTGCTGGCTTGGCGCTTTTGCATCAATAATTCATGCGAAATATTTAAAGCGGCAATGACGGCGAGGCGGTCGATGGAAGAAAATTTATTATTGTCTAAATTTAATTCACGCATTTTTTCATCGAGATATTGCGCGGATTCACGCAGCTCTGCCATTTTGTCTTGCGGGCATTTCACTTTGTAAATTTTATCTAATAACGTGATAGAAACAGTGTTTTGGTCATTGCTCATACGAGTTGCTCTTTCAGTTTGGCGAGAATGGATTTGATTTTGGCGCGGTCTTCACGGTTGCTTGCTATCAGCTGCTCACGTTCGAGATTGAGCTGCTTAATGGTCAAAGACAGTTTTTGGTTTTCACGCCGTAGTTTAGCTAACTCTGCTAGTAATACTTCGATTGACTGTTCAAAATTTTCAAATTCAATGGGATCCATGATTTCATACTTATTTTAGCGATATTTTCAATCTTAACGGGCTTGGGCTGGAATCTCAAGCGTATTAAAATAGCCTTTAGTTTTGCTGTGCGTAGTAAGTTCTTGGTAAGATTGCCTCTCATTCTCAATCAGGAACCCAGCATGAATATCTACGCCCAACGCAGAAAACAACTAGAAAAATTAATGGGCCCGAATGCTATTGCCCTTATTCCCAGTCAGCAAGAATATTTGCGTGCGGGTGATAGCCATTATCCCTTCCGCCAATCCAGCGATCTTTATTATTTGACAGGGTTTACTGAGCCGGAAGCAATGGCAGTTATTCTCACTCCAGAAAATTCACAGGAATTTATCTTGTTTAATCGGCCACGCGATGCTGCGATGGAATTATGGACTGGCAAGCGCGCGGGGCAATCAGGTGCGGTGGAAAATTTTCATGCGGATCGCGCTTTTGATATTAGCGAGTTTGAAAAATACTTTGTCGAATTAGCAGAAAAAGTAGACCGCATTTATTTGAGTTTTTCTGATTCCGCATTAGTTAAAAAAATAAATCAGTTATGGCAACAATTGCGTGCAAAAATTCGTTCCGGCACACATTTTCCGCAAGCGATGTTAAATTTAGATGAATTACTGCATGAAATGCGCCTATTTAAATCCGCAGACGAAATTAAAATTATGCAGCAAGCAGCAGATATTAGCGTGGCTGCGCACAAACGCGCTATGCGCGCTTGTCGGCCAGGGAAATATGAATATCAATTAGAAGCTGAAATTGTGCATGAATGCATGATGCAGGGCGCGCAGCAGATGGCTTATCCTTCAATTGTTGGCGCGGGAAATAATAGCTGCGTTTTGCATTACATCGACAATAATTGCGAAATAAAAGATGGTGATATCGTTTTAATTGATGCGGGTTGTGAATATCAACTTTATGCATCGGATTTAACACGCACTTTCCCTGCTAATGGAAAATTTTCTCCCGAGCAAAAAGCAATTTATGAGATTGTACTACGCGCTAATGTTGAAGCGATTAATGCGATTAAACCGGGTCTAGTTTGGAATGAATTACAAAAAATTACCGATCGTGTGATTACGGAAGGATTGGTTGAGCTGGGTCTTTTAAAAGGAAATATAACGGAATTACTGGAAAAACAAGCCTGCCGTGAATTTTATCCACATCGTAGCGGGCATTGGCTAGGTTTGGATGTGCATGATGTGGGCCGCTATCGTATTGCTGGCGAATGGCGTCAATTGCAGCCGGGGATGGTGTTTACGGTCGAGCCTGGTATTTACATTCCTGAACACGTCAATGTGCCTGAAAAATGGCGGCGAATTGGTGTGAGAATTGAGGATGATGTTTTGGTAACCGAAACAGGCTTTCATGTTTTCAGTGAAAAATTGCCGAAAAATGTGGCTGATATCGAAGCCTTGATGAAAAGTTGAGCGTGGAAAAACCACCCCTCATCCGCCCTTGCGGGCACCTTCTCCCGCAAGGGGAGAAGGACAACGTCGACGACATCTGCCAAACAAATAAAGTTAATTGCTATGAAATAAGCCTTGTTTTGAAAAGCTAATGAAATAAGCCTTGTTTGAAAAGCTAATGAAATAAGCTTTATTTTGAAAAGCTGCTGTATTTTGAAGAGACCCTTCTCCCCTTGTGGGAGAAGGTGCCCCAACGGGGCGGATGAGGGGTGATAGAAATAGCATTATTCAATTTGCAATTTCCTGTGCGGCTTGGCACAGGGTGTTTATCTTTAACAACACCAAAATTCTCTTCAGTTTAAGTATATAATTAAATAATACGAAATTAGGGAGAATCGTTGCCATGAAAACGCTTGCCAACAAGCCGCAATCGATAGTGCAAAATATTTTGGATGTTTTTTATTTTTATCCTGCTATTTTTAAACTGACTTGGCCGTTGATTACTATCACGGCATTTTTGCATTTAGTTTATCCATGGGCTTTGAAATTTAATGTTTATGTCGGTTTGGCATTTGTCGTCGCATGCATTTTGCTGATTTGGTTTTTATTTGCGGCAATTATTTATCGTAGCTTTTATTATTTAAAAGGCGAAGCAATCAGCTATGAAATGGTGTGGCGGCATGCGCGCCGGCGTTTTATTGCGATTTTGGCAGGCAATGTGATATTTATTTTCATTTTGGCTTTTGCCAGCTTTATTGAATTAGCATTAATCCAGGCAGCGGAAATCGTGCATCTCGATAAAGAAGTTATTATTTTCTCTGCGGTTTTAAATTTATTTATTTTAATTTTGATTTATTTTGCGGTACCGCTAATTGTTTTAGATAATTCCAGAGTGTTTTCTTCTTTTGAGAAAAGCGCACGCTTGGTCATTGGAAATTGGTGGCGTGCATTTCTTCCCTGGGTATTTTTCGTTTTAGTTTTAATAATACTGAATGGCATTGCGATTCTCATCACGGGGCAACTACGTTTCATGCTATATACAGCAGGCATGTTTCTTATCACTTTAGTTTTTTACCCGCTGATAGTTGGCTATACTCTAACCTTATTAAATGATCTAAAGCTTAGGCAGCAACAAAAACAAAATGGCGTTTCAAACTGATATTGCGATTATTGGCGATGGGTTGGCGGGCTTAAGTCTGGCAAAAAGTCTGGCGCATTTGCCACTGAAAATTACTTTGGTTGCCGCCAAACCCAAAAACAGCGCGATTACAACTTATCAATCTTTAGCGCTTAATTGGATTAGCCATAACATTCTGCAAGCATTAGCTATTTGGCCAGATTTAGCTGCTGATGCTTGCCCTATACGTAAAATCCATATTTCTGCTAAAGGCCGATTTCAAAAAACTCAATTAAATGCAAGCGAATTTAATTTACCGGCTTTAGGCTATGTCATTCCCACGAAACAGCTAGAAGTCGTTTTACATCAAAAATTGGCTGAACAAGCGAATTTGCAGGTTTTTTATGAGCATCATTTAGAAAACTTGATTGAGCATGTCGATGATTTTGAATTGCATTTAAAAACACCAAAAGAAAGCGTTAATTTAAAAACCTCGTTTCTCATCGCTGCTGATGGCGTTAATTCTCGAGTGCGTCAATTATTAAATATTGAAACTGAAAGAAATGAATTTACATTTCTTGCGTTATTGGCTTTAGTCGAAACGCAAAAAAAATTAGAAAATACCGCTTATGAGCGTTTTATCAACAGTGAAACGCTAGCGATGCTGCCGCGTGTTGATGGGGCTGCGGGTTTGGTTTTAACTGCGGCGTCTTCCGTCGCTAAAAAGTATTCAACGCTATCAAAAACCGAATTTCAGCAATTGATACAAGATAAATTTGGTTTTTTTCTAGGAAAAATTGATTTATTAACTGAAGTCCAAACGCATCAATTCCAGCCGCTAACTGCGAAAGAGCAAATCAAACCAGGCCTGGTATTATTAGGCAATGCAGCGCATCAAATCAGCCCGATCGCAGCACAAGGATTTAATTTAAGTTTGCGTGATATCGCGCATCTGGCAGAAAGTTTAACGCAAATGACACTTGCAGGGCGCATTAATAAACAGTGTTTGCTAGAAAACTATCTTAAATTATGCCAGGCAGACCAGGAAAAAATTTTACGTATGACAGGCTTAATTGAAAGCCAAGCGCATTTCGCTAAAATTTCACCCTTATTACAGGAAATTATTTTTTCCGGATTAAATTTATCGCGATTCTTGCGCCGTTCTTTCATGAAACCGATGCTGGGAATGGCTTCCGCCCCAGCGCCTTTATTAGCAGGCATCCCTTATGAAAAATTATGATGTCATTATTTTAGGCGCAGGCACCGTCGGTATGACGGCAGCCAGTTTACTGGCTAAGGCCAATTTTAAAATCGCCTTGATTGAGCAGCAATCCGAACAGCGTCAATTTCATCCGGCACGAGTGAGCAGCATTAATTCAGCGACTCAAAATGTTTTTACCAATTTAAATTTGTGGCAGAAAATAGCCGCTGCTAGCCAGCCTTTTTACAAAATGGAAGTCTGGGATCAGGAAAAACAGCATGTTTTACAATTTTCCGCGCTCGATGTATTTGAAAAAAACTTGGGCTTTATTGTACCGAATCAAACTTTATATGAAGTTTTATTAGCTTATTGCCATCAAGCAGAAAATATCGATTGTTACTTTGCTACCGAAATAAAACATCTGGCCCAGGAACAAAACTGGCAACTCCATACCACTCAGGGAATTTTTTCCGCTCCATTAATTATTGGCGCCGATGGTGTTCACTCCTGGTTGCGCCATCGCGCGGCTTTTCATACAGAAATAAAAGACTATCAGCAACAAGCTGTTATTGCCGTCGTAAAAAGCGAACTGGCGCGACCTTTTTTAGCTTGGCAACGTTTTTACCAGGAAAATATTTTGGCATTTTTGCCTTTAAATATGGCTGGTACTGAGTGGGCAATAGTTTGGTCAAGAGCTAAAAATGCGATGCCAAAAGAAGCTTTGTTAATGGAATTGATGCAATTAACGCAGGGTTATTTTGGCGAGCTAGATTTAATTTCAACCCCAAGTGAATATCCTTTAAAAAGAATTTGGGTAAAAAATTGCGTAAAACCCGGCCTGGTTTTAATTGGTGATGCGGCGCATGCGATTCATCCCTTGGCTGGCCAGGGCTTGAATTTGGGCATTGCCGATGCAGTTTGTTTAAGTCAGATACTTAATTCACAGCCGAAAGCAATTGCCGATTATTTACTTTTAAGACGTTATCAACGTGCCCGTAGCCTGGAATTTATGGATTATTATTATGGTATCGATTTTATTAAAGCTGCATTTTTACAGCAAAATCCCGCGTTTACTCAGTTGCGCCAATCTGCTATTAAACGAATTGATTCTAGTAAAACGCTTAAAAAACTTCTCATGTCGATGGCCTCTGGTCTTCAGCAATAAATTGTAAACAGGCCCCTACTGCAATCTTGTTTAAAAAACACGCTCTTTTCCTATGTTATGCTCAAACCGAATAGCAATGTCGAACTTTTTTATTCAAAAATGATGCATTTTCTAAAAAATAATGGTATTTTTCGGCTCGAAATATAATTGGTTTATTAATTTGGTTTGACCAAATTAATAGAATAAATAGGAAATAACTCAAGAGGAAATTTATAATGGCTAAAAAAAAGGTTGCCCCTAAAGCTTCTAAAAAAGCAGTAAAAAAAACTGCTGATAAAAAACCCAAAGCAGTAAAAAGCCTGGGTCTGGTAAAAAAAGCGCATTCCAAAACCGAAATGCTCAACCACATTGCTGATATGACCAGCTTGAAACGTAAAGAAGTTGGCCACGTTATCGAGTCACTCCAGGAAATTATTAGCGCGCATGTTAAAAAAGGCGGCGCTGGCGAGTTTAATTTCCCAGGCCTGTTAAAAATCCGTGTTGTAAGAAAACCTGCCACCAAAGCTCGTAAAGGTATTAATCCTTTTACCGGTGAGCCCACCACTTTCAAAGCAAAACCAGCTCGCAATGTTGTGAAAATTAAAGCGTTGAAGAAGTTGAAGGAAATGGTTCAGTAAATAAAAAAGGGGGCGTATGCCCCCTTTTTTTGAGAAGAGTTTTAATAGTTCAATTAAAAAAACTATTTTCGAAATGTTGAATTATGTGCTTTATCTTTTAAATCAGCCACTTGTTCTTTTAAACCAGCCACTTGTTCTTTTAAATCAATAATAGATTTATTAGCTAATGATAACTTACTGATTAATAATGGGAAATATTGGTTTAATAAATCCAACGTTTTGTTTCTACAAGTAGTGATAAGCTCAGGAAATTTTTGAGTATCGTTATCGATTTTTAGTAATTCTTCTTGAATTTTATCAAAACGCTCTTTAGTAATTTCCCCGGTAATCTCGTTTTTTATATCAGATATTTTTTCTTTACTATCAAAAATAGTATTTGTACAAGTTACGATTTTTTCGCATCCAAGTTCATTAATTTTTCCAATTCCAATTTTCTCAGATAATTCTTTGTTAGTTAAAGGCAATAACGAAATATGTCTAGCACTAGGATAAAATAAGTTAATTTCCTCTTGCAAATTATTTAGCTTAGTCTCGAGAGGAGTTAAGATACTCATTAAGTGTTGTTTTTTTTGTTCTTGTGTTTTTAATTCTTCTTTCATTAGTTACCTCATTTAAATTAATTATTATTAAAATAACCCACCAGAATCAGGAGCGTTATCTGTTGCCTGCTCGGTCTGTTCCCCAGACGACACTGATTCCGAAGGAATATCATCTTTGCGAAACATTTCAAAAATCGCATTTTTCTGACCGGGCGCTGCAAGTAATCCGGTATCAGGATCAATTCTTACCATCACAATATCTGCCGGTGTCGGTAAAACTACTTCCGGTTGATCTTTTAGCGCCACTTCCATGTAATCAATCCAGATCGGTAAGGCAGCTTCAGCGCCGTATTCATATAAAGATTTCGGTTGATCAAAACCGACCCAAACAGTCGTTGCGACGTGTGCATTGAATCCGGAAAACCAAGCGTCCATTTGTTGATTGGTCGTTCCAGTTTTTCCAGCGATATCTTTTCTGCCGATGACTAGAGCGCCTCTACCAGTACCATGTTCAATCACGTCTTGTAATGCATTATTAATTAAATAAGCCACGTCAGGGTCAACGGTGCGCGCAGCCGGATGTTTTAATTGATTAGCATCGCAGTTGCTATCAACACAAACTACATTCGGTGCAGCCTGATAAATTAAATTACCATCGTTATCTTCAATTTTATTAATAATATAAGGATTAACTAAATAACCACCATTAGCAAATACCGAATAACCTCGCACCATTTCCAAGGGTGTGACATCAGCTGAACCCAAAGCGAGAGATAATGCACGCGGCAATTTTGTCGAATCAAAACCAAAATTATTTACATATTTTAAAGCATAAGGAATGCCAATTTGGCGCAAAATACGGATTGAAACCAAATTACGCGATTTAATTAAACCAACGCGTAGCCGCGTCGGCCCATAAAATTCTTGCTCATTATTTTGTGGGCGCCATAAATTATTTTTATCACCGGTATCATTAATGACCAAAGGTGCGTCATTAATAATGGTTGCTAAAGTGAATCCTTTGGCTAATGCTGCCGCATAAATAAAAGGTTTGAAATTAGAACCGGGTTGGCGCAGCGCTTGCGTGACGCGATTAAAATGACTGCGGTCAAAACTAAAGCCACCATCCAAAGCTAAAATGGCGCCATCGCGTGGATCGAGTGAAACAATTGCGCCTTCTACTTTTGGCAATTGCGCCAGCTTCCAGCCGTCATCGGTTTTTAATACGCGAACCAGATCCCCGCTCTTTAAAATTTGATTGGCCGAAGTAGGGGCGCCACCCGGGTATTTGCTTTCACGATAGGCTTTTGCCCAGGCGATACTCGACCAGGGAAGGGTGATGGTGTTGTTGTTTTTCAGCAATAACGTTGCATCTTGTGCTGTTGTGTGTAAAACCACAGCGGGCATTAGTCCGCCTAAAGTAGGAACCGCTTGCAATTGCTGTGGCCAACTATCGCTGGGTGATTTTGACCAGTTTGCTTCAGCGCCGCGCCAGCCATGACGTTGGTCATATTGAATCAGGCCTTTTTTTAAAGCGGTTTCAGCAGCATTTTGTAAAGTTGGGTTTAAGGTCGTATAGACTTTTAGACCTTCAGTGTAAGTGCGCTCTTCGCCGAGTTGCGCTACCAACATATCTTTGACCATTTCGCCGACATAAGGCGCACTCACCTGGATTTCCGCGCCATGATAGGAAACATCATCGACTGGCGCCTGGATCGCTTGGCGGTAAGTTTGCTGATTGATATAACCCGCATCTAACATGCGTTCTAAAACATGGTTGCGACGTTCTTTGGCAGCGGCTGGATTGGTAATCGGATTATCGCGCGAAGGCGCTTGCGGTAAACCGGCAATCATCGCCATTTCTGGCAAGGTTAATTGATTTAATTTTTTACCATAATAAATTTGCGCTGCCGCAGCGACGCCATAAGCGCGTTGGCCTAAATAAATTTTATTTAAATACAGTTCGAGAATTTGCTGTTTGCTGAAAGTTTGATTAATTTTAATCGCTAATAAAATTTCATTAATTTTTCTGGCATAAGTTTTTTGCGGATTGAGAAAGAAGTTGCGCGCTACTTGCATGGTAATGGTGCTCGCGCCTTGGGACTTTTTGCCGGTAAGTAATAATTCTTTTGTCGCGCGGACTAAACCCACGGGATCGACACCACCATGTTCAAAAAAGCGCTGATCTTCCGTGGCAACGATCGCATTAATTAAAGTTTGCGGGACTTGATCTATCGTCACTGGAATGCGTTTTTTCTCGCCATATTCTGCAATCAGCTGCCCGTCAGCCGTATAAATCCTTAACGGCACCTGCATCCGCATATCTTTTAATTGATCCACATTTGGCAAATGCACCATCATATAAAAATAGACACAGCCAGCAACAATTAAAACGCTGATTAATAGACTTAAAAGCGCAATCACGGATTGGCGGGCTAGGAATTGTAGGAATTTCATTCGGGCTTTGATCTTCAATGGGGTTAGGACGCCGTAATTATACTTGTTGGCGAGGATTTGTGTCAGCCATCTCATTAAAAGGACGGGGGCTGAGTGCTAGGGATTTTGGCGGTAGGGGATTTTCAGACGAAGATGCGTCCATGCGGTCGGAAAATACGTCCCTGTATTTTACGGTCTGAAAATCCCCTACCGCCAAAATCCTAAAGGCTTAGTTGCGTCCTCTTAATGTGATGGCTTGAGTTGGGGGTGGGTTTGGGGATTGGTGGGGGAGCTAGTGCCACTTCGGGGAGATGCTATGGCTCGAGGTGCCTTACCTATAATCTATTTGCTTGGCGAGAATTTTTTTATTTTTGGTTTGCTTTGAACGCTGTGACAAATGGCAATAATCTTAATAATGACTTTGGTATTTGTAGGGGGGATTAGCGCAGCGTAATCCACCGTTTTTGGCATGCATTGGAAAAAACGGTGGATTACGCTGCGCTAATCCCCCCTACGTTTATTTTTTTGTTTACACAGTAATCAATTTATTTTTACGTAAATTTTTTGATTAGTGCCTCATATCTTGACCGGTACTTTTCAGGCCGCCCAAAAGGCGGCCTGTTAGTCAATACAGGAAAAAGAACGGTATTGTTGACGTCAGAAATATTTCTAGACTTGGCACAAAAATTAATTGGATTTTTTATGCCGAAAAAAATAGCAGCATTTTGCATTCAGGCGGAATGCTTTCATTTGGTTTGTTTAGAGCAGGGGAAAATTACGCGGCTGGTGAGTGAAAATTTATCGGATATGGAAGAAAAAACAATTGAACAGCAATTGTTGGTTTTTAAGGAGCGCTATCAGTTAGGAAAATATACACTGCGTTATGTGTTGAGCTTTGATCAAATTCTGATTCGTTCGATCGATGTACCAGTAGAATTAAAAACATCGCAAATACTAAATTGGTTGAGGTTGCAGGTGGCTAAGGCATTCAACGCTAAAGCCGAAGATTTTGTGATGGATTATCAGCTGACAAAAAATCCTGATGGCGATAAATTGCAATATGTTTTGGTTAAACGCAAGTTAATCGATCAGGTTTTTCAGCGTTGTCTCAATGCGGGATTAAATTTAAAAGCGATCCACGTCGATATTTTTGCTTTGCAACAACTGGTGGCGCTGCATTTTTGTAATCATGTGCTAACCCCTTATTTGTATATTGCGAATGCAATAAAAACCCTGCTAGTTTTTATGTCGCATGAAAAAATTATTTTTAGCCAAAGTTATCCGAATGAAGATGCAATGGTGAAAATCAAGCAAATTATTCCTGGCGCCAAACAGATTTTGGCCAATCAGGATTTTGAGTTGGCTGATTATAATTTGCCCCTGCTCAATTTAACTGAGGAAATCAATAAAAAATATTCCATAAGCATTAATGACGGCGCGCAAATATTTTTAGTCGGATCTTTAGCCAATGAGCTGATGAAGCAGCCAAGCCTGATTAGAAAAGGCAGCAATTTGATTCACTTAGCCTGGAAAAAATTTAAGAGAAACGAATGAATTTGCTAACTGATTATTTTGCAACGCAAAATAAAACTTCGATTAATAAAATTTTAATTTTTATTCTTCTAATTCTGTTGTTGGGAAACATTGGCTATTTTCAATTAAAACAGGAAAAAGTAACAATACCAATGTCATCAGCCTCACAAGGGTTAAAAGCTAAAAAAATCTTGGATACTTTATACAAACTTGATCAAATTCTGCCATTAAATATGCGACTCAATTCTTTAACATTAACACCAGATGAGATAATGATCTCAGGAATTAGCTATAGCGAAAAATCGATCAGCTATTTTGCTAAGCAGTTTGCTGCAATCAGCGGTTTAAAATTGAATGAAAATTTAAATCAGGCTGTAGCTGAAGGTGTAAGTTTCAAGATGAGTTTTTATGAAAAAAATTAACAAATGGAGCTGGATATTGATTTCGACAAATTTGTTTCTGTTGATTTTTTTTGCTATGCAACTGAAGCCCTCTGCCACCCTAGTGGCGGCAGAAAGCGCTATGCTTGGGCCGCAGTTGATTCATTATTCGGGATGCCAGTTTTTAGATGGGGGGCAAGATTATTTATGTCGATTCAGTTATACAGATTTTATAAACCTATTATCTTCGTTGCCGGATAATTTTTTGATAAAGAAATTAGTGATTAATGCAAACAAAAATTTATTATCAGTTAGATGTTCATTATGAAAATATATTTAATTTTTCTCTATTTTTGTGTCATAACGACTTATGCCAATCCATTTGCAGAGGAACGTCTGCAAAATTTACCGATTCAATCTCAATATTCCTGGGAAGAGTTTAAGTGGGTCGGAAAATTAAATCATGGCAGTAACCAGGTAGTTTTATCCGGGCCAATGGGAGAGCTGATTTTGCTTCAGCAAAATGAGGTGATTGGTTGGGAAAAAGCACAGGTTTTAACTATTGAAAACAATCGTATTGTTTTGCAATTGCCGGCAAGCAATAAAACTGAGGAGATTTTATATTAATCATATCCGCTTGATTTACATTTTTGTTTGCTTGCTAATAATTTCAAATTTTAGTTTGGCTACGCCTGTCCCTGTCCCTGCCGATAAGAAAATGACTTTGGAATTTCAGGCGGTGGATGTCAAAAAATTATTAACAGTCTTGGCGCATGAGCTCGATTATAACATCATGATTGATGACGCCGTAAAAGGCGATGTCAGTCTTTATTTAAAAGATGTCAGCTGGCAGCAGGCGTTGAATGCGATTTTGCGGATGAAAAATTTAAAAGCCGAAACGGATAATAATATTTTATTTATCTCGCCAGAAACTGATGAAATTGCCGGTTTTAAACCTGAACTGCTTCGTTTGCGTTTTGCGCAAGCGGATAAAATTGCGGAGTTAGTCAAACAAACTTCCGGTTTGTTATCTGCTGATGGTTCGTTGGTCGTTGATCCAAGGACAAACCAACTTTGGGCGCAGGATGATCGTACGCATTTATTAAAATTACGGCAATTTATTGCGGCTCTAGATGTTCCGGTGAAACAGATTCGTATTACCGGAAGAATTGTGAATGTCGATCGCAATTATTTAAATCGCTTAGGCGTGAAATTTACTTCCAGCAACCAAAATCAAACTGGCACCGATAATACCAATACCGGCAATAATATTAATTTATCAACGAATGAAGCACGCATTACTTTAGCGCGCTTTGGTTCCACTAGTACTTTAGATGCGGAAATCGCTGCTTTAGAAGCAGAAGGCCATGGAAAATTAATTTCACATCCCAAATTATTAACTGCCAATGGTGTCGCTGCCTATATCGAAGCTGGCCAAGAAATTCCTTATCAAGAAAAAACTTCCAGTGGCGCCACTAATGTAGCTTTTAAAAAAGCCGTACTCGGTTTGAAAGTGACGCCGGAAATTACTAATCGCAATCAAATTCAATTATTACTCAGCTTAAATCAGGATAAAGTCAGTCGAATTACTGTCAATGGCGTACCTGCAATTGAAACCCAGCAAATTCAAACACAAGTTTTAGCGCAAAATAATCAAACGATTGTATTAGGCGGTATTTACGAACAAAGCGCGCAAAATCGAGAAGAGCGTGTTCCAGTTTTAGGAAAAATTCCTTTAGTCGGTGGTTTGTTTAAACAGCGTGAAAAAGAAAACAATACCAGAGAATTGCTGATTTTTATCACGCCGGAAATTGTGGATTAATTTTTTTACTTGGTTTCAACTTGGATTCTGATAAGGTTTTGCAAAACTTTTAAGTCTAAGCCAGTTATTTGGGCAATCATTACTTCAGACAGGCCATTTGCAAGCATTGCCTTGGCGATTTTTGCTTGCACTTCCATAGCGCCTTTCTGTTTGCCTTGCTCCAGGCCTTGTTCTATGCCTTGCTCCAAGCCTTGTTGTATACCTTGTTGAATGCCTTGTTTATAGCCTTCTTGCTGAAACTGCTCTTTTAATGTCATAGCTTCCCTTAATGCTTGCTGATAGCCCTGTTGCTGAAATTGCTCTTTTAGTGTCATAGTTTCAGTCCTCAATTGATCACTTAAATGAATTTTTGCCAATCGAATAAATTCTTCGCCATAAACATTTTCATCGAATTCTGCGATATATTTTAACAAATCCAATCCAAAATCATAGCCGCCAGCCAATTCAATTTCGCGTAACCAAATTAAAAATGGCTCCATCGCATCAACAAAATCACCCAGCATCCGATGCTTAAAAATGAATTGCATAATGCCGGCCCAGAAATGTTCTTTTAAATTATCTTCAGGAATATGTTTGGCATCTATTAAATGAAAAGGCTTGAGCCAAATCGATTTAGCCAGTTCGTATTGGGCACCAAATAAACTAAAAATATCTTTCGGGCCGTTATATTCAGCAGCACCGGTATAAAAAACCAGCGGATAAACTAAAGGCAAAACTTTATTCTTTGATTGTTTCAAATGTTGATCAATAATTGCAATTAAATATTTAAACAGCCTAAACGCCAATAGCGCATCAATTGTGCTTTGGTGTTCTAGTAACACATAGATGAAACCAGTTTCTTGATTAATTTTTGCTTGATAAAGCACATCCACTTCAGCATGTTTAAATGTCTGGTCAATAAACGAATTTTTGCTCAACTTCAACGTATCAAAATCTACCGCATTTTTAATCGCAGACGGCAGATGCTGTAGCAAAAAATCTTTAGCGACACGCGGGTCACTCAAGCAGCGCTTGAAAAAATGGTCATGCGGTTGATGAAGGTTTTTACTCATACTCCCATCATCTGTTGGTAAAAAAGCTGATGCAATACCGTAATTACGTTTCAGCGGGGACCGCTGTGGGTTTTAAAATGCTGCCAAATTCGTTATCCTAATTCATCAACTTTCACTGAGATTTCTGACCGTTATGGCCCTCACGATTTATTACCCTTCCCAGCAATTCAAACGCTATATCCAATACCTGCTCGCCCTAAGGCAGACCTTTGATCCTTTGGTTTTATTGGTCGGCGCCGAAGGTGTGGGTAAATCGACATTGATAAAAGAATTTTTCAATCAGTGTCCCGATAAAGAAAATTTGCTGGTATTTGAAGATGCAGAAAATCTCACCGCTGAAATTTTACAAACCGATTTAGCGAAACAAGCCGGAAGTCGCGATAAATCCATTAGCAATACCGTCGCTAATTTAAATCAACAACAACGCAAATTAATCTACTTAATTGATAATGCAGAAAAACTGCCGTTGGCGACGATGTCATTTATGATGCAATGTTTACAAGAGCAAAAAGCAACGCATTATCATCTCTATTTTGTTTTAGTAGGATTACCAGCATTAAAAGCCAGAATTAATAATTTATTAGGCATTTGGGCTGACCGCGTGCAAGTGCCTTGTTTTAATATCGATACGTTGACGCAGCATGAAACGGAATTGTTTTATCAATTTATGCGTGAACAAGCCGTGCAATTTATCGAACCGTTTGAAATTTTGTATGAAAAAACTTCTGGTAATTTAGCAAAAATGCAAAATTACATTTTAAAACGTCCAAGGATCAAAATGGAAAAAACCCCCGAAACTGAAAACGAACAAGTATCAGAAGAAAATGTCAAACGCAATCCGCATGTGCGTTGGATTAGTTTGACATTATTAGTCATCTTATTTGCGCTAATTTGGTATTGGCAGCATCATAAAGATTTAACGAAACCGAATGCCGCATTGCATGCGGCATCAACGGCGCCGCTAGCTCAGGAGCAAAATAGCGACAATGGTGGTCAAGCTAACGTTAGCGCTAGCGATAAGGTTAATGAGATTAATCCGTCAGCACAAACAAGCGCGCAAGCTTCTACTCCCGCAAATCAAACTTTAAATAATTCTGGAAATACCGATTTGAACTCAACTAACGCTGCTGAAACGTTGACGCATTCAATGCCGGAAAATTCCGCTACTACTACGACAAATCATATTAATGAGCCAACAACAGCATCCCAAATTAACGCCCCAGCAGAAACAACTACCTCAACCAACACAACACCCATTGTTGCAGCCCCAGCTGCAACAACAGCAAACCCACAAAAAATAGTAGTAAAAGAACTACCCATCAAACGCCCCGAACGAAACCCTCCCCGCGCCACAGCAGCGCCACGCGCTGCTCCTGCAAAAGCCGAGAAAAAATCCTCATCAATGCAACGCATTGATAGCATTGATAGTGGATTTGTTTTGCAATTAGCTGCTTCGAATAATTTAAATGCGATCCGCACCTCATTAAAATCTTCCGGTCTTAAAAATTCGCGCATCTATCGCATGTCGCGCGACGGACAAACCTGGTACATTTTAGTGACCGGTAATTACACCACTGCTGCAGCAGCCAAAGCCGCAAAAAATCAATTGCCAGCGAATCTACGCGAGAAAAACCCTTGGGTCCGCAGTCAAAAAACTTTGCAAGGGATGCAGCCGGTTAAGTAAAGATTTATTTAAGTGGCTTTGATTTTTAAGTGGCTTTAATTATTGATGAGCAGATGGTTTTATTACCCCTCATCCGGCCCGTTGGGCCACCTTCTCCCACAAGGGGAGAAGGCCTCTTCGAAGTTCAATGGCTTTTTATACAGTGCTTAAAACCACAGGGCTTGCCCCATGGAAATTTACAAATAGGCGTATTTCCTTACACTAAGCTTTATTTGATTACACTAGGTTTTGTTTTAATTACACAAGTTTTATTTAATTTGGCAGATGTTTTTAAAGCTGGCCTTCTCCCCTTGTGGGAGAAGGTGGCCCAACGGGCCGGATGAGGGGTAATAAAAACCAATTTTCAAAAAAATTTAATCAATCAATCATGAAAATAAAAGAAACCCCATTATTTTTAAAAACAAAAACCGGCAATGTCGAAGCCATATTGTCAGAGCCGGAAAACGCAGACGCCGATAAATTCGCCATCGTTTGCCATCCGCATTCTTTGCAAGGCGGCACGATGCAAAATAAAGTCGTCACCACATTAGTAAAAGTTTTTAATTCACTCAACATTAATACATTGCGCTTTAATTTTCGCGGCGTTGGTAAAAGTGAAGGAATATTTGACCAAGGAATCGGTGAAACGGAAGATTTATTAGAAATTATCGAACAAATAAAGCAAAAATATTCCCATCCTAAAATTTCACTCGCCGGATTTTCTTTTGGTAGTTATGTTGCTTTTTCTGCTGCGAAAAAAATTGGGCCGGAAAAATTAGTTTTAATCGCGCCACCGGTCAATCATTTTGAATTTTCTTTAGATGATTTTCCCGATTTAGCTTGCTGGATTGTGCAAGGCGAAAATGATGAAGTAGTGCCTAACAATCAAGTCAGCGCCTGGGTAAAGCAATTTCCAACTCCGCCGCATTATCTAGTTTTTCCCGACACCGGCCATTTTTTTCATGCTAAACTAATCCCATTACGTGAAATTTTAATCGAAGAATTAGCAAAAATATGACAAATCGTGACGATGAAATAGCAAAAAATATTTGGACGCTCCGCAATCAAGGCCTGGACGATTTTGAAGCAGGCCGCCTGGATTGGAGCCGTCCTGTCAAAGAATCCGATTTGATTTATTTGCTGGAGCATTACCCTTATTTAGAAATTGCCGCAACCAGTATGTCAGGCGGTGTTTACCGCTTTAATGAAACCTTACGTTACCGTGCCGATAGCGGTTGGAAAATTCAGTACGATGGAATCCACATGTCCTCCTCGGCAGGTATCCGACTGTATGGTAATGGCGATCCTGATGATGAGGATGGCGGCGGGCAGCAGGGGACGATCATTAATCAAGCAGTCACAACCGCATACAGCATGTTGGCTTTAGCCAAAGGATTTGATTGGTATTCTTTTGAAATTCTTTCCGGCAGCAGTCTAATGAAATGGGCGGCCTGGATGGCGGCAGAGGATTATGATATTACTTTAGAAAATTACGCGCCTACGGAAGATGATTTTCTGAAACGGAGGCGGGTGAGGGAGCATTTGTCTTCTTACAAAAAAAGCAGTTTTTCGGCCTCGTTTCGGCGGGGGCGGTAATAAAATTTTGAATAAAAATTTCTGTTATTAACGCCAATAAATTAACAGGATTTTGCGTAACTAGCCTTAAATTTAAATACATCACTTTAAATACATCACGAATAGCATCTGCTTTTCTGACTGCAAAAATCAAAGCCTAATAGCGAAATAGCACTAAATTTTCGTCGTATATCAATTATGCATTTTTTAAATGCGGTGCTATTTTGCACAAAACATTGGTTTTCTTGCAAAGAAAATACAGTGGCAAACAAGCCCAAATTATTTAAAAATTTAAAAAAGGCTTAGCTCAGCTTCTATGCTGAGTAGGTGATCCAAGTTGAGGGGATCCTGTTTCTTCTGGGTCACTTACATCACCTTCTTTATTAGATTCTAAATTTGATTCTGATATATGTATGCGGCAGTATTCTTCTAAATTCTTCTTAAATGTATGTTCTCTGGGTATTTTATCCAAAATTTCGGGCAGTTTTTGATCTGGAATATTACGATAGAGATCAGGCAAAATAAAAATTTTATCATTGTGTGGCATTGCTTCAATTTTATTGGATAAATATAAAATTCGATCAGGAGTTAATTTGGCCATTAATCCCTTTATAAACTGTGGGTTCCCCTCGACTAGTGCAAAGTATTCTTTGATGGAGGATGCGTCGAGACTATCGCCATTAATCATAGGTGCTTTTTCCTCTTGTTCGATAGCGATGGGCGGATCATCACGTCTCGTTTTTGCTTTCAAAATCGCGAAACGTTTTTCAAGGTCGTCCTCAAATTCCAGTAAAAAATTATTCCCCACATGAACTCCGGCTTCGTTTATACGCGGATTATATGAAGGTATTTTTTCCTTAAATTGTTGCGTTAGAAATTCAATTTGATTACTGCTCAAGTACGGCGCATACTTTTTCTTTTCATCCAAATCTAAATGTTGCCATAGATGCGCGAACGCACCCTCCACACTATCTAAAGCAGTAAAAACATCAGGAAGTATCCTTGCTTGTGTTGGTTCATCCAATTCAGTTATTGCTTCCAAGATATTGATATTCGCCACATAATCATTTAAAAAATCTTTCCAAACATTTTTGCACTCACCATTAGCGTCCCCTAAAGCAACAAATAATTGCGGAACGATTTCTGCTCTTTCTGATTTTCTTAATCCATGTACGAAGTCAAATATAAAATAACGCAAGTTGGAAATAGAATGCTTGTCCATACTTTTGATAATATCTTTGGCATTAATGGTTTTAAAACTCGTATCCTTGGAATATGCCTTGGGGTCATTTGAAAGATATTGAGTTAATTTTGTTACTATCTCAGATTTCATTCGTTGGATTAGAGGCATAGGTATTTTGCTTTCTTTGGATGCCTGTTTGATTCTATTTCCATAAAAAATTCCAATTTCAAGTAATTTTATGAATGCAGTTCTTACAAATGTAACCTCTACATCGCGCAAAGTTGTTTTTTGTGAATCTGTCAGAAAGGATTCATAAGTTCTACGTGTTTCAACCGATAAACCTTGCCAAAAAGTTTTAAGATCAAATTGAGGGCAGCTATCTAAAGCGCGAATAAATTTACTAGTTAATAAAATTCGCTCAGCTTCTTTTAGTTGTACTATTTCGTTATGAATAAGATATATTTTGCTTGGTGGCAATTTGGGCATGACATCCAAGTATGTGATAGCTTTAAAACTTGCGCCTTCCAGATAAACTGACGGAACTTTAAGTAAAAATTGGCGCAGAATAGTTTGCTTTGAGGTGCCTTCAGAGGAAGTTTCTAATAATCGAATAAATGTGTCTTTTGCAGCCTCAATCTCTTGCAGTTTTACTACCTCGAATAATTTAGGAGTCAGCGAAAAGCAAGTTTCAATTTCACGGAGCTCTTTAATAAGTCCATTAGTTTTAAGTGATTGCCAAGACTTACCGAATTCATTTCGCGTTTCGGGATTAACATCAACGCATTGAAAAAAATTACCTACACAGGTATTAAATAGGGCTTGATCAAGCTTATTGTCAGCATTCTTGCTTACAGCAAGAATGCCATTAAAAATCTCAGAAATTTCTGGATCTTTACAGGATTTTATAATATCAGATAACCTGATTTTAGGTTTTTTAGGACTTGGATAACCAATCAATAGACTAATAGCATTTTCAGAGTTAGATTCGGAAAAAAGCTCAATGATTGCGCTTTTATGATCCAAAGGTTTCTTTACCATGCCAAGCAATACGGTTTTAGCTAACTCGAGTTCTTTTGCTATGATTTTATTTCGCAGGTCTTTGCTTAAATATGTCATAACCATTATGCGAACATCTGGTTTTGAATTTTCTAAAAATCCAAACAAAACAGTTTCTTTAACGTCGCCAAAACTTTTGAGGAGACCCTGCAATGTGCCTGCTTTTTCGCCACTTTTAATATTTGGAATATTGTCAACAAGCTTTTGTAGATCTTCAACGGTTGCGTTGCTCATTACCAACTTACGAAGCGGACCTGCTTGAGGGTAACTTCTCATAAAAGTGCTCAAGAAATCGGGATATTTGATTAGAG
This sequence comes from uncultured Gammaproteobacteria bacterium, assembly GCA_964441315.1. GTDB lineage: Bacteria > Pseudomonadota > Gammaproteobacteria > CAYTUN01 > CAYTUN01 > CAYTUN01. The sequence goes on along the minus strand of CAYTUN010000002.1, from coordinate 6,144 downwards.
CTTTTATGAGCTCCTTGCTTTCATCCTTCGCAATTTCTTCTTCTGTTGAAAAATCAACTGGCTTGTCACCAAATGCCTTCTCTGTAGTTTTTTTAGATTCGAGTTTATGCCGGATTTTGCAAACTTGTTTGAATAGCGAGTTTAAATTTCCAGTAAAATTTTCTTTATCGAGCATGCAAGAAGCATAAAGATCATGGCGTTTAAGAGCGACCTCTGCGTTATTGCCATCTGGGTCTAGTTCAATCAGCTTTTTAAAAACTGCGTGTTGACTAAGAAAATTAGTAGACTCATCCCCATCCAATGCACGAAATATTTTCATAGCATTTAGCTGTGCAGTTTTGATGTCTGCTGCTTTTTCACTTCCTATATTGGCTATAGAAAGATTTAAAACTCTCATCACCACTTCATCATTAGGCTGAAAACAGCTGAGATAGGTCTTAAATAAATCTATTGGTGTGACGATATCTGTGATGATATCTGTGATAGGTGCGATGGCTGGAAGATATGTTTCTATAAAACCTGGCTTTTTAATAGGCTTGGAGTTTTCCATGAAGCGGCGTAATACTGCTGCCCAATCAGAAATATCAATTCTTTCAACGTTCTTAAAGTGAGCAAGTGCTTCATGCAGTGCTTTTAAGCTTGGGCTTGGCCAACCCCCTTGTCCGCCACAGCTTTTGACGATTACGCCCGCACGCGCGCAAAGCTTTAAAACGATCTCTTTTTCATTTGGCTTGCCTTCTTTGATGAAAACTGTTTTAGTGGGGTCTTGTTTGCATTTTTCAATCAGATAATTCGCCATTGCTTCAATACAAGCAGGTTCATTTTCAGCCGCTATTAATGTCTCATTTCCAGAAACACTGCTGGTCCAGACACGGAAGCTTTGATGGTTACGTTGCTGTAAATTTTGCGCTATCTCCTGCTGTTTATTATCAGGCACTGTGATGACTTGGTAGTAGCCATCAGCATCTTTTTTGAATAATTTAAGTGCGGAGTTTTCTTTTAGATATTCTGCAGTAATTTGCGCTTGTCTTGTATTTTTAACTAGATCAATTTCACTGATCATTTTTTTTAAGAGACCGACTGCAGCTGAAAGCTTGGCTTCTTCTTCTTGATTTTTTTTATCTTTAAGGGCCGCTTCAAGTAGATTGCTTAGTTTATTAGATTTGATTTTGAGGTTCTCTAAATCCTTATCATCAAAATGTACATGGAGATAACCCCGTCGTTCTTCAACATTCGTCTTGTATAAACGAGCAATATCTTCCACAAGAGTTCTTTCGTTGCTAACTTCAGTAAGAAAAACCGTCAATTTTCCATACATACCTTGAAGCAATAAAAGATCTTTGTGCAGCTCCGATCGAGATATATTTTGAACAGCAGTTGAATCTGATAAATACCCTTGAAAAGATGGTTGTATAGCTGCGGGTTTTAATACTTCTGTTCCCATAATTTTTCTCAAATAATTAATTAAAGTTAATTGCAATCTTAACCGGTCAAATCCGATTGAGCTAGTGATGAGTATGTACTTTGTGGCTTAAAGAAAGATTAAAATAGTATTTTTCACTTACAACAGATAATTTATTTATGTAAACCTACCCATATTCCCAGCCATACTATCAAACCCAGCCAACTATTATTACTAAATGCCTTAAAGTAATCCTGAGATTGCCCTTTTCTCAGCAAATATTGCTGGTAAAGCGATAATAGGCAAGCGCCTAATGCGCCCAATTGATACCTCCAATCAAGCTGCATAAAACTACCTAGAGCTGAGAGCTGTAAAACAAATACAAGCTGTAAGAGGCTAGTGACCCAGAGCGCGTGTTTTCCCAAAAACAGCGCTGAACTATAAACCCCTACCTTTGCATCATCGGCCTGATCCACCATCGCATAAAACGTATCATAAACAAAAGTCCAAACCACCACCGCCGCGAAAAGCCACCAGGCAGTCCAGGGGATGCTGCCCAATGTGGCGGCAAAAGACATCGGCACGCTCATGGCAAAGGCGCTGCCTAAGACCAGTTGCGGTAAGATGAAAAAGCGTTTGCAAAAGGGATAAATAAGAGTAATTAAAACCGCTATCAGAGCAAGCAGCCGAGTCAGGTTATTCAAAAAAACCAGTAAACTGCCAGCGATCGTAATCAAAACCAGAAACACAGCAATTGCCACCCTCGGGCTTATCGCCCCTTTTGCCAAAGGGCGATTTTTGGTGCGAGCGACTTCTGGATCAATTTTGCGATCAGCAAAATCATTAATCACACAACCCGCCGAGCGCATGAGAATTACCCCGCCGGTAAAAATGACTAGCAACTTCAATGGCGGCACCCCGCCAGCCGCGAGCCAGAGCGCCCACCAGGTTGGCCAAAGCAATAATAAATAGCCGATGGGACGGTCGACACGCATCAAGCGGAGGATTTCATAAGTGAAATTAACTTTGGACTGGGTCATAAAATTCGCGGTGAATTGGCGATCCAATCCAGCAAATGGGGTAAAAAATATTCCGTTAAAATTAATGGCTGCTGTTTAATGCTGAGCTCACTTTGACGCAAGTAACAAAATTTTCTTTCAGAGTGAAATGGCGCAAATGTTTTTAAATTTTCATCGTCGATTTTTATTTCCGCAAAAATAAAATTTCTTTTTGGAAAACTTTCTTTATCAATTAAAGTCGCACCCAAAGATTTTTGTCCCAAGTGATTTAATTCCAGTTTGCAATTTAAATAAGTATTTTCAGGAAACCGGCTAATCGCATACATCAACGGTTTATTATCAGCCAAAAGCAAAGTTTCACGTTGCCAATCTTGATCGACAAATTTTTCAGCTAATATTTCAATGACTAATTGATTTTGCGTTAATTGATTTAATGCCGCAGTCATTGAATTTTTATAAATTAACCACGAGCAAATTTTTTCTTCGTTGCAGATGGTTTCAATCGAATTTTGCCATTTATAATGCATATTAATCACCCTTTGTCATTGCGAGCAAAGCGAAGCAATCCCCTAATTTCAAATTAACATCACAGCCTCTCGCACTCAGGAGATTGCCGCGCTTCGCTCGCAATGACAAAGAGCATAATTTTCCAAGCAAAAAATATCAAATTAACAAACTCGCAACTCGCCCGACCAACACTTTGCTTTGCAGCGAAGCTGCAAAGGTGGTTGTTGATTCTCCAAAACTTGCAGTATAGAATCGACCCCCATGGAAAATTCGACACAAAAAAATCAACACAAATACGCGTTTGCGATTATTGTTTTTAGTCTCGGCGTATTTTTCTATCTTTACGAATTTGCGATTCGCACGATCCCCAGTGCGATTACCCAAGAATTAATGCGCGATTTTAATATGTCGGCTGCGGGTCTCGGATTTTTAACTTCACTTTTTTATTATGGCTATGTCAGCATGCAAGTGCCGGTGGGGCTTTTGTACGATCGCTTTGGCGTGAGACTTCTGCTCACTTCGGCAATGGGAGTTTGTTCACTCGGTACTTTATTATTCGCGCTCGCGCCCAACCTTTTTATTGCCAACCTCGCATTTTTCTTGGTCGGTTTTTCAGGCGCGTTTGCTTTTGTTGGTTCTTTAGTCATCGCCGCGCGTTGGTTCCCGCCGCAATATTTTGCGCTAAATGTGGGTATCGTCCAGTTTATGGGCTGCGTTGGCGCCATCGTTGGCCAGGCGCCGATTGCTTATGCCGCTAATGCCTTTGGCTGGCGCCCGACCACTGTCGTATTTGCCATAGTCGGTTTTCTTGGCATGTTAATGATGGCGCTCTTGATTCGTGAACGCGCAAAAAGCCCTAAGCCAGGTGAAAACCACAGCAGCCGCTCACACTCACTTTCCAGCACGGAAACGATGAGCGAATTTACGCGCTTAAAGCGGGTAATGTCTAAAATGCAGAACTGGTGGGCAGCGATTTATGCTTTCGGTATCTGGTCGCCAATTGTTTTATTCGCTGGCTTATTCGGCATTCCTTTCTTAGTGGTGCGTTTTAATATCAGCCCTGAGCAGGCGGCATTATCTAGTATTTTACTCTGGGTAGGTGTTGGTATTGGCAATGCTGCATTTGGCTGGTGGTCGGACCATATCGGCAGCCGTAAAATTCCTTTGATTATCTGCGCCGTGATCGGTTTGATTTCTTCTGTCTGGCTGATTTATTTCCCCAGCATTTCTATCATGGCAATGTATGTTCTCTTGTTTTTCTTTGGTGTTGCTTCTTCCGGCCAGGCAGTGAGTTTTGGCGTCATTAAAGACATTAATAATCACAATGTTGCCGGTACCGCCATTGGCTTTCAAAACATGGCAGTGATTATTGGCGGCACTATGCTGCAACCTATCGCAGGTCTAATACTCAAAGCGATGTGGGATGGCTCAATGTTTAAAAATGCGCCCAGCTATAATGTGCATGATTATCACTATGCACTGGCCCTGGTGCCGATCTCATCAATTATCGCTCTAATCGCATCCATCTGGTTTATCAAAGAAACTCACTGCGAAGCGCAATTTCAAAACGATGCGCAAGAAAAAAATCCTAAATCAATGCCCGCCACCCACTAAGTGCAATGATGATGACGGGTAACCCTGTACCACATCGCAAACTAGCCAACACCCTTTTCAGCACGCTCTGCGTGCTGCATGTTTTTATCTGGACTTTATTGCCAGCCACACTGCGTTATGCCCTGCCGATGGATTCTTTAGAAGGCGCGGTATGGGGGCAGCACTTAGATTGGGGCTATGATCGTAATCCTTGGATGAATGCTTGGTTGACACATTTTGCATTGAACTTAAGTCAGGGGCAGGATTGGCTGGTTTATTTATTTAGCCAATTATTTGTTGTTGCGGGATTGCTGGCAGTTTATCGTCTCGGGCGCAAATGGTTACTTCCGCTGCAGGCATTATTGGCTGTGATTGTTTTGGAAGTGATCCAATATTACAGCTTAGCGGCGGTGGATTTTAATGATAATGTCATTGAATTAGGTTTGTGGCCTTTAATCACTTTATTTTTTTATCGCGCCTTGATGCAACAAAAAATTCGCGACTGGATTATTGTTGGAATTTTTTCTGCTTTGGCTTTAATGACGAAATATTACGCTGTCATTTTTTTGATCACTTTATTACTTTTTTTAATTGTTAATAAACAAGCTCGCTTAAGTTTTAAATCCGCAGGTTTATATATTTCCTTTATTGTTTTTATTTGCCTGGTACTGCCTCATGTGATTTGGCTTTATCAGCACGAATTTATTACCGTGCAATATGCATTCAATCGCGTTTCCGATAATCAGGCGTTTAATCTTTGGCAATATATTATGCCAAGCTTACGTTTTGGATTATTGCAATTAATCAATTTGGCGATAGCATTAATCGTCTTGAGCTTTGTTTTTATTGGCCTGCCACGTCAAATGTTAATTGAAATTTCCGAATTTGATCGCTCGTTTATTTTATTTACGGCGACAGGAACTTTTATTATTACGATTTTGCTTGGTTTAATTACTGGTTGGCAACTGCATACGCTTTGGGGCATGCCATTATTATCACTCGCTGGTTTATTAGCAGTGACTTTATTAAAACCGGTAGTGACGCCGAAAAAACTATGTCAGGTGCTGGTTCCTGTTGTATTAATTTTTGCGGCTTATGCTATTGGTTATAGTTATGCAATGACTAAGCCAAATAGCGATTCCAGTGGAAACTTTCCTGCCAAAAATTTTGCCGAAAATATTGAAAATATTTGGCAGTCGCGTTATCAAAAACCACTGGCATATGTTGCGGGTAATCGTTATTTAGCAGGCTATGTTTTACATTATGGCAAAGAAAAACCCCAGGTTTTTATTGATTGGGACCCGGTCAAAAGTCCAGGCATTGATATTGATCAAATGAAAAAATCCGGTGCGATTTTTTTATGGCTCGAATCTGATGGCAAAGATTTTCCATCAGAGGTTTATCAAAAATATCCGAATTTAATTAATTTGGGAGTGATGCAGGTTGAACGGCATCGTTCAAATAAACCTCAGAATACAGTTGACGTGTTGGTAGGAATTTTGCCGCCAGGTTGAATTTGAAACTTTGAATTTAGATTTTAAATCACCCCTCATCCGCCCCGTTGGGGCACCTTCTCCCGCAAGGGGAGAAGGACAACTTTGATGACATCTGCCAATAAAATAA
>CAYTUN010000001.1:0-88861 GCA_964441315.1 uncultured Gammaproteobacteria bacterium | reverse complement strand
CTTCTCCCCTTGTGGGAGAAGGTGCCCGATAGGGCGGATGAGGGGTAATAAAAAACCATTTTCATAAACTCCAACTGAATTGACTGATGTAGTCGAAAATTTAGCAGTAGATGAAGACGAGGTTTTTATTCATTGCGCTGATGAAAATTTAAATTCACATTAATTTTATTTGTTTTAAAGGGAAACGATATGTCCGATCATTCACACGCTCATCACGGCCCTGCGCCGAGTTATTGGCCGATTGTTGGCTCGATTGCTTTATTTTTTATTGCTTTTGGCATTGTTAATTGGCTTCAAAACCAAAGTTTGGGGCCATTTAGTTTTCTGTTAGGCACATTCATCTTAAGTTACATGATTTATGGCTGGTTCCGCGATGTGATTGCGGAAAATAAGGGGCATGATGATGCGCAATTAAATTCAGCGTTTCGCTGGGCAGTTTTCTGGTTTATTTTTACCGAATTGATGTTTTTCGGTAGTTTTTTTGGCGCGTTATTTTATGCCCGCATGTTTTCAGTCCCCTGGCTTGGCGGCGAAGGCCATGGCGCGATGACGCATCTTTTGCTTTGGCCCGATTTTCAAGGGGTTTGGCCCGCTTTAGCATCACCGGATACCAGTCAATACGCTACCGCTAAAGCAGCGCTCGATCCTTGGGGTGTGCCCGCTTTAAACACTTTGGCCTTAATGCTAAGTGACGTCACTATCACTTGGGCTTACTGGTCGCTTCTGATGAACCGTAAACATCAAATGATCATCGGCTTTTTTATGACGCTGCTTTTAAGCATCGCTTTTATTATGCTGCAAATTCATGAATATGGTATTGCCTATACACAAAAAGGCATTTTAATGAGCTCCGGTATTTACGGCGCGACCTTTTTTATGCTGACCGGTGTGCATGCGACACACGTGTTGGTGGGGATTGTGATGGTGCTGACTTTAATTTACCGCGGCTTCCGGAATGAATTTTCACCGGAGAATAGTTTTGCGGTGGGGGCGATTTCCTGGTATTGGCATTTTATTGATGTGTTGTGGTTGGCGTTGTTTGTGTTTGTGTATTGGGTTTAGCTTAAGGCATTTGTTTTACTAAGTTTTTTGAAAAGAAGTGCTGTGGCTATTGGTGGGGGCGCTTGGTATAAATTCAAAAAGTTCAAAAGGATCAGGCGTGCCTTTGAATTCATTTTTTCGGCTTTCCAAGATCCAATCGATAAATTTTGGGTCTTGATTCTTGAATTGAGCGAGACTAGCGAAAAAAGAGGTTTGCAAACCTGTTAATTTTACGCCACTAAACTCCAATTTTTCAAAAAACCTACTTAAGCGACTAATGGCGACTGCAACGCTTGGTTGCGGTTGAATGGCTGGGGCAGCCCAGCTAGATAATTTAACCCAGGATGGCCTCGCTGCTTTTTTAGCGGCAACATATTTGTTGTATAAATTTTCAACGAAAATATTTATATAATCTTCTTTAGGGTCAACTGTCTTTTTATTGCTGAACGACGTAAGTTTTTGTCCTAAAATGGTTATCAGTTCGTTTCGATCTAAAATTTTATTAAATTCGTCTGGATTCACTACTTTATCATCAGTCATCAAATTAATGATAGCAGCTAAATCGGCTTCTCTTTCACAGCGAACTCCAATATAGCCCTCCAATCGTTGTAATTGTTGTAATTGTTGTAATTTGGAGTCATTAGGGTATATTTCTGATTTGTCTTGCTTAAAATTAGTATCACCAATTAACGAAAAATAAAGTTTTATCTGCTCAGATTGAACAATAGAGGGGAGATGCGGAATGATATTATCATTCTGAACTTGTGTGAAATTATCAAAAATCTGTTTCTTCTCAGTTAACAATAAATGCAAGCTATTCAATAATCGCTCTTTGAAAATTAAAGCTTCTTCTTCTGAAAAATCTTCCATAGTTACTTTGACAAGAAACTGAATCATTTCTTCCCAAAATTTTGGATCAACAAGATTATATTTTTTAGCAAAAAAATTGTAATAATCCTCAGGTAGTGCAAAAAATAAATTGGTAATTCGCATAATAAAATTTTTGATTCTAACTTCGGGATTAACGCTAGTGGATTTTGCTTTTCTTTTATCGTCTTTTTCATGCGATGAGGTATCTTTGCAAAACTCCCACGTATGTTTTAATAAAGTTTCAAAATCTAGCGGAGGTTTTTTAGTTGTATTTGAAATCAGAAGATGCAAGCGCGGCTCTTTTTTTTCATCCTTCACTGTTTTTTCTTCTTCTACCAATAAACGATAGAGATAGGGGTTCGGCTCAGTAGAAAATATGTTGAATAATTTATTTTCTCTGTCTCCTGATTTTTGCTTGGGATCGGAAATATTTAATGCTCTTCTGATAAGATGTTTGAATCCCATGGTTATTTCACCGGTATTATGAACTAGTATTGTTTTATCTTCTTCATCAAGAGAACTAATGTCAGTAATCCGCAATTTTCCATGAATTAACTGATCCAGTCGTCTAAATTGTTTTAATTGTTCAACAGATTTTAACTTATCCGAATTCAGTATCTCAGTAAAAGCAGCTTCTGCTAGTTTTTTAAAGTGAGTGATTTGTTTAGAGGTTAGTAACTGTGAAAAAAAAGAGTTTTCAGGTAGTTTGCCTACACTTAGGCTAGCCAGTTGATCAAATGCTGCTAACTGTCCTAGAGGACTTTGGTTTTTTTGGATTATTTTATCAGCTTCTGCTTGTACCAGATGTTTGAAACTAAAATCCTCTAATTTTGAAGATTTGCTAGCAATAATTCCGGCTAATTCCTGCATTAAGCCAGCTTTTTTTGCGTCATTTGCTTGATTAGGCTTGAGTGCAAAAATTTGGCTAAAAACGGTTTTTGCTTCATCTATAAATTGATTTTTATCATTTGGTTGAGTTAAATCAAGCTTTATATCATCAAGGTTAAGTTCCTGACCAATTTCCTGTTTGCCTTCTTTAATTTCAGGTTCAAGACTGGCTTTTTCAAGCCAGTCCAAAGAAGTTTGTATATCATCAATGTTAGCAATAATTACTTCATCAAGAGTTGGGGAGTATTTCTCTGCTTGTTGTCCTTGATCCCGTGTTTCAGGGGGTTTTTCATTTCTATTTTGCTCTAATGGAGTTTCAACTTTTTCTTCTTTTGGCAATGTTTTAGGCGGATCAATTTCTTTGAGGATGGAACTACTTTTATGAATTTGAGTTTCGCCATGTTTATCCTTTTCTTCAAAAAATTTTCCATCAAGCAGTGTTTGAATGTAGCCTTTCGCCTTGCTAATTTCATCACCAGGCGTCGTCGTTTGCTCAAAAGTTTTTTTCCATTTTTTAAGCTCATCTGGTTTAATGCTTTTAAGAGCTGCTGTGAGCAAATCCGGTTGAGCTTCCCTGGTGTTTTTTTCTAAATTTTTTGAAGCGTTCTTCTCTGGGTTATTTATCAATCCCACTAAACTATTGATAAATTTCGCTTTAATTAAATTAATTTTAGCGATTTCAGCTGAATCTTTTCTGGAAAACCAATCTGCCAGCCCGAACGTCCAATTGCTGGCCGTGCTGACAGGTTTAGGTGGCTGGGCATTCATATAACCCATGATTAATGAAGCTAATTGTTGGGTTTGTTGGCTTTGAAGCGTTTTTTTGTCATCGGCTGAACTATTTGAATCTTTTGCTATTGAAGAAAAATCTTCTTCCATTAAAGAAAGTATTCTTTTAAAGCAAGTAAAAGATTTAGTCGCATCACCATCGAATGCAGACTGTTTTTTTACAGGCACGTATGATTGATCATCATTGTATTTAAATTCGTCAGCTTTTTTTGACATGCCGTGCGCTGCGAGAAATAAGGTACGGCCTACGCTTTCTGAAGTGGCTGAAATATTGCCATAGTTTTGGCGCGGCGCCTTTATAAAGGCTTGGTATAAAAACCGTGTCGTCGCGGTAGATGAAGTGACAAAACTTTTTTCTGACAGTGAATGTGTTTTCGTAGGGGAGGCAATGTCTGCAGCAAGTAAGGCGCAGATGGCATTTTGATTATTGGATAAAATATATCTTTGTCTCCACCAGCTTTTGCCGTGAAATATGCCTTTCCATGCGCCCCATACGGTTGTTTTTATAGCGGCGCTGCCAGCCAGCAAGCCTTCATTATTTGCGACAGAATCGAATTTTTGCGCAAGGACTTCAAACGTATCTAGTTTTGTATTTCCTTTCCCGATGTTGGACTCGCCAATCGATTGCAAAGCATCACTGGACGCCCATGGCACCAAAAATGTGGCTGCAACGAAGGAAGTCACTATGGTGATAATAGATCCAATGCTGCTTTTTCTTTCCTGGTTATAGTCGAGGATGCCATATAAAATTTCAGTTTCTGCTTTATTTAAAATTTCATGTTCGGTAAGAGCTTTCCAGGCAGCATGCTCTGATGGTTTTAGCTTGTCGTCAGGGTTTAATAAATATTCAAAAGTAATTTCAGTAGGTTTCGGTTTGGCTTCGTGGGTTGAATTGGATTGTTGTGACAGTATTCTATTATGCTCAATTTCTAATTGTATTAGTTCTTCAAGCGCTTTTTTTTCTCCTTCTTTTACTGCTGTTATTCCAGGGATAAGAGCATCAATTCCAGAAGATTCCGCATTAGTTTTTAGCTTGTCTTTTAAAGAAACTAATATTGCACCAGCGATTTCAGCATAGGCATTTTTATCAAGAGAATAAATTGTTTCCAAATAATCAGAAAATAATTTTTTTGCTAATTCAGTATTGCCTTCAATCCCTTGCCGTTGCTCTTTTTTTAAAAGACCAGTTTTAAAATAATTTGATGAATAATCTGTCGCGGTATAGGCATCGAAGCCATTATAAGCAAGCAGAAAAATTTCAATAATGACATCATCTGCATAAGAAGATTCAGTGTGATTGCCACGCTTATGCGCTTTTAAGCGAAGCAAGGCTAATTCATAGACGCTTAATTTGCCGTCGATGAAATTTCCGTTGCGATTTTTTTTGGGTTTTACTGATGGTTGTTTTTGCGCCTGGGTAGATGTTGGCAATAAGGGTTGTGTCTCACCTGCTTGATCTTCATTTTTTTGAGCGCCAAATAATTTATCGACTTTTTTGCTGAAATATTTATTGAGTTTTCCAATGGGTCCACGCAAACCATAGGTAGCGTCTATTTTTTCAGCTATACCTGCAATGGTGGGCAGGTTATCTTCTTGTTCTGTCTGCTCGTTCTCTTGATCTAAATCAACCTGACCTGGTTGATATTCTTCTTCATTAGATTTTAATAACGCTTCAGCCATCTCTCTTAAATTTTTTACTGTTATATTTGCCAATACTTGCTGCTGACTATAACGATGCGCTGCGGCATGCATGCCAAAAGCCAGGTAAATAGAATTTAAGCCAATATCGATGCCTAGTGTTTGCAAAAACCTATCCAGTGCTTCTTCCATCAGCTGATTACTGCTGGGATAGTCTGGCGCAATCGGACCTAGCTTGGCTGCAGCATCAAACAATACGCCGCCGAGTTCGTTAATTAAGGGTGCAATGAGAATTTTCCCGGTAAAAATACCTAGCGTGATAAAACCCGCGTATAAAGGGGCCACCACTAACGATTTAATAGCTACCATTTTCCAAAATTGAGGCCAGGTGCGTTCAGGTCCTTGCGCATTCGCGCTAATGACGCCTTCGATCGTGTTTCTCCATGCTAGAGGCAGCTCTTCATAAGCATGTAATTTTTTTAATCCTTCTTCTTCTGCTATTAAGATCTTTTCTTTTGGTTTTGTCGGTGGCAAAGAATCAGGTGGTTTTTGAGTTTCCTCATAAGGATCAAGAGGGGTAATTTCATGAGCTGGTGCAACTGTAAAATTATTTTCTAATTCTAATAATGTATTTTGATCAGTAGTTTGACTGTCACTGCCCGATCCATTTTTTGTTTCCCCTTCTAATATTAAAGTAGGGCTTTCTCTAGTAGGTCTAGTCTGATGTTTCTTTTTAATAGTTTTAGTAGTTTTAAGCTTTGCTTGAACAGTTTCATCGTTAAAATCAGATTGTTCAGACTTAGATATAGGTTCAATGGGAGATGCTAAAACGGAGGAGGAATTTGAACTGCTGCTGGTATTGTTATCTGACTTTTCATTTAGTTTCTCTCTTGCTGACGCTAAACGCTTTTGATTTTCTGTATTTAAACTCAAATCAAATGGGATATTTATTGTAGCAATGGCAGGATTGTGCCCCATGTGTTTTTTAGCTTCTTCTCTAACTTCGCTATAAAGTGGTTTTTTAACAGCGCTCCTTGAAGCGTTTGTAGTACTTGAAGAAAGTTTCTTTATGGTAAGAGTTAAAGCCAGCTGATATTGGCCCAGGCTGTTTAGGAGACTTAATTTTTCTCGATTGAGTGGTTTATTACTGCTCTTGGTTTCTTTTTCTTGAAAAGTATTTACTAATTCCTGTAAAGCTTTTGAAACTTCATTACTAAAATTAGTTAAATTAGTAAAATGCTCAGTATGCCTTTTTTTACCTCGCTGATTTATACCAGGATTAATTGCTTGAATGATCTCTATATGTTTTTCTAAAATAGAAAAGATTTTTTTTGACGCATCAGCATCGAGCCGGTCCATTGCCCTAAAAGCAATTGAAACAATTTTATTAAATGTTTTAGTATAATTACGTATTATTATTTCTTGCATATATTTAAAGAAGCTTTATCACTTAAGTCGATATAGAAGCGCTTTACGCCAGGAAGCTGAATTTTATCTAACTCAGGCTTAAATAGACATTAAATAGGAGCTTTGCTTTTCTCGCAATAAACCATATAAGACATGGTGAAATAAGCTGGAATAGGGACGATTCTTAGGTCCTGAGTTTTTGATTCATAGGTGGGTGTAAAAGTTATGTAATTTAATCCAGAGGAGTCGATCAAGACTTGCGTTTCGATATCAACTTTGTAATAGAGCCAGTATGCGGCACGATCTTTGTGTTGTTTTAACGCAGTTACCATCGCAATTGCATTTGCGTTTTGTCCTATAGGGCAATTGAGCGTTAAGATGAAAGGCTCGGGGATGCTGAAAGTGTAAGTGCCTATTTTTTTAATGGTAAAGCCGGAAGGGTCATTATCAATAAGTTGGGAGCCTGGTGGATAAACGCCGGCTTCGACGTAGGTTTTCTCGCCTTGGCTGAGCACTGCGCCGTAAGGTAATTTTTTGGCGATTAAATTGGCAACGTTGACATCAGGCACCTGAGTTTTTACGCGGAAATCGGCTTTATTTGCTTCGGGCAGGCCGCTGATTTGGTAATAGAAGCCATAAGTATTGCTGATGCTTTCTCCTTGGTAGGCGCTGGCATCTACTGGCACATAGCGTTTGAAGTCGGCGGGAATTTTATCGGTGTAGCCATTTTTGGCTGGCCATATTGGCGTGGCGCCATTCGTTGCAGATTCGTTGTAATAGGCGCTAGCTGCTTGCATCAAATATTGTATTTCTTGCGCGGTTTTATCGATTTTAAAGTTGCGTGAATGGGTTATGTAGCTTTCTATGCTTGCAGTGATCAGCACAGCCAGCACGGCAATAATGAGCAGGGTTTCTATCAATGTAAATGCGTTTATTTTTAACTGCTGCATGTTTGAAATCTCATTAAACAGACCCTAGTAAAATTTTCATGGATTATTGCAAAAAGTAATGGCAGATACTTTAATGGGTTCACTGATTGCGCCAGAACTTTGGTAATTCCTACTTCTATCATAAAAGCCGCCGATATAAACGGGATTAATTTCTAGCACATTGCTGCTGGATGTGGGGCTGATATTCAGGTTTAATTGTTCAATTAAAAGCAGTTGCTTATCTCCTTGAGTTCCATCGTACACGCTGACGGTAAAGCCGCTGAGACCTGCAATCAGTCCAGGTTTTCTGTTGGCGGCGCAATCAATCGACTCTTCTGTTTTTTTGCTTAATTCAAGTGTGCTGATCGATTTTATCAGCGATAGCGCTTCAACGTTTTGCAGCGGAGAAATTCCAGGCAAAGAGGAATACAGTGCTACTGACTGGGGATCATTCGGGTCTTGATTATAGCTGGTGAAAGGCAGCATGTTGGCTAGGCGGTCTGCTAATGTTGGATTTGGCAACGTGGTTTTAACGTAGAATTTTTGTTTGTATTTAGATTCATTGACTGGATCATTGCTAAACCACATGTAGCCATTAAAAGTATAGGGGTAGCCCCAAGGATTTAGGATGGTTTTATTAGTCTCCACTTTCAGAGGTATAAAAGCTGCAAAATCATCAGTAATGGTCGTGGATTCGCCATCGCTGGCTGGCCATTGATTGGTCTGGATAAAATAGTTGCTGGCTGCTTGATTTAAGATTTCCAATTCCGCAGCAGCTCTCTCAAGTTTTGCATTATCAGCGCGTTTTAAGTAAATCGTCACTGACATAATGCTTAACAAAGCGATAATCACAATCACTAATAAAATTTCTGTTAAGGTATAAGCCTGAAAAACTCGCCGCATGAATTATTTCCCCAAATAAATAAAGCTATTCATGATGCAGTCGACCTTGTAGTTATTATCATTGCTATCGGGTTTAAATTTTGAAACCAGATTTTTACAAGCCCAGTCAGGCAGCGCGTTGATAATAATGCTGTAGTGTTGATTTGCCAGCATGGGCATAATGCTAACGGGTGTATTGAAGGGGCTATAGAGCTTTTTATCGGTGCTGCTGTATTCGGTTTTATTAAATGCGCCAATATCGGCGAGTGCTTCAACTGATAAACCGGTATAATCCTTTTGTTTACCTTTCCAATCCTGGATACCGATATTCAAACGCATGATTTGATTAACACTTGATAAAATTAAATGATTGCGTTGAGTAACAAAATAATAATTAGTAATTGCAATAATCAAAACTGCAATAACTGAAAGCACTAATAATATTTCCAGGATGCCGATCGCAAGAAATTTTTTCATTTGTTTTCTCGCTTTAGGTAATTTTTTGCATCTTTCAACATCGAATCGAAATCAGCGGCTGCGCGCGCCGCACGATCTGCCAGTAATGCGGCAGCAGCGCCTACCACTACGAGCGCTAGGGAATCCCCCATAACGGTGTCAATAAAATCAGCATCTTTTGCTGAATTTTTAGTGTTTTTTTGTGCCCATTCATCCAGGATTTTCTGATCCGTTTCAGATGACCTTTGGCTGGCTTTGGCAGCTAATTCCGTGGCTTGATGCACAAAATCTTTTAATTGATCCAAATTGTTAAAAATTTCTTGCTCACTCATGCCTGCATGCGGCCAAGTAACAGGAGGGTAGGGCAGAATTTCGCTTGTCAGTTGGGAAGCAAGCAAGGGATGTTTATAAACCTGTTCAACAGCCAGATCGTTAAATGCATTTAAAATAATGTTCAAACCGGGGTAATTAAGGCTGGATGCGTGATTGATGCGCAAGGCTGAAATACGTTGAGTGATTTCGTTAATGGCGGAATAAAATTCCAGGCTGAAAATTTCTAATTTGCTTGTTGCTAATAAAGATTTTAATCGGAGATATTCACGCTCAAGTTGTTCAATATTTTTTGAAGCAGTTTCTTTAGCTGTATTTTTTTGATCTAAAATCATAAAACAAATGGATTTAAAATCATCGAGCGCTGCTAAAATTTTTTGATCAGGTAAAATCGGAATATTTTTCATCGCTTGCCTTAGGGACTTTTACAGTAGGTAATATAATTTATTAATAAAGGATGTTGTGACATATTGATTGGAGAATAAGCAACGTTTTTTGTGGCGCCTTGAAAAATCGCTTTAATACGTAGCGTTTTAGCATTAATGAGGCTTCCATTAATAGAAATTTCCCAAACACGATATAAGTCTTTTGCAGATGCCGAGTAATCGGGTTGAAAACCACCAATACCAGTTAAAACACCGGGCGTCCAATTTTGTGGGCAATTAACCGGAACATCAAACTCATTACTGCGTGCTTGACCGATACTATAGATGCGGTAAATTGAATTGCCACTTTTTCCCGCCATTTCTTGACCCGGGATCGGGATGTAAGCAGTCACTTTATTTGTGCTTGGATCAACAATTGCAAATGGCAGGCGTGCGGCTACCTGGTTTGCAATTTCTCTAGTGGGGACTTCAGTGCGTAATCCGTAAACTTTGGTAATGGTTTTTGGATCGCCATCCTGCAATGCAGTACGTTCCTCGAATCGATAGCCCCAAGGGTTACTAATATAATAAGGGTTTTTACGCCAAGCTTCTGAGCTAAAAGGTAAATAAGGGAGCTGTACGTCAGAGAAATTTGGATACCATCCGTCTGCCGGATTTGTGCCAAAACTACCATGTTGTATGCAATAAGTTTTAAATCCTTGAAATAAAGTTTCAAATTCCTTGACTAAAAGATCAACTTTTTTTTGTTCTGCTTCTCTTTGAAAATGATTAATCAGCAATGTGGCGCTAACAGCTAATATGCTGATGACCAAAAGAATTTCGATCAAAGAATAAGCCGTCTTTTTCTGCATCAGTAAATTTTCTCAATAAGCGCAAGGTTGATCTTGGGGATTGCCCCCTACAGCGGTTTCTTTAAAAAATTGTAAATTTGCATTATTTACCGATTGTACCCGATTATAGTTTGTGCGCGGATACGAAGGAACATGCAGCCAATTCAGCGTATTTTGGGTAATGCTATTGGCGCCTAATTCTGATTGATAATACTCAGCATCTTTAATCGAGTTAATCAAAGTGGCCTGAATATTAAAATGATAAATTGGCTTTTGCGTCAGCACAGTATTGCCGATTTTTTGGGTGCTGATGCTATATTGCTCGTCGCCGCTTTTTACTAACAATGAACTTTCAGCTAAACCGGATAATAAATTTTGCTGTCTTAATTGCGCCATGCTGACGCTAAAACTGCTGTCGCTCGCTTTGCAATTCAAGAAATAATATTCATTAATCGCATCTGCAATGATATTAATGTTTTGCTTAATGACAGCGATTTGCGCTTGTTTTTTATAATTGAGAAAACGATTAATGCCAAAAAACAAGATGGCGGCGATTACGATGAAAACGAAGAGTGTTTCCAGTAATGTCGTGCCATCTTGTTGGCGCATGGGCCGATTTTTAATTGGCGTTTGCAGAATTGTAAGTAAAAGTACCTGTATCAGTACCCGAAGCACATATACCACCCGAACTGAATTTAGCAGCCAAGCCTTCGCAAGCCCAATTAGGAATACCAGTATATACAATGTCAAATGAATTGTTATCAGCGCTTGGCGCTACGGTAGCATCGGTATTGAAAGGACTGATGATTACATCTGTTTTATTATTATCATCACCTGTTTGACTGACATCAGCTGCAGCTAATAATCCGTATTTATTAAGTTCTGTTACACTGAGATTTGCATAGTTTGGTTTGCTGCCCTTCCAATTGCCGACGCCTGCTATTACCGAGTTGATCTGGCTAACAGCGCGATTGACTTTTTCGTTTCGACTGGTCACGACGAAATAACGGGTAGCCATGACTAACAGGATGGCGATAATACCAAGTGAAAGCATCAGTTCCAGCAAGCCGATACCATTTTGATTTTTGCGAATAAGTTTCATTAACATTTGAAATAGCCTCGTTTAAGTTTAAAAAGTTTATATACCAATCGTTAGCCAAAATAAACAGATACTCTTCGTTTATCTTGCTAATGGCTGGGCAATATAGTGTGTAAAGCTTAAATTACCATTAAATTAGCCACAAGCTGATATAAATTGGATAGGTTGTTTGCGATTTTTTTCGTAGCATAAAAATCCCCTATTAGCAGAATCTAACTTCCAACATAAGAACCCACTTCATAAATCGAAACAATCATAAACATCGCGTAACCTGCGCTTGCCCCCAATAAAACACCGCCGATGATTCTTCCAACCAGCTTGACAAATTTTTCATTCCGGTCGCTGGCTTGCTTGCCCATGCGCACCAGTGCATGGTCAAAGCCACGGCCTTTGGCAATGGCTTTGAGTCTTAGCAAATCTGCTTCAGGTATCAAGCCGGTATCGAGTACTTCCGCAATGTTTTCTTTACCGCCGCTAAGCCGATATTCCATCAACAATAAATGCCAGGCTAAATAACGGCTAGCGCTTGTTTGTAACAAGGAAAGTGATTTTTTAAAAGCCAATCCATTGGAAATCAATAGCCCTAAAGTTTCCATCAAGCGAGCTGCGGCGTTTAAACGATACAGTGATAAAAGGGGAATGCGATCAATCAATTGCCGAGCCGGGCCAGTGACATTACGTAAGACTTCGACTGTCAATATAACTATCAGCAGAATAAACAATAAAATCAGCCACCACCAATCTTGTAAAAAAGTTGCCCAGTGATAAAGCAGCTTTCCTGCAGTGGGCCATTCTTCTAGTGGACGAATCTGAGTAAAGTTAACAAAAACAGAATTGCGGATAAACACGGTGACTGCAAACGCGAGTAATAAAACGGCAGTAGGATAAAGTAATGATCCCAGCAAGGAGCTTAGAATGTTGCCGCGTACCGCAAGCGCCTTGGACGCGTTTTGTATGGTTTCAACTAATTTGCCACCTTCCTCACCGGCGCGAATGATCTCCACGGTGGTCGGAGGAAACCAGCCAATCAAGCCATCGGCCACATTGCGTCCTTGAGCAATCTGCTCTAGTAAGTGTTTAGTCATTGGCTTGAGTGGGCCTTTTGCAATCTGGTGTATTGTGCTGACGGCCTGGTTGACCGGAATGCCATCCTCAACCAGCAAACACAAATCTTCCAAAAAAGATTGCTGTTCTGCGCGGCTGAATAATAATTTATAAAGGCGTGTTTCTAGATCAAGAGCCATATTGTGTATCTTTAATCCAGTGTGCTGTAGTCAAAAGTTTGTTCCAGGTTCGCCGGATTAAATTGACCGACGACTTTTTCAGCGTCCAGAATATCACAGATACCCTGTTTAACCAGGTTTAGAGCCTGATCGCGGTAGGTGGTCCAGCCGTGAGTGCGCAGATATTTTTCCCAACCTAAAACATCGCCTTTTTGAATAAAATGGCGGCTGCTTTCATCAACCCAGATGATCTCAGCGACAACAGTACGGCCGCTGATGCCCAGGCCTTTACAAGTATCGCAGCTGCTGCCACGGGCGCGGAATTTACTGAGTTCTTTGGCGCCAAACACAGCTTTCCAATGGGGCAAGCGCTCAAAGTGTGGTGCGGATTGTTCGATGGGGACCGAGCAAGCTGCGCATAATTTGGGAACCAAACGTTGGCAGATCAAGCAGGCCAGCAAGTTGGGGTCTGAAAGTAAACCCAGGCTAATTCCCATGTCATGCAGGCGTGTCACAATAGCAGTCGCAGTGTTGGTATGCAGCGTGGAAAACACCAAGTGGCCAGTGATGGAAGCACGCACCATCACGCTGGCGGTATCTTCGTCACGCATTTCACCGAGAACAATGATGTCGGGGTCCATACGCAGTGCCGAGCGGCCCATGCTGGCGAAATCCCGTTCGACGTGGTCGGTATTCACAGGGACCTGCGTCGCATTGCTGATTAATTTTTCGATAGGGTCTTCAATCGTGTAAATTTTCCGGTCACTATCGACCATTTTCATGCAGCTGGCGAGCGTTGTGGTTTTACCAGAACCCGTGGGGCCAGAGACAATAATAGCGCCGTGAGGCAGTAAAACGGCTTTTTTGATCAAGTCAAATTGGCGTTGGCTGTAGCCCAATTCTTGCAAATCGGGAACGCTTTGATTGTCGGTATCCAGTATCCGCATCACCATGTCAAAGCCGGTGTGCGCCGGCAAACTAGCTAAACGCAAACGCACTTCGCGGCCTTCAATATGCAGCGGCATGGAGGCATTTTGTGGGACCATCGGATTGAAGTGTGTACCGGCATGATCAGTTTCTTTGTTAAAGGCAACCGAGGCAATTTCACGGGCGACATTGGGTAGCCACTCCGCATAAAGATATAGTTCGCCATGTTTGCGAAAGCGGATGCAGGCGCGAGGGCCGCGTACTTCAATGTGAATATCGCTTGCCTTGACTTGTAAAGCTTCTTTTACCAAGCTACGCAGCCGCTGTTGCTGAACTGAAACGTTTTCATTACTGCTGATGTGAGTTTTAAACTCTACATCGGGTGCGTTGGCCAGTAGGATATTAATCAGATTTTGCGTTGCGGCTAACACGCGTCCCGGTCGTAAGCTCTTGTTAATCATCACAATTTTGCAGTTTTGTACCGCACGGGAGCTGGGGTTGGAAGCAAGAATGTCGCCGCGTTCTAATACGGCGATGTCACCTTGGCGTTTGCACCAAGGGATCATTTCTGTCATCAGGCGATCTTTAACATCTAAATCCGCTTGTGACCACAAAACTTTCTTGTTTGTGGCAGCCGCGAATTTTTCTAATGTTTCATTGCTGTCTTTTGTCACCATAATTCGACCTGATTTGTTAAAGGGGAATTAAATATTGCCGCAGTCTAATGATTTAACCTTAAGAAGAGATTAATTAATGGCAAAAACTTTATTAATTTCATTTGCTTTACTTTAACTAAATTATCATTAAATTGCCAAAGTCAACTGCTGGTACCAAGGTTTGATTTTAAGTTTTTGCAATTCGATTTTCACGGTTTGGCTGATATTACGGATTTCAATGCTGTTGAGTTCAGCAATAAAAGCGTTTGTTAAAATATTGATATCTTCATTTAAATTTGAATCAAATTCAATTTGCATCATTTTGCAGTAGATCATGATACTACGTATCATTTGCACTGCCTTTTGTGCCGGGCTGCGTTTGCTGCGCAAAGGTTTTTTCAAAAAAATCCCTGCCATTATTAGTGTCTCGATTTGCATGGCGTCTTGCGCCGTGCCGCGAGCGATGCCAATGCAATGTTGTAATTTGCTGTTTTGCATGATTTGATCACGCAATTTTTGCAAAGGTTCAACAATCATCCGATGCCAGGATTCAGTCGCATCGATTAATTGTTTAATTTCTGTTGGCGTTAAAGATCCCATGTTGTTGAGCGAATACCAGCAGCAGAATAAAACCAGACTTGAATTCAGTTGTCTTTCCTGGTGCCAACGAAACAGAATTTGCCTTACCTGAAATTCTCCGTAGGCATTTAATGAGAAGTACCAGAATGGATGATCAGGTATGGTGTGACTCATTATCTTATGACTACCTGCTTTAACTCTAGGGCCTTCGATTATCATACGTCACCGGTTCCCACTGTAAAAGCGTTTGCTGATAGAAGATGGCAATATTCGACTTTAGCAGCTATTCATGATCGCGTTGGCTCGGATAGAATTACTTTGTATCATTTTAAGGAAGCCCGTTATGATTAAAAAATTAATCTGCTTATTTTTTTTAATCATGTCGCTGCAAATTACGGCAAATGTTTCTGTTTCTTCGACTGAAACCTTAAGAATTGCGGCAAAAATCTGGTATAACGAAAGCGGTGGCAGTATAGAAGGTTTGACCGACTGGAACGATGGCGAAAATTTTGCCTCTGTCGGTATTGGTCATTTTGTCTGGTATCCCATTGGTACGCATTTGCATGAAGCAGGCGGTTTTGCCAATTTATTGCATTATATGCAGTCGCATGGCGTTCGTGTTCCTAATTGGCTGATTACCGAAAGCATCCCCCATTGTCCCTGGATCAGCCGCGAAGATTTTTATGCTTCGCAATATAGCCCATTAATGTTGAGTTTGCGCCAATTTCTCATGGCGACCATGTATTGGCAAGCGCGTTACATGATTGAAAGAATGCAGCGTGCGCTACCACGCATGCTTGCCAGTGTCCCGCCTGAAGAACGTCCCTATATTCGCTATCAGTTTAATCGGATTGCTTCAACGCCAACCGGCATTTATGCGCTAACCGATTATATTAATTTCAAAGGCGAAGGCATTGGCTATAGCAGCCAAACTGGCTGGGGATTATTACAGGTGTTAGAAATGATGCGTTACGCGCCGTCAAATTATTCCCGTATGCAGCAATTTAGCTGGGCGGCAGATCAGGTGCTGACGCGACGCGTCGAGCAAGCACCGGCTTATATGTCGCTCTGGCGTTGGCTGCCAGGTTGGCGCCATCGTATTCGCTCCTATATGGATCCCATGCAGCAATAGCTTAGCAAATGTGTGGTTTTAGGAAAATTCTATTGACTACCCCTCATCCGCCCTTACGGGCAACTTCTCCCACAAGGGGAGAAGGCCAACTGATGGGCACATCTGCTGCTGGAATAAAGTTTAATGCTATAAAATAAGCCTTATTATGAAAAGCTACTGAACTTTGAAAAGTCCCTTCTCCCCTTGTGGGAGAAGGTGCCCGTAAGGGCGGATGAGGGGTGATCAAAATAGCAATAATCTTTAACACATTCATCAAATAGTAATATGAAACAAACTAATAATAATTTCCGTTCCAATTAAAATAATAATAATCATTTCAAGTAAGGAAGAATGACGATGTTGTAATTGTGTGGTCAACATATCAAATAATTCATGTAGCACATCCAGTTTACGGTTGAGAGCGGCAACGCGTTGATTGATATCGAGAAACTTTTCTACCATCAAATAATAGTTTTCTGTGCTGGGATGTTCCCAAAAAAATTCAGGCATATCCAAGTATTCGCTACTTAAATTAACAATACTGCGTTCTAAAAAAATTTCACCCATACGTTTGGAAATAGCACGGCCAGTTAATTTGATTTTGCCTTTGGTGGCGAGATTTTCAGTAATCGATTGGTTTTTGTCGATGATTTTTCTGATTGCTTCTTCGTAGGATTCTAATTTTACCGATTGCGCTAATCCATAACTAATCGCGAGTTTGATTTGGCTTTGATCTTCTTCCAGTGAAATAATGTCAATATTGTGCCGTGGATGGGAGGCAATTTTTGTTTTATCATTAATTCGATAACTAAAACGATCAATTTCAATTTTTTCCAAAGGATTAATCGCAAAGTCCATCAAAAACTTAACCAAAATTTGCTCCTGGCTTTTAGTAAAATTCCAGGCGACAAAACAACCGTGATCAAAAATAAAAACCTCGGCGCGCTGATCAATATAATACAATTCAAGCACATTGCGCTGTAAGCTCATTTCAATGTCGTTACGTTTCATTGCTTGATGAATGTTTGGCAAATTATATTTTTGAGCTGTGCAGTAAGCAGTGCAGCGCATAATTATTCCTTAAATTGTCGATAAATTTTCATAAGTCCTGTAACAGAAATATGAGGCTCTCTTTGTTCTGATTGCAACTGTTTCAAAATTGTCTTGCCTAATTCCACTCCTGGCTGATCAAAGCAATTCAAACCCCATAAAATACTTTCGATATAAGTTTTCATTTCATAATGCGCTAGTAGTTTGCCTAAAGTTTTCGGGCTTAATTCATTTATGAGAATGCTAGTATGCGGCTTATTGCCTGAAACTACACGATAAGCGGCTGCTTGTAACATTTCTGCTTCATTCGAATATTTATTGCCAATAAAATTTTTTACTTCGTCCAATTCGCAACCAAATGCCAACGCCTGGCTTTGCGCTAAATAATTTTTAAACATTAAATCATGCTGTTGTTTTTCATGAGCAGGGGTTTTAGCTGTCACAATAAAATCAATCGGAATCATTTCCTGGCTTTGCAATAAATGCTGAAAGAATGTGTGTTGCGCATCTGGGCCATGACTGCCCCAAATCGCTGCAGCAGTAGCATAATTAATCGGCTTGGCGTATTGATCAAAATTTTTACCATTGCTTTCCATAATCAGTTGCTGCAAATAATTCGGTAACCAAAATAAACGGAAATCATAAGCTAAAATAGCATTACTATGCGTGTGCCAAAAATTAACATACCAAATGGTTAATAGAGCATGAATAACTGCGGCATTTTTTGCAAATCCTGTATTCAAGCAATAGTTATCGTACTCATGGCCGCCTTGAATAAAATCCAAGAAATGTTTTTTACCCAGCATGACAGCTGCTGGAAAACCCATAGCTGACCAAACAGAAAATCGTCCACCAATACTTTCTGGCACCCATAAAATATTCTCGGGATCGATCCCCCACAGTGCTGCTTTTTCCCGATCTTCTGTGATGGCAATAAAATGTTTATTAAGATCATTAGAATTTTTGACTACATTTAACCACCATTTTTTTGCTACAGCAGCATTGCTCAGGGTCTCAATAGTGGTAAACGATTTAGTCGCAATCACAAATAAAGTTCGGTAGGGGTCAAGCTGTTTTAATAGTTCTTCAAACGCCAGTGGGTCGAGGCTGCTGACAAAGTGACAAGTTAAATCTTTCTGACAATAATTTGATAATGCCGTAACAACTAATTGCGCACCCCAGCGTGAGCCACCGATGCCTAATACAACCAAATCAGTGATCGTTTGGTTGTTGGCGCCTAGCCAGTGTTTTTCTCTAATCAATTCTGCCCAGGTCAGCATCCGGTTGACCGGCTCCGTTTGCTCGGTTGGCAATTGCTCAGCGAGTTGATGACGCAACAGAAGATGCGTAGCGGCGCGCTTTTCAGAAAAATTAACAAGATCCCCTGTTGATAATTTTTTTAAAGCGCTTGCAAGGCCGGTATCGGTTGCCAGCAGCAACAAATCATTTAAGGCGCTTTGATCAATGCAGTTTTTCGAAAAATCGATCGCCATGTCTTCGAGTAAAAAGCACATTTCATCGAAACGCCGAGGATTTAGCTCAAATAGTTGACGCAAAGAAACCATTTTTAAGCGTTTTTGATGCAAACTTAATTTTTCTTTTATGACATTGTTAAACAAACAATTTTCCTTATCTTGATCAACGGGTTATGCTGCTTAGCACTTGCTTACCAATGCTTTTTCGTGGCGAAAGGCATTGGTAAACAAGCGTTAATAGTTGCTTTTTTCAGTGTAAAAAGCAATTCAATCGCATGCTCTAGTAGTATTATCTTGTAGCGTAAGCTATTGCATTATTAACATTATTTTAATCTTTTCAGCTTATAGTATTGAAAAAATTTAAATCTAAGGACTTATCATGTCATTGTTTTTGCCTCAGGCGCTCAAGTTTATTGCTCAATACCGTAAATGGCTAAAACGGCAATTGAGCTCTTCTGAACGCATCAACAAGATTAAACAATTAGGTCTTCGCCCAGCTTCGATCAAACGCGCCACCCCCGCTGAGTTATTGGAAAAATTGCATCAAATTAAGTATGACATGGAGGAGCAAGCCAGTTTGTTCAAAGTAAGTTACTATTCAGGCTTCAAAGATTTTTATCTGCAATTGAGCGCTTTTTTAACTGAGCATAGCGTAGATAAAGGCGAAGTTTTGCACATAAAACAAACAGTTGCGCATCGTTTGGTGGAAGCAATACAACTTGCCAAAATTTATGCACAACAAATTCAACAGCCAGCTCAGCTGCCAGAAGCTTTCAAAGATAATCTGGTTTTCATTCATCGCTTTGGTGAAAATCATCAGGTGCTTTTGCTAAAAGAATCTTTAAAAAATTACCGTGATGCTCCTTGGTTTAATCATATTGAACAAACGTTAACCAAAGAAGAAAACCTCAATTAAATCAAGCAATTGCTCTTATTTCTCTAAACCGAATTCATCTTTATTTGCTATTTAATTTTCTCTTAAGCTGTTTTTATAGCAAATGTCTTACAAACACTCCCTCTGAAAGCTTACATTTTTATTCATATCTGTTTGTTAAAGTAACCGATCAGAAATCAAAAAACGAGTTTGGGTATGAATCAATTTGACCCAGCAGAAGAAAAAAGAGTAGATATGTTTCATCAATTACCAGATTACATTCAAGCTAAAGTCAAGTCATATCTTGAAGCTAATGACTTTCCGAGCGCAAAAGAGATTTATGATCAATGGATTTGCCGCGTTAATTTATTAAATTCTTCTTGCAGCGGCGCTGATAGCTTTGTTGAGGAATAATTTAAAAAATTAGGGCCTGTTTACAATTGCTTTTTGCAGTAGAAAAAGCAATTGTAAACAGGCTCTAGTGATTTGATTGCTTGTAATATCGTCGTCAAATTTACTTGAAGGTTACTAAAAAGCCCTCACTCATCCTAAGCAAGGGCTATCTGTTTTAGCTATTAAAATTATTATTAGCAAATTCCCAATTAACGACTTGCCAAAAATTCTCAACATATTTGGCACGATCATTGCGTGTATCGATATAGTACGCGTGTTCCCAAACATCGCAAGTTAAAATTGCCACTTTATCATCCAGCATAGGATTATTTGCGTTGGGCGTGCTGTAAATTTCTAATGAGCCATCTTCATTTTTAACTAACCAGGCCCAACCAGAACCAAATTGGCCCACCGCCGCTTGCGAAAATTTTTCTTTAAAAGCTTGATAAGAGCCAAAGCTCGCCTTAATGGCTTCTGCCAAATTACCATGGGCTTCACCACCACCTTGCGGCTTCAAACAATGCCAATAAAAAGTATGGTTCCAAACCTGAGCGGCATTATTGAAAATCGGGCCAGAAGATTTGACAATAATTTCTTCCAATCCCATGTTTTCAAATTTACTGCCAGGAATCAGCTGATTCAATTTATTGACATAAGCCGCATGATGTTTGCCGTAATGATATTCTAGAGTTTCCTTGGAAATATAAGGTGCTAGTGCATCCATGGCAAAGGGAAGTTTCGGTAGTTCAAAATTCATAAAATCTCCTAGTTAACCTGATTAGAATATGAACATAACACATAATTGTCTCGGCGAAAGAGCATAACGAAAAAATTATTAACTTAGAAGCATTTATTGCTATGAGATCCTTCGGATCTCATCAAAGTCAATTGTTTGTCTGGCAAATATAACAACCATTCACAAAATTGTAGGTGGAACTTCGTCCTATGATTACTTTTATAAATAAAACATATGTCAATGTAGCTAAGAGAGTTTCCACCCACTTTGATAAGGCCCAAAAGGCCCTTATTAAGTTGGCAAATCCAGCTGGCTAGATTAAAATAGCGCCCTCGTTTCATTTATAGAGGTATTGAGCATGAATCAGCCTGAACATATTTGTGGTGCCATTGTTGGTAGAAAAGCCCCGGATTTTACCGCTGCGGCTGTTGCTGCTGATGGCAAAATACATGATAAATATCAATTATCTAGTCAAACTGCCGGTAAATACGCATTGTTGGTTTTTTATCCTTTAGATTTTACTTTCGTATGTCCTTCTGAATTAATTGCATTGAATAATCGTGTCGATGAATTTAAAAAGCGTAATGTTGAAGTGATTGCTATTTCGATTGATTCGCAATTTACCCATAGCGCCTGGCGGAATACACCGGTAGAAAAAGGCGGTATCGGCCCAGTGCAATACACCATGATAGCGGATGTCAATCACCGCATATGCCAAACTTATGGCGTCGAACACCCCGATGCGGCAGTTGCCTTGCGCGGTACTTTCCTTATTGATAAGAATGGTGTGATTCGCTCTCAAATCGTCAATGATTTGCCTTTAGGCCGTAATATTGGCGAATTGATCCGCTTGGTCGATGCCTTGCAATATCACGAAGCCCACGGCGAAGTATGCCCAGCGAATTGGAACCAAGGTGCTAAAGGCATGAAAGCTACCGCCGAAGGTGTTGCCAGCTACTTAGCTGAAAACGCTGATCAGTTGTAATTTGTTTTTCATCCCGCGATCCCGTCATCCCGCCTGAAGGGCGGGATCTAACCGGCCAAGGATGGTTGAGTAGCAATTTTAAACAGGCTCTAATGAGATATGAGTATTTTTAAATAACTTTCCAGGAAATCGTCTCTCCAGCCCGAAAAGGCACCAACTCCCCACCATTAATTTCATAAATCCCCGGTATCTGCCAAGGCTCTTTTTTTAAACTAATCATTTCTTCATTGACTTCTAAATCATAAAATTCTGCGCCATGAATACTCGTAAATTTTTCCAGATTATTTAAAGCACCTTCCTTTTCAAAAATTTCCGCCAGCGTTTCCAATGCGCAGGGTTGTGAGTAAATACCTGCCGCGCACAAACTGCTTTCTTTTTTATGTTTTAAATGCGGCGCGCTATCGCTACCAAAAAAGAAATGCCGGTCGCCACTCATTGCTGCCGCAATTAAGGCCTTGCGGTCAGATTCTTTTTTGACAACGGGTAAGCAATAAAAATGCGGTTTTAAACCATTAGCCAATAAATCATCCCGCGTTAAAATCATATGATGTGCGGTGATCGTGGCAGCAATATGCGAAGGGCATTGTTTAATAAAATTTACGCCAAATTCTGAGGTCACATGTTCTAAAACAATTTTTAACCGTGGGAATTTTTGAATAATTTGTATTAAATGTGTTTCGATAAATTTTTTCTCACGCTCAAAAATGTCCACTGAAGGATCAGTGACTTCACCATGGATCGCTAACACTAAACCCGTTTCTTCCATCGCTTTTAAAATTTTTTCAATTTTATTTATATCACTCACACCATAACTCGAATGCGTTGTTGCGCCCTTCGGATAAAGTTTGCAAGCAATAATAGACGAAATTTCAGCTGCTTTAAAAATTTCATTAATCGAAAAATCATCGGTCAAATAAAGCGCAAAACACGGTTTTAATGTTTTTGCTATTTTTAAAATGCGTTCTTCATAAGCTAAAACTGCTGCTACTGTCGTCAAAGGAGGATTTAAATTCGGCATCGCCAAAATGCGTGAAAAAGATTGCTCCGCATGTTTTACCGTCAAATCTAAAAAATCGTCATCGCGCAAATGCACATGCCAATCATCAGGTTTTTTTATTCGTAACATTTAATAACGACTCCAAATTCAAATTTTTCGAGTGCTGCCACACCATCAATTATTGAAAAACCCAAACAACACTTTAGAAAATTTCGCCAGAAATTTTGAAATTTTACAGTATTGACTTTCGTACTGCCAGCGGCTACCCTTCGCTGCGTTTTTTGTAGGGCGTTTTAAAATTTTTATCAAAAAAATAGGGGAAAACTGTGACTTTTTCTAAAAAGATCATCGCATTAAGCTTTGTTTTAGGCATGTCCGCTGTCAGCAGCTATGCCGCGGATAACAATTCGTTACAACTCGAAAATGAACTAAAACAAGTAACAGCACAAACGGTTGCGCTGCAAAAACAAGTGGAAAGTTTGCAGAAAGAAATTAACCAGATGAAAAAAACCAAAGCGCAAACCAATACCCAATCCCCAAATACCGCTTCTACCAAACACGCCAAAACAAATAAAAATGCCGCTAGTCAAGTTGCAGCCAATGGCGGCCCAAATAGCAGGCCAATCTTAGGTAATTATGTTATTAGTGCCCCCTATGTCGGACGTCGTACCGCTTATGACGCCTCTGATCTGATCGTAATTGCTTCAACGATGAACGAAGACCTGACTTTCTTAAGATGGCGCGCCGACTATGAGACGCAACATGCCGATTTATATGAAGCTTACAAAGACAGCCCCGTAGTTGCATTGAGCGGTAAATTGGAAAGCCAGATCATCTGGCAGGACCCCTATGTTGGCTCTAAGCAAAGTGATGTGGACTTAAGTGCTGCAGAATTAGATACCTACGCACAAGTCAGTGATTGGGCCTTCGGTTATATGACCTTCAATTATGATGACTCCCCATTGGATCCCACCTTGGAAGGCAATGGCAATCGTGAAGGCAATTCCCGCCTATACGTCAATCGTGGCTTTCTAACCATTGGTAATTTAAAGAAATCACCACTTTATTTAACCATGGGCCAGATATATGTGCCTTTCGGTTACTACAGCAGCTATTTTGTTTCCAGCACTTTACCGCAAATTTTGGGCCGCATCCGGACACGCGCAGTTCAGTTGGGCTTTGCTAAAGGCGGTTTCAACACGAGCGTTTATGCATTTAGTGGCAATACCATCGATGAAAACCGCCGTATTGATAACGGTGGCGCCAATATTGATTACAAGTTTAAAACCGATAAAATCTCAGGATTGGTGGGCGCCAGTGTTGTCAATGACTTAGCTGAATCGCAAGGTTTACAAGATACCGGCGCAGGCTTGGGTTCATTCCAAGGGTTTGCCATCAGCGACCAGACCGAGCAGTTGCTCAACCGCGTACCCGCTGGCGATGTTCATGGCCGTCTGACTTTGGGTAGCTATGACTTCAACGCGGAATATTTATCTGCACTCAACCGGTTTAACCCCAATAACTTAACTTTCAATAGTCAAGGCGCCCGTCCTAAAGCGCTACATTTAGAAGGTGCTTATAATTTCCGTGCCTTTACCAAGCCGTCTTCATTCGCATTATCCTATGATGAAACCTGGCAAGCATTGGCAGCTGGATTACCGAAAAACTCCTACCGCGCTGTTTGGAACATATCGGTGTGGAAAAACACAATCGAAAGCATAGAGTACCGGCATGATATTAATTACGCATCAACCGATACCGCTGGCGGCATTTGCATCGATAATGCTGACAACCTGACTTTCTGCACCAACAATGCGCAAGGCTCAGTGCAAAATACTATCCTGGCGCAGATTGGCGTTTATTTCTAATCTCCTGTCATCCTGACAGGAAAAGTTAGTGTCTTCCCCCTCATTTCCGGTTTGACCGTAAAGAGGGTGAAGACGCTCAGGGGTGGATAAATAATTACACGAAAACCTTGTAAACTTGCGCAGCAAGTTTTTTCATTCCACTAACAACTGCAACCGCCTCAAATAAATCTCATCACTTGGAAATTTCCCCGAACTTCGAAATTCCCATAAACAATCTCGTAATACATCCAGCATAATATGCTCAACTGCTAATTTTGATCCCATTTTTAAAAAAAGTTTTTCATAAACTGTTTTAATTCCATTCGGTCGATTAGTACTAATTTGCTCACGCAAACTTAAATGCAGTCCTAAATGCAAAAACGGATTTTCTTTTTCATCCAGATGAAAATCCTTGTCTAATAAATTTTCATCCGATTGCTCAAATAAAGAAATATATTCCGGATGATCTAAAATCACCGCAATAATCTGCTTTTCCAACGGCTCAAGCGCCTGCTGCTGTTGATATTTTTTCCAACAATCAAAAAAAAACTGACGCAACTGACTGCGGTCTTGGTTGAACATTGAGAGTTCTCCAGATTAATTTATTGTGATGATATTACAAATTAATTTAACCTACTTTTATACCCAAAACGGATAGGTTTTAGGTGTTCTTGCATCCGATTGAGGCGCGATCTTGTCACGTTTTTCAATCGCAAAAGCTCGAAATAGAACAACTATTCCTGCACTTTTGCTCAATCAAAACGTGACAATCTCACGCATCACTCGGCGCAATAACACCTAAAACCTATCCGTTTTGAGTATAGTTTGATTATACGGCATGAGTTTTTAAAAATTATTTTTAAACTTGCAATTACCCGTTGCCTGCCATGGGGTTTATTTATTAAATTTTAATACCCCGCCGCTTGCGGCGAGGTTCCAAAGCGCGATGGGGTTTCCAAAGGGGAGAATGCAATTCGCACCGAAGGTCGTAGACAACGAATTTACTTCGTGTCGAGCGAAATTATAAACAGGAAATACCACGCCGCTTGCGGCGGGGTATTTTATTACCCCTCATCCGCCCTATCGGGCACCTTCTCCCACAAGGGGAGAAGGACAATTTTCGGCTACATCTGCCGATAGAATAAACTTCAATGTAATGAAATGGTCCTAATTATGAAAAGCTAGTGAATATTGATGAGAAGGCCTTCTCCCCTTGTGGGAGAAGGTGCCCGATAGGGCGGATGAGGGGTGATAAAACCAGGGTCTCATTGCCTTTCCTACTGCAAAAAGCAAGGATTGGCCAAAATCGCATCAAATTTTCGTTACAGTGAATGACTATGCTGCCTCAAATTGATGCGATTTTGACTCAATTCTTGCTTTTTTCGTCACGAAAAGGCAATTGTAAACAGACCTTAGTTATTCAACAATTTTTTATAAGGATACTCGCACAAATCATTAATCGTACATTTCATGCATTGTGGAGTTTGCGCTTTGCAAATATAGCGGCCGTGTAGAATTAACCAATGGTGCGCATATTTTAAATATTTTTTGGGAACTGCTTTCATTAAATTTTGTTCAACTTGTAAAGGATTTTTGCCTTTGGCAATGCCAATGCGATTACCCAAACGAAAAATATGCGTATCGACTGCGATCACTTCTCCGCCAAAAGCAACATTCATCACCACATTAGCCGTTTTGCGTCCCACGCCAGGCAATTGCTGTAAATCATGGCTATTGTCAGGCACTTTGCCATCAAATTTATCTAACAACATTTTGCAGCAAGCAATAATATTTTTTGCTTTATTATTATAAAGCCCAATCGAACGGATCAGATTTTTCAAGCCTTTTTCGCCTAATTCCAGAATTTTTTTTGGTGTGTTAGCAACTGGAAATAATTTTTGCGTCACAATATTGACCTGCTTGTCAGTAGCTTGCGCTGATAAAATCACAGCGATTAATAATTCAAAATCGCTGGCATAAATTAATTCCGATTTCGGTTCTGGGTTTGCTTCACTGAGGCGTTTGAAAATTTCACTGATGATTTTTTTGTTCATGAAAGAAAATTTAGTAATGGATGTTGAGTATAAATTCCAAATTATTGCTATTTGTTATTTAGGCGATCATCAACGCTAGTAAGTCTTGTGCGAATTCGATGTCAGGAGATTGCCACGTTCGCCTTCGGCTCCCTCGCAATGACAAAAAATGGGCAACAATGCCACCCGCTTGTCATTGCGAGGGAGCCGAAGGCGGACGCGGCAATCTCCTGATTACGACTCGCTCTTAACTTAAACTGAGTACCCCGTAAAAAACGTAGTTTTTTAATTATTGCGAGTTTTTTTATTCATCCGCTCTATTGCCGCCTGAATGAAACTTTTTCGTGTCGCTGTGTTTTGTTGATAACGTGATAAATTCGCCTCTATCGCTTTAGCCTTCTTTTCAACCTTTCGCGATTGATGCTGCTCGTAACGCGAACGTCGTAAATCTCTTATTATTTTCGGCGTTTGTTCAAATGACAGCGGCTCAGTTCTCACTATTTCAATACAATCCACCGGACAAGGCGCAATACAAAGTTCGCAACCGGTGCATTCGCTGGCAATCACCGTGTGCATTTGTTTAGCACTGCCGACAATCGCATCAACCGGACAAGCCTGAATGCATTTAGTGCAGCCGATGCAAATAGCTTCGTCGATTTTTACCACCTGGTTAGGTTTGGCAATTTTAGTCATTTTTTCCAAATAAGGACTGCTAGCTTGACCCGTTAGTTCTGCTAGCTGCAATAAAGTCTCTTTGCCACCCGGCGGACAATGATCAATCGTGTCGCGATTTTCTGCTAAAGCTTTAGCATAAGGCAAACACCCGCCATGACCACATAAGCCGCATTGTGTTTGCGGCAATACCGCATCAATGTTTTTAACTAAATCAATAGTCATTTTGATAATTACGCAACCGTGGCATAAACTGGCATTTGTTTTAAATCAATCCGGTTTGCCAAGGCCTGATAGGCCTTAATTTCCTGATTAAGCAACATATGATCACGATTGAAATAATTCACTGGCTCAATCTGTAAAAAATCCTCAGCATTTTTAGCTAAAATCGGCATTACTGGCTTTAAATAAAATACAATTAATTTAAATAAATTAAGTGCTTCTGTGCAAATTTCATGCACCTCAGTTTCTTTTCCTTGTTTGATGAGCTCCCAAGGCTTTTTCTCGGCTATATACTGATTGGCCATATCCGAAAGCCCCATGATCCTTCTAATCGCCGCTGAATAGCGGCGATTGATATAGTCGTTACTAATTTCTTCACCCGCATCAACAAATTGCATAAATAAATCTTTGTCCGCAAGCTGATCCGCTAATTTGCCGGAAAAGTAATTATGAATAAAACTAGCCGAGCGGCTCGCAATATTCACCACTTTGCCGATTAAATCACTATTGATTCTTTGCGCAAAATCCTGCCAATTTAAATCAATATCTTCCACCGTATCGCTTAATTTTGCGGCGAAATAATATCTTAAATATTCAGCGGGAAAATCTGCTAAATATTGTTGCGCAGTAATAAAAGTACCACGCGATTTAGACATCTTTTGACCATTAACGGTCAAAAATCCATGGACGTAAATTGCCGAAGGCAAACGATAATCCGCCGCTTTTAAAAAAGCTGGCCAAAATAAACCATGAAAATAAGCGATATCTTTACCGATAAAATGATAAAGCTGTGTTTCCTCGCTTCGCCAGAACTTATCGAAAATATCCTGCTTTGAATCATCACAGAATTTTTTAAAACCAGCCATGTAACCGATCGGCGCATCAACCCAGACATAAAAATATTTATCTTTTTCGCCTGGAATTAAAAAACCAAAATAGGGCGCATCACGCGAAATGTCCCAATCACGTAAATCATGATTGACCCATTCTTTTAATTTATTAGCCACTTCGGTTTGCAAGCTATTGCTTTCAATCCAATGACTTAATAAATCCCGATAATTCTCTAAACGAAAAAAATAATGCAGCGATTTTTTATAAATCGGTTTGGTACCGGAAAGTATGGAATAAGCATCACGCAAATCAGCCGGTGTATAAGTAGCGCCGCAAACTTCGCAACTATCGCCATTCTGCTCCGGTGAACCACAGCGCGGACAAGTGCCTTTAACATAACGATCCGGCAAGAAAATATTTTTTTCCGCATCAAATGCCTGCTCAATTTCCTGCGTAATAATATCGCCGCGTGCCTGAATGTGCGTGAAAATATCGCGCGATAATTTTTCATTTTCAGGCGTATGCGTGCTATAAAATTTGTCAAAATCAATTTCAAACGCGGCAAAATCACGCTGATGTTCTGCATGAATTTCCGCTAGCATTTGTTCAACGGCAATTCCTTTTTTCTCAGCCGATAGCATAATCGGTGTACCATGCGCATCATTGCCTGAAATAAAATAGCAGCTATTTCCCAGCAATTTTTGCCAGCGCACCCAAATGTCGGTTTGAATTGCTTCTAATAAGTGGCCAAGATGCAGGGGCCCGTTGGCGTACGGCAACGCCATGGTGACAAGAAGTTTTTGATTATTCATATAAATTTTGTTTTAACAAAAGGGCTGTATTATAATCCTGCTCTTGTTAAATTTAATACCCCGCTGCTTGCGGTGAGTATATTATACGCTACACACAGGCATATTATTGCCGCAGGGAAGCAGTTGGCGCATTTAAAATGCTTGCTATACCCATTACAGCTGAAGATGCGAAAATTTAACGAGCAGCTTGCAAGCTGTTTGTTAAAAATCGCTTCTTTAGCTGGGTATATATTTCAAATCGTGTAAATTGTCTCTCAGCGTGTAGATTTTAGAACCTAATAACATCAGTAGGTCAAAATGAATTCACCCAAATCATTTAAAACGATTATCGCTGATTTTCACGATCCTTATCTTGATACGGTATGGGGCAAAACCGACGTGAATATCCGATTGATAGAGAAACCTGACTTGTTAACGGTGCAAGTCACATTGCCCTATCCGATTCAGCAAGTGCGTCATAAATTGGTCAGCTTGTTCAATGAACATACCGCAAAAAATTTGGGGCGCTTGAACGTTGAGTTGAAATTAAACACAGAATATTTTCCGCGTCGTGTGCAAAATGGTTTAAAACCTCTGCGCAATATTAAAAACATCATTGCTATTGCTTCGGGAAAAGGCGGGGTTGGTAAATCGACTACCGCAGTCAATATTGCCAAATCATTAGCTGATGGCGGTGCCCAAGTGGGTTTATTAGATGCCGACATTTATGGCCCTAATTTAGGCCAAATGCTCGGCGTAAAACAAATGGCAAAAACTACCCCGCAAAATAAAATCCTGCCGATTGAGGCCCATGGCATGCAAACCATGTCAATGGCTTATCTGGTGGAAGATAAAACGCCGATGGTCTGGCGCGGCCCGATCGTCAGCCGAGCGCTGCAGCAGTTAATATTTGATACCGAATGGGACGACCTGGATTTTCTGATTGTCGATTTACCACCCGGAACCGGTGACGTGCAATTAACCCTTGCCCAAAGAATCCCTTTGAGCGGCGCATTAATTGTCACCACGCCGCAACCAGTCGCTTTATTAGATGTTCAGAAGGCGATTGAAATGTTTAATAAAGTTAAAGTGCCGAACTTAGGCTTGCTAGAAAATATGTCTGCTTATCACTGCCCTAATTGCGACCATGCCGACCCGATATTTGGCAGCGAAGGCGTCAATTATTTGGCCGAAGAATATCAGTTGCCGGTGATTGCCAGAATTCCTCTCAGCACAGAGTTGCGTCAAGCGGGCGACAATGGAGTTCCATTAGTATCGGCAAAACCTGAAAGCGAACTGGCCCAAAACTACATAACTGCAGCCTGCCGTCTCGCAGGCCTACTGGCCCATCAAATGAAAGATTACACTCATTTATTCCCGCCAGTTGTTGTAGAATCAGGCCCTAATTAATTTGCTGGAGCTGAGGAGCCGAACCCATGCCAATCAAATCAGACAAATGGATGCGCCGCATGGCGGCGCATGGAATGATAGAGCCATTCGAACCCGGACAAGTCCGTTATAATGAAAAAGGCAAAATTATTTCCTATGGCACCTCAAGTTATGGTTACGATGTTCGCTGCGCCGATGAATTTAAAATTTTTACCAATATTAATTCCGCCATTGTCGACCCCAAAGCATTTGATGGCAAAAGTTTTATTGATGTAAAAGCCGATGTTTGCATCATTCCGCCAAATTCATTCGTCCTTGCCAGGACGATTGAGTATTTCCGCATTCCACGCAATGTCTTAACGATTTGCGTTGGCAAGTCGACTTACGCACGTTGCGGTATTATTGTAAATGTGACACCACTCGAACCCGAATGGGAAGGGCATGTGACCTTGGAATTTTCCAATACCACTAATTTACCCGCAAAAATTTATGCGAATGAAGGTGTGGCACAAATGCTATTTTTGGAAACGGATGAAGTTTGTGAAGTTTCCTATAAAGACCGTGGTGGAAAATACATGAAGCAGATGGGGGTGACTTTGCCGGTGGCGTAAATTGTCATCGCGAGCGATAGTTAAAGTAATTTTTTTCTAAGCGCTATTTTTAACTTAGGCTAAAAAATTTTTTTGAATCAGTATAGCGTAAAAAGCACCAACGAACTTAATAGAGTTCAAATCGCTAAATATATTAACTTAAATTTGAATTCCAGGAATTTTTCAAATTCAGCACGGATGCTTTTAAAAAGTACAAATATAAAAATTCAACAGCTAACAAGCCGATAATAAAAATAAGAAATGACATGATATTAGCTGCCTTTCTTTATAAGAGAGCTTGTTTATGCCTAAACACAAAAAGAAACCCTTGAATGGAATTTTGACTGCTGAGTTTGATAGCGCTGCAAAAAAAATTTTTTCACCCGAAGAGCTTAAAGAAGCTCGTGCTTTAGTCCTCATTAGCATTTCTGGAAATAAATCTTACCAAGAAGAAAATTTTGGTGTGATTGCTAGAAATGTGATTCAGCAATTTAGATTCGTCACATTTTTGGTCGTTGATGAGTTGCACAAATATAATTTAATGGCTGCCGCTAATCATAAAAATGATGAAGATGCGGATGAGTTTAAAAGAAAAGCTTATGGCTTAGGTAGTGATTGGATTAAAAAACATTTCAAATATTTTCTTGAGATTTCTGGTTTAACAGAAAAAACATTAGAAAATAAGCTTATCTCCCCGGAAATCACCAATATCAAAGACGCTCATGGTAATGATCAAGATGAAGCCAGCGTTAATCTTTTAGAAAAAAAAATTAGTGCAATAAATTCCATCAGCAAGGATAAATTTGAAATAATCTGTTGGCGTCAATGGATAGAAAAATATAGCAGTAATGAATTAGTCGATGAAAAAACCTTTATGGGATACTGCGATTCTATCAGTAAAATTAAAAGTGCAGTGGAAGAAACTGCAAAAGAATATTCTAAAAGAAAGAGTAATGAGCCAAAACAGGATAAATTAGTTTTTTCTGAAAAATACCTTACTGCAGAAACCCAATTAGTGCCTGTGGCTGCGAAAGGCAACTACAATTTAATTTTTTATGCTGGAAAAATGCCGAAATGGTTTGAGCCCGCCCATATACATTTTATTCGCTCTGAAACCTTTAAGGCGACAGAGGTGCAGGATGATTTATCAGAAAAATTAATTAGTTATACGCCTGAACCTCATAAGGTAGCCCGCTGGGGATTTGTGAGTATTTTGATGAAAACTTACTCACGTTCAAATGATTCATTATCGTCGGATAGTTTACCTGAGATCACGCATAATGTTCCTTTCTTCCCTGCTAAAACACTTGGTGATTTGGGTATTTTTAGTAGTAATCAAAGTATTTCGCGACTGTATATACTAGGTAAGGCTGTTACAGAAGCACATATTCCTAGAGAAGATAAAGAAGCACTATTAAGAGCTTTAGCGGAAAATTCTTCATCAGATGAATTATTTATAACAACGAGCAAAATATGACAAAGCCAACAATTAAACCGAGAAGCATCGCTTTATCATCTTACAAAGAAAAAATTAATGGACTCAAAAAGCAATTAAAAAAACAGCAAATTCAACATCGAGTCGCACTAAGAGATCTCAAGGATTACTATGAAAATATTATTTCGCTTATGCCAGGCCACGTGTATTGGCAGGATACAAACAATATATTTTTAGGATGCAATGATCTACAGGCAAAAAATGCCAATTTTAAATCACGAGATGAAATTGTTGGTAAAACCAATTTTGATATGATCTGGAAAGACCAGGCTGAGCATTTGAATGCGCTGAATGCTAAAGTAATTGAGACTGGCGAACCACATGTTGCTGAAGAATATGCAGTCATGGCAAATGGCCCCAGGATTTACCTTTCACAAAAAGTACCGCTGCGTAACCATAAAAAAGAAATTGTGGGTATTGTGGGCATCTCCTTCGACATCACCGCCCAAAAAATCGCTGAAGAACGCGAAAAAGTGGCTTTAGCACAAGCAGCCGAAGAGCAAGCCAAAGCACAGGCTGAAGAGGAATTAAGGCAGGCGGTGATGGTATTGGCAGGCAGCATTGCCCATGACCTACGCACTCCGATCGCCATGCTGGCGATGGAAGCAGAAGCCGTTAAAGAATATTGGCCACTTTGTTTGAAAGCCTGTCAGCAATCACTTTCAACAAGTACAGTCGGTGAGAATTTTATCCGCCAATTACCGCCACAGCTGACGCCAGAATATCTGGCCCTAACCGGCCAGCGCATGACGGAAACGATTGCGGAAATGCAGCAATTTATCAACACCACTTTAAAAACACTCAGTAAAACTCTCGCAAAAGAATTGAGCCAGGATGACTTAACGCCTTGCTCAATATGGCACTGTCTACACCATGCGTTGGAACGCTACCCCTTCCGCGCAGGCGAGCGTGAAAAACTGCATTGGCAACAACAGGCAGAATTTGATTTCTTTGGGCATGAAGTATTAATGACACGCATTTTGTTTAATTTATTAAACAATGCATTTGAGCAGCTCCGCTTGAAACAATGCGGTGAAATTTATTTGACCA
Source organism: uncultured Gammaproteobacteria bacterium (assembly GCA_964441315.1). Lineage (GTDB taxonomy): Bacteria > Pseudomonadota > Gammaproteobacteria > CAYTUN01 > CAYTUN01 > CAYTUN01. The sequence goes on along the minus strand of CAYTUN010000001.1, from coordinate 55,390 downwards.
CGGAAAGCCAGGACAATGTTAATTTGCTTCGCATCAAAGATACGGCAGGCGGCGCCTCCGAAGTCATTGTCGCACGCATGTTTGCCGGCTATCAAAGCCAAAAAGAAAATGGCACCGGTATTGGCCTGGCATTTTGTCGTCTGGCAATGCAAAGTTTTGGTGGCACGATTGAAGCTAATTCGATGGAAGGCGAGTATATGGAATTCGTGCTGAAATTTCCCAAAATTTCAGCGGAATTCAAAACCGCAACGCCCTTGTCGCCGTCCACACATCAACTTGCCTAGCCCCATTTTTAATTAAAACTTTTGCTAATTCATCAACGGTAGCCCCGGTCGTCACCACATCGTCGACAATTGCCAAATGCAAACCATCAAAGCATTTTTCTGCAGCAAAAACCCCACGCAGGTTTTTTACCCGTTGCTTGCCCGATAATTCCGTTTGTGCCGGTGTCGCTTTAATCTTATGACAAGCCCCCTGCAAGATTTTAACCGGCAAATATTTTTGCAAACGTCTAGCAATGAAATCCGCTTGATTAAAACCGCGTTCTTTTAAACGCGTAATATGCAAAGGCACCGGAATAATAAAATCGGGAATGACAGAAGGCACTTTATTTACTTGCTTAGCAAGTAAATAAGCTAAAATATCCGCCATTAAAAAGCGTTGATGAAATTTTAGTTGTGTCACACAGTGATCAAAGGGAAATCGATAAGGCACACCAGCAATGAATCGGGAATAACTGGGTGGGCGCTTTTGACAAGCACCACAAACGCTTGCAGCGTTTGACAGGATTAATCCGCAACGTTGGCAGCCTGGAATGAATTTATCGCTTTCGTATTCACATAAATCACACAGCGGCTGCGTTTTTGCGGCGCGCCTTTGACAAAGCAGGCAGTGATTGGGTAGGGCGAAATAAAGCATTTCTTTTAGGATATTTTTCATGCGAAAAATATTGGCAGGATTTATCTGAGCAAGCTATACCGTCAGCGGTTCCCGCTGACGCAGGGTGGGGTGAAGTTTACGCTGCTTAATTAACTTAAGACAGGTTTTGTAAAAACGAGTGTTTTATGGGGGATCAAAACTTGAGATTGGCGGCTTGCATCAATAATCACTTTTACAGCGGGAACCGCTGATATGGAAAATTGTTTTTCACCACTTGCCAAAGATTACGAAAAAAATGCGATTTTGGCGCGAGAAATTAACCAGCGTTTGATTGAGCGTTTTGCTTATATCAAGCATGAGCCTAAGATGATTTTGGATTTAGGCTCTGCAACTGGTTTTGGCGCGAAATTATTAGCAGAAAAATTTCCTCAAGCGAACATTATTTGCCTGGATTTATCGAGGGAAATGCTGCAAGAAAACAAAGCCAGCCGAAAAATTTTTTTCCGAAGGCAACATGCGCTTTGTGCTGATGCGCTGCATTTACCTTTAGCAGATCAAAGTTTTGATTTAGTTTATAGCAATTTATTGTGGCAGTGGATTGATGAACCGGATTTATTAGTGGCAGAAGCTAAACGGGTTTTAAAAGACAATGGGTTGTTTATGTTTAGCGCTCTTGGTACGGATAGTTTAAAAAATTGCCGAAAAATCGATCATCAATTTCCCGATATTCATGATATTGGTGATCAGTTAATGCAGGCCGGTTTTCATCAGCCGGTGATGGATACGGAATGGTTGGAATATCGTTATTTTTCTAGCGAAAAATCTTTGAGGGAATTGCGGCAGCAGGGGTTTGGCTATTATCTTGATACCGATAAATTTTTATCTTTGGAAAGAAATGAAATAAACATCGTGTTCGAAATTATTTATGGGCATGCGTGGAAAATTCCTTTGCCGGATTTGTCTGTGACAAATTCAGCAGGTGAAATTATTTTTGACATTAAAAATATTTCGCGATCGGTGGATAAAAAGCGATAGAAACGATTATTGAAGTGGCATCTGCCAGTAGCGTAAATCCAGTGCTGAATTAAAGTCAGGAGATTGCGGCGCTGCGCTCGCAATGACAAAAGCAGGCGTGTTAGCCACATTTTTGTCATTGCGAGCGCAGCGCGGCAATCTCCTGATTAATCCTATGCACAGCTGCTAATAAAATATGCAAAAAAATTTTAGTAAGTTTGCTGATTACAAAATAATACAACAATCCTTTTCCTTACGGTCGCCATCAAGCAATCTTTCAGTCTCTTTACTGCTTTCTGATAATTGACCTTTTTCTAGGTCTTTATTAAAGAAAGGCCCTAGAATTCGCTTGGCTACGGTTACTAACATACGAGTATTTAATAGAAGTTCGCTAGCGCAAAAAAACATACCTATTGCCGCGAGAGGGACAGTCCATTCGCCGCGTAGATTGGGGTTAAAAATAAAAGGCGTCGTTGCGGTTAAAGCGGTGGTACGCAAAAATGCCGTTGTTTTTTGAAATTTTTCAAAAAGTTTTGCATCCTTATTAGTAAAAGCAATGAAGAGATTGAGTAAATTTGCCAAGGTAAGAAACGCTAATGAAGCGGTAAAAAAATAAGCAGAATTATCTTTTATAACTTCGTTTTCTGCAAACGTGCCACCAGCGACTGTTGTCATGACGCCGCTGATAAAAATAGTTTGGGCTACTTGCTTGGCACGATCTGCGCTGCTTTTTTTCTCTTCTCCCAAATATGAAATTAAATTTATAGCAAACAGTCCTAATCCAAGACCCGCGATTGCGCCAAATAACCCTTTGGCATTATCTTCGTTTTCACCAAATTTTTTTAACCAATCATCAGATGAATGAATTCCTAAGGCTGCTACCAAAGCCATTAGTTCGAGGTTTGCCATAATTAAAATAAGAAAAACTAGCTTGTCGTTAGTTGTATTGTTTATTTTCATACAGATTCCTGTTTTTTATATTAAATGGAAATAAATGATAAGAAGTATTTTTTAAAAAATAACAAAAATACTTTACTTGATTAGAAAAAAAATTTCGAGGTTTTTTATTTTGTTGGCATAAAAAATTTTACAGAATTTAGATGATTTTCAATTTGTCTAATAATCCCGTTCACATCCAAACCACAAAGCCTCAACAACCCCTCACAATCCCCATGCTCAACAAACGCATCCGGCAATCCCAAATTCAAAACATCGCATCGAACCCCTTCACGCAACAACAATTCATTCACTGCCGAACCCGCCCCACCCGCAATCACATTTTCTTCACAAGTCACCAACAGCTCACACGTTTTGGCTAGCGCCAAAACGCAGGTTTCGTCTAAAGGTTTTATAAAACGCATATTGACGCAGGTGGCATCTAGTGTTTCTGCCACTTTTTCAGCGGTGGTGACCAGGGAACCGAATGCTAATATGGCGATTTTTTTGCCTTGGCGGCGGATTTCTGCTTTAGCGAAAGGGACTTCATTCCAGCCTGCGCTGATGGCTTTTCCGCTGCCGGAGCCGCGGGGGTAACGCACTGCCGCGGGGCCTGGATGCAGATAAGCGGTATATAACATGCGATAACATTCATCTTCATCGGCAGGCGCCATAATCACTAAATTTGGCACACAACGTAAATAAGTTAAATCAAAACTGCCTGCGTGCGTTGGGCCATCGGCGCCGACTAAACCGGCGCGATCAATTGCAAATGTCACATCCAAATTTTGCAAAGCGACATCATGAATTAATTGATCATAGGCGCGTTGTAAAAATGTCGAATAAATTGCCACAATTGGTTTGACATTATCGCAAGCAAGTCCGGCTGCTAAAGTCACGCTATGTTGTTCGGCGATGCCGACATCAAAATAGCGTTCCGGAAATTTCTGCGAAAATTCGGTAATGCCGGAGCCTTCGCACATTGCGGGCGTAATCACCACCATTCTTTTATCAACTTGAGCCAAATCACAAATAAATTTACCGAAAATTTCGGAATAAGTCGGCGCGGAAATTTTTGTTTCGGGAAGTGAATTGTCTAAATAACCTTTTTTCACCGCATGATATTTCACCGGATCATTTTCCGCTGGCAAATAGCCTTTGCCTTTTTTGGTAATCACATGCAATAAACGTGGGCCGCGCAATTCTTTTAAATTTTCTAAAGTCGAAAGCAAAACATCTAAATCATGTCCATCAATCGGGCCAAAATAATGAAAACCGAGTTCTTCAAATAAAGTGCCCGGTGTCATAAAACCTTTGACATGATTTTCCGTTTTGCGCGCAAAATCACGCAAACCGGAAGGCAAAATTTCCAAGATTTTTTTGCTGCTTTCGCGAAAACCGCTATAAATTTTTCCCGATAAAATCCGCGCGAAATAATTGCTCAACGCGCCGACATTCGGCGAAATCGACATTTCATTATCATTCAATACGACTAATAAATTCGCATCGATGCAGCCAGCATGATTTAAAGCTTCAAATGCCATACCACCGGTAAGCCCGCCGTCGCCAATAACTGCCACTGCCTGTTGTTGCCCGCCGCGTAATTTTTCCGCCAACGCCATGCCAAGTGCCGCTGAAATTGAAGTGCTGGAATGGCCGACACCGAAGGCATCGAAGTCACTTTCTTCGCGTTTGGGAAAAGGAGCGAGACCCTCGGTTTTTCGAATGCTGGTGATTTTGTCCTTGCGTCCAGTGAGGATCTTATGCGGATAAGCCTGATGGCCGACGTCCCAGACCAATTTGTCATGCGGCGTATGAAACACATAATGCAGCGCAATCGTCAGCTCCACCGTCCCCAAATTAGCCGCAAAATGCCCACCGCATTGATTTAACGCCTGCAACAAAAACGCGCGCAATTCTGCCGCTAATAGTGGCAGTTGCTCTGGACTAAGACGCCTTAAATCATAAGGTGACTGGATCGCATCTAAAAGTGGATAAGCTGAATCAGGCATGCGGCAATAAATAGGCTAAAAATTAAGCATTTATCATACCGTAAAAAGCCGGGTTCTGCATCGCCAAAATTTTGTCTACTACGAGGTTTTTTTAGGGTTGAATTTTGTTAATTTCAGCAAAGAGTGCCTAAACAGGAACGAATAATGAAGCTGAATTTCGATACATTAAAATGTGCTAAAATTTTTCTTAATTCCGGTTTTGATCTAGAATATGCTAGTGAACTGGTTAAAGCGGTAAATGAAATTGACGTTGCGAATATTTACTCTAAAGAAGAGGTAGACATTATGTTAAGTGAAACCGTTGAAAAAGTTTTCCGCGATCATCGAGCAGAAGTTGATCGTTGGTTTGAGGCGGAAAATAGACGCCATGCGGCGGACATAGCTGAGATCCGTGCACAAACGCGTTGGCTGATTGGCACGATTATTACTTCAACTTTCGCGCTAGCTGGTTATATGTCAGCGCTTTTTCATTTTACGCATTAAAAGAGTATTAGTTGCACGCTACCTTATTTTGTCATTGCGCTAACGCTCGCAATGACAATTTAATTGGAACGAACAGCAATACAGGCTATCAACTCAGCCAAAACCGATCGATTTAATTTTAATGCAAGCAACAAATCATCCACCTGTGCAAATAACTCATTTAATCTTTTAATCGCCGAATTTTTACCGGCCAGATTAACATAGCTAGAATTATCTTCTGAGTCATCAAATACATCATCCTGAATCTGAAATGCTAAACCGATTAAATCACCCAGCGTTGCAAACGCTGGTTCGTTTTTTCCAGCAATCGAAGCGCCCATTAAAATAGCGGCTTTAATTAACGCACCAGTTTTTAAACGATGAATGTTTTCTAACGCTTCAATATTTGCGGGTCTTTGATTTAAATCCAGATCCTGCCCCAAGCACAAACCATTAGCACCGGCAGCCTCACTCAATAATCGAATTAAATGCAACCGACAATTTTCCGATAAATCTTCTGCAGAAACTAAAGTTGCAAACGCCCACGTTTGCAAAGCATCTCCCGCTAAAATAGCGGTGGCTTCATCAAATGCTTTATGCGTACTTGGCCGGCCGCGGCGAAAATCATCATTGTCCATGGCGGGCAAATCATCGTGAATTAAAGAATAAGCGTGAATCATTTCGATTGCACAGGCAGGCGCTAGCGTTAATTTTTTTTCTGCACCAAGACTTTCTGCCGTTTTCATTAACAATAGAGGACGCAAGCGTTTGCCGCCATCTAATACGGCATAACGCATGGCTTGCATTAAATGGCTGTTGCCTGAAAGAAAATTATCTAAAGCCTGATTAATTAAAGCGTGATCTTCTGCAAAGTCATGAATCAATTTATTCATCTTCGGCATTAAAAGGTTTGAGTTGGTCTTTTCCATGTTCCTTTAATAAAATCTCCACTTTTTGCTGAGCTTTTTCCAAAGCGGTTTGACATTCGCGCGTGAGCTTAATGCCTTGCTCAAAATAGGCCAAGGATTCCTCCAGCGTTAATTTGCCATCTTCCATTTTTTGCACAATTTTTTGAATTTCACTCAGTGATTTTTCGAAATCTGCTAAATTCGCTTCATTTTTTATCGATTTTTTTGCTGCCATTCATTATATCCAGTATTTCAAGTACAACACTAAACGCCCGATCATGCGTTTAAACCAATGCCTTTTTTGCCAACTTTCATGAGTCACTTCCCGGCTTTTGCCAAGATCAATCAAAAATTGCCGTTCAAGCGCCGATTTTACTTCTGGCGAGGTGAGATTAATATCAACTTCCAGATCGTGTAACAGGCTTCGGTGATTTAAGTTGCTGGAGCCGACCAAATACCAATCATCAATAATTAAAGTTTTTGCATGCAACATGCTGGGTAAATATTCAAAAATACGCGCGCCAGAACGCAGCAAATTTTCATAAAAAGTCGCTGTTGCCCAAGGCATAAATAGCACATCGGATTTTTTTGGTATTAAAATTTTCACATCGATTTTTTTTTCGGCTAAATCTTTTAAGGCTTTTAAAATAAAATTATCCGGCACAAAATAAGCATTCGTGATCCAAATGCGCTCTGTTGCTTTACGGATCCGCATCAGTAAATTTTTCTGCAAAACACGCCGCCGATGCCAGGTATTATTTAAACGAAACGTCGGATTGCGCCGCACTGATTTAAATAATTCCCGAATGCGTTCTTGTATCGCGGTATGGCTCCAGGCAGCTTCAAATGCGTTTAACAAATTCGGCATCTGGCTATTTTCTAAACGTACGGCGGTATCACGCCAATTTTTTCCGCCATTCTTTTCACTTAAATGACATTGCGCAATATTATTCGATCCAATAAAAGCAATGTGATGATCGATCATGCAAACTTTGCGATGATTACGCGAATTAATTTTTGCCGCGAAATAAACAATTTTTAATAAAGCTGGCACGCGCACATGTGAACGCCCCCATTGCCAAAGTCGCCAAGGCAAGGGATGAAATATCCGCGTTTCAATGCCGGCTTTTTCTAATTGCCGCGTTAAATTTCCGCCCCAGCTCGGCGTTCCCGCGCCATCGACCAACACGCGAATTTTGACGCCGCGTTTCGCCGCTGCAATCAGTGAAGTTGCGATACGTTTGCCAAGCGCATCCGGCTCAAAAATATAAGTTTCCAAATCGATGCTATGTTTTGCTTCTGAAATTGCCAGCAATAAATTATCGAAGTATGCATCGCCATCAAAAAACACGTGTTCTTTTTTTTCGAGGATTTCAGTTGTCATGGATTTTTTCTAAATGGGTTTTGATGTACTTAATCGCATCATCAACCGAATCTGTCAAGTAAACGAGTTTTAAATCTTTTTCTTCAATTGTGCCATGGGCGATTAAACGTTCTTGAATAAAATCGATTAAAGGTTGCCAATAACTAGAACCAAATAATACCAGTGGAAAATTTCTTAATTTTCCGGTTTGTTTTAATGTAATAATTTCAAATATTTCATCAAGCGTGCCAAAACCGCCTGGCATCGCAATAAATGCAATCGAATATTTAGTGAGCATCATTTTTCGGACGAAAAAATATTTTAAAAGAATGCCATGCTTGATATGCGCATTGATGCCGCCATATTCAGCGAGATCAATGCCACAGGCATAAGGCTCGCTGCCAGCTTCAATCGCGCCAATGGTTGCTGCTTCCATAATGCCTGGGCCGCCGCCTGTCATGACGGTGAATTTGGCTTCAATAATTTTTTGCGCCATTTGCCGCGCCATTTCGTAATAATAATCGCCCGCTTTGAAACGCGCCGAGCCAAAAACGGTAATGCAATTTTGCGCGCCGCGAAAAAAATAAAAACTTCGCATTAGTTCTAATAAAATTCGAAAAGAACGGATTAGTCCCGTCAAAAAATTTTCTTTTTCATTTAATAAATAGCGTTCATCTAAACGAATAGAAGGCCGTTCGCGATAGCGAAGTTTTTTAAACAGTTTGGAAAAATTCGGGTCTTTTTCGGCTTTCACAAGGGCGTGCTCAATTGCATTATCAGAAAAAATCTATTAGCTTGTGATCATAGCGGATTCATTCAAGAGGGGAAAGCATGACGCCAACCGAACAACCCAAGCCACGTCACCGCGGCATTTATTTATTGCCAAATTTATTTACGCTCGCCGCGCTATTTGCCGGTTTTTACGCCATCATCATGGCAATGCGTGGTCAATTTGGTAATGCGGTGATCGCCATTTTTATTGCAATGATCATGGATTCACTTGATGGCCGCGTAGCGCGCTTGACCCAAACCCAAACTGATTTTGGCGCCCAACTCGATTCCTTGTCTGACATGATCAGCTTCGGCATGGCGCCGGCCATCCTCGCTTATAGTTATAGCTTGGTAAATCTCGGCAAATTGGGCTGGCTTTCGGCTTTTATTTTCGCCGTTGCCGTCGCCTTACGTTTGGCCATCTTTAATAGCACTGCTGCCAATACCGATAAAAAATATTTTCGCGGTCTTGCCAGTCCACCAGGGGCAGCGATTATCGCCGCATTTATTTGGACCGCTTACGATAATAACTTAAATGGCCATTTCATCAGTTATCTCACCATGGCTCTGACCTTAATAACCGGTTGGCTGATGGTAAGTAAACTCAAATACAGGAGCTTCAAGGATTTTAATTTGCGTGACCGCGTGCCATTTGTAGCGATATTAGTGGTGGTGTTAATTTTCGTTTTGATCGCATTTGATCCGCCAGAAATGCTTTTGTTGTTTTCATTAATTTATGGTTTGTCAGCACCCGCTGTTTGGTTGTGGCGTAAGTTGCGATACTGGCGGCTGAAAAGCTCGAAAAAAGATTAGACGTATTCAAAATAATAAAGTTTTAGCGGATATTGTTTGATCACCCCTCATCCGGCCCGTTGGGCCACCTTCTCCCGCAAGGGGAGAAGGGTCTCATCAAAATTCATTAGCTTTTTAAAACAAGTTTTATTTCATCGCATTGAAGTTTGCATTGAAGTTTATTTCATTGGCAGATGTCATCAACATTGTCCTTCTCCCCTTGTGGGAGAAGGTGCCCGATAGGGCGGATGAGGGGTAATCAAAAATTTGGTTTCATGACTTAAATTAGGGCCTGTTTACAATTGCTCTTTCTACTGCAAAAAGCAAGGTTTGGCCAAAATCGTATCAAATTTTCGTTGCATAGAATGACTATGCCGCCTCAAATTTGATACGATTTTGACTCAACCCTTGCTTTTTTCGTCACGAAACAGCAATTGTAAACAGGCCCTAACTTAATTAACGCTAGCATTCCGGAAAATTTACCGCGAGTCCGCCCAGAGAAGTTTCTTTATAAATCGTCCGCATATCATGCCCAATCTGATTCATAGTGGCGATAACGCTATCCAGCGACACGCAATGCTCACCATCGCCAGCTAATGCAAGAACAGCAGCATTGACCGCTTTAACCGCACCCATGGCATTACGCTCGATGCAGGGAATTTGCACTAATCCTTTCGGCGGATCACAAGGTAGGCCTAGATTATGTTCCATGCCGATTTCAGCTGCGTTTTCAATCTGCTCAAGACTGCCGCCTAATGCCGCCGCAAGGCCAGCGGCAGCCATGGAGCAGGCGACGCCGACCTCGCCTTGGCAGCCGACTTCAGCGCCCGATATTGAGGCGCGTTTTTTATAAAGAATAGCGATGGCTGCGGCAGTTAATAAATAAATGTACACGCCATTTTGATTAGCGCTCGGGCAAAATTCTTTATAGTACTGCATAACTGCGGGAATAATGCCAGCAGCGCCATTAGTCGGCGCAGTGACGACCCGGCCAAAACTGGCATTTTCTTCATTAACGGCCATCGCATAACAATTAATAAACTGCATCGCCAAAGGGTGACCGGCTGACGGTTTGCCTAAATTCAATGCTTTTTCATAGAGCTGTTTTGCCCGCCGTTTTACCTGCAAACCGCCCGGCAGAATACCTTCTTGTGATAAGCCACGTTCGATACAGGCGGTCATGACTACGGCAATCGAATCAAGTTTTTGATAAATCAACGCTTCATCTAAAAGTGTTTTTTCATTGGCCAGCATCAATTCCCAAATACTAAATTTTTGCTTGCGGCAATGATTTAATAATTCTTCTGCTGTTTCAAAAAGAAATGGCATCGGGGTTGCAAGGTGATCAACCGTATGAATTTCATCTTCGCTGACGACAAAGCCGCCGCCGACAGAATAATAAGTTTTTTCCAGCAGTTTTTGCCCAGTGGAAAAAGCGCAAAGTTTTATCGCATTACTGTGATAGGGTAAGGTTTGATCTTTGCAAAAATGAATATGGGTTTCAGTATCAAATGCGATCGGCTGTTGATGATTGAGAAAAAGCTTTTTACTCAAGAGGATTTTTGACATTAAGCCATCAATTTTTTCCGGTAAAATATTTTCGGGTTTTTCACCACATAAACCTAAAATAGTAGCGATATCGGTGCCATGCCCTTTACCCGTCAATGCTAGCGAACCATATAAAAATGCTTCAACTTCATCTATGCGTTCTAATAAATTTTTTTCTTCCAACGCGCGAAGAAAAAGATTGGCCGCTTTCATCGGGCCGACAGTATGAGAGCTGGAAGGGCCAATGCCGATTTTAAAAATGTCAAATGCGCTGATATTGTTCATAAAATTAATGTTCTAAAGAATGATGGTCTTTTTTCCACAAAATAGCCCGCGGGAATAATTTAACGATCGAACCAATATCAAAGTTGGCTAAGTCAGGTTCCATAAGTCATCAATAGTGCAGTGAAAATGGGCCGTCATCATAGCTTTTTTATGCAAATTTTGCATTAACTGGGTGGATGCCTTTGCGAAAATCGTCATAGACCAAGGCAAACCCAGTCTGATGTAATTTTTGGTTGCGGCAGCGTTTGCCGCTAATTTTAGCGGAAATTTCTGTGTTGAACGCTTCAGGAGAAATCTGCAATTTTTCTGCTAGCCACAAAATCACTTGATTGCGTTCACAAGGCAGGTCATCGCTGACAATAAAACGCTCATTTAAAATAAATGAATTTTGTAATAAAAAATAGCAAAAACGCGCTGCATCAACAATATGAATCCGATTGGTATACTGCGGTAATGTCGAAAGCATGGCAGTTTTTTCTTTGACTGCGGTCACCCAATAATCTGTTTTTTTCCCATAAATTCCGCTCAAGCGTAAAATATTAAAATTCATTGCAGAATTTGCTAATAATTCCTCTGCTTCCAATAAAATTTTGCCATTAAAATTATTCGGCCGGGTTTCTGAAGTTTCATCGACCCATTCGCCATCATCCTGGCCATAAACTGCGGTACTCGTTATCAGATAAAAACAGCGAGTTTGATTGATACGCGCCTGCTCAATAGCCTGCGCCAGGCCTTTGATATAAATTTCATGATAAGCGTCTTCTGTGCGTGCAGCGGGCGATGCCATATAAAAAATAGCGTCAAAAGTTTTTTCATTACGCAATTCAATTGTTTGAATCGGAAGATTTATCTGTTTTACTTGTGGAGGAAATTCCCGCCAGGTGCGGTTGACTGCGGTTACCATAAAGTTTTCAGCTGGCAATAATGCAATTAATTGCTGCCCCAAATCACCGCAGCCAAGAATTAGCACGCGTTTTTCTGTATTCATTTAGCGCTTACATTAGATAGATTTTTTTTCGTAAAACAGGATTGATCGGTTTTTTTCAATTTTTTAAGGTCATATTTTTGCTCTAAAGCAATATTAATTAATTGCTGATATTTCACATCAGAAATTTCCGGCTGCCTTGCTAATAACCATAAATAACTTCGCGATGGTGTGCCGACAAGCGCATATTGATAATCTGGCGATACATATAATACCCAATAATCGCCGGTAAACGGCCAGAAAAAACGTACCTTTAAACGGCTATTGCTAGAATCCGTCGCCCAGGCTTTCGCAGTTGCGCTGCTATATTTTAAGGGTTCGCCCCGATAACAACTATTGGATACTTTCACGTCATTTCCTTCCAGCATATATTCTGCTCGCGTGCAATGACAGCCACGCTGAAAATAATTAGGTAAAGATGCAATTTCATACCAGGTCCCTTGATATTGATTTAAATCTACATGACGTGCCGTCATCGGGGGAGGGCTTGAGTGAGTGCAGGCGGTGAGGAGGTAGGTTGCTGCAATTAAAAATAGATGTTTGAAGAAGGTCATGTTTTTTCCATTGGAGTTTGTAAATAATCTGCTGCTAGTTTTAGTCAGGAGATTGCCGCGCTTCGCTCGCAATGACAAAAAGGAAGCCTTGTCATTACGAGCGAAAAGCCACTCATTTGTCATTGCGAGCAAAGCGCGGCAATCTCCTGACAACGAATGGCACTGTTGCTGAATTATATCTCATTATGAAAATTAATCATTTTCAGCGGTTTTCACTGCAAAAGTGAGTGCTTGTAGAACTAGGCGGGACATAGGGCTTGGCGTTTGTTAAGATATTGTTTTTACCAACTATTTGAATTTTTCATATCACTAAAACATCATTGGTATAGTGTTTTCAGCGTTTCCGCTGAAAAAATTAAATGGAAGTCTAATGCTTATGAAGACAATCATCGTTTGGTTCCGTCAAGATCTGCGTTTAGCAGATAATCCTGCTTTAGCAGCGGCAATAGATGCTGCCGAAAAAATTGTGCCGCTTTATATTTATGAACGTGATAAAAATAATCCCTGGCCGATGGGAGAAGCGCAACAGTGGTGGTTGCATCATAGCTTAAATTCATTAAATGAAGCGCTTGAAAAAAAAAATGCCAAATTAATTTTGCGCTCGGGAAATTGTTTGACGGTATTAGAAAAAATCCTTCAAGAAACTCAAGCCGATGCGGTTTATTGGAACCGTTGCTATGAACCCTATGCGATAGCGCGTGATACCGAAATTAAAAAGCAGCTAGAAAAAACCGGTTGCCAAGCTAAGTCCTTTCAAACCGCTTTATTATTTGAACCCTGGAAAGTGCAAAATTCCTTAGGGGGTTCTTTTAAAGTTTATACACCTTTTTACAAAAATTGCTTGATCAATTTACCCGAATTAAATCCATTGCCAGCGCCACGTAAAATTAACACTATTAATTCAATTGCATCCGAGCAATTACAGGATTGGCAATTACTGCCGACTAAACTCAATTGGGCAAAAGCATTTGAGAGCTATTGGCAAATTGGTGAAACTGCCGCGCTAAAAAAATTGCAAGCATTTTTAGAAAACCATGCCGCTGATTATGGCAATATGCGCGATTTCCCTGGCGAAAATGGCGTTTCGCAATTATCACCACATTTGCATTTAGGCGAAATCAGCCCGAAACAAGTCTGGTATCACACCGAAAATTTTAAACAACAAACTAAAATTAAAGCCAATGGCTTTGATAAATTTTTATCACAAATTATCTGGCGCGAATTTTCCTATCATCTTTTATACCATTTCCCTGAATTAGATAAAAAAAATTTCCGCTCCGAATTTGATAATTTTCAATGGCAGCATCATGAAAAATTATTAAAGTGTTGGCAGCGGGGTGAAACCGGCTATCCCATCGTTGACGCCGGCATGCGTCAATTATGGCAAATTGGCTGGATGCATAATCGGCTGCGCATGATTACCGGTTCTTTTTTAATCAAGGATTTATTAATTGATTGGCGACACGGCCAGGATTTTTTCTGGAACACTTTAGTCGACGCCGATTTAGCCAATAATGCCGCCAGCTGGCAATGGGTCGCTGGCAGTGGCGCTGATGCCGCCCCTTATTTCCGAATTTTTAATCCGACATTACAATCGGAAAAGTTCGACAAAGAAGGAAAATACATCCGCCACTGGCTACCCGAATTAAAAAATCTACCAGCGCCATACATCCATAAACCCTGGGAAGCCCCCGAAGACATATTAAAAAAAGCCGGTATAAAACTGGGTGAAAATTACCCAGCCCCAATCGTCGATCACACCTTAGCGCGCGAACGCGCGCTTTTGCTTTATCAAAAAATTAGGGTCTGATGACAATTGCCTTTTCGTGACGAAAAAAGTAAGGGTTGAGTCAAAATCGCATCAAATTTGAGGCGGCATAGTTATTCTATGTAACGAAAATTTGATGCGATTTTGGCCAACCCTTGCTTTTTGCAGTAGAAAAGGCAATTGTCAGCAGACCCTACTAAGGAGAAATAAAATGGCAGTACAAAATCGGCAATATTTAATTATTGGTGCAAGTGGTGGCATCGGATCAGCACTGACAAAAATGCTTTGTGAAGCAGGGGCAACAGTTTATTTAGCAGCGCGTGATGAAGCGAAATTAAAAATACTAGCTGAGCAATATGACATGCCTTATAAAACAGTGGACGCAACCAATGTCGAAGCAGTCGAAAATTTTTTTGCGGAAATATTTAAACAATATCCAGATATTTATGGTGTGGTAAATTTAGCCGGCAATATTATGCTAAAACCCGCGCATTTATTAACGTTAAAAGAATGGGAAGAAACGATCGCGCAAAATTTAACTTCCGCATTCGCCTGTGTCCGTTCTGCCAGCAAACAAATGATGAAAAAAGGCGGCTCAGTCGTATTAATGACCACCGCTGCTTGCTTGACTGGCATGCCTTATCATGAAGCCATCGCTGCCGCTAAAGCTGGCGTTATCGGTTTAATGCAAGCAGCTGCCGCCACATACGCCGCAAACCATTTGCGCTTTAACTGCGTCGCCCCGGGTTTGGTGCAAACACCGATGTCAGAACACATCACTAAAACCGAAAAAGCCCGCAAAATCTCGCTTGCTTCGCATCCATTAGGCAGATTAGGTGAGCCTGAAGATATCGCGCGCATGATTTTATTTTTACTGGATCCAGCGAATGATTGGATCAGTGGGCAGGTGTTTGCAGTAGATGGTGGCTTGTCGCGTTTGCAGACGACGCCGGTGGTGTAAATTAGGTTACGTTACCCATCTCTGGCAATAGGATTTTTTTTATGCTCTATGTGATAAAAATACATTTTTTAAATTTAATCAAATTATGCAGCTTTGACATCAAGGTAAGGTTTTTCGAAAAGTATTTTAGATCACCCCTCATCCGCCCTTACGGGCACCTTCTCCCGCAAGGGGAGAAGGGTCTCTTCAAATTTCAATAGCCTTTCATAACAAGGTTTATTTCATGGCATTTAAGTTTATTTGTATCGGCAGATGTTCACGAAGTTGTCCTTCTCCCCTTGCGGGAGAAGGTGGCCCAACGGGCCGGATGAGGGGTGATCTAAAATACTTTTCAAAAGCTTGATCCCTGTTATTTCCTTAACGCCCCCACCAACAACTCCGCCACCTTCCTCGAAGAAGCCGGATTTTGCCCCGTAATTAAATTCCGATCACGCACCGCAAACTCCTCAAAATCTTCACCGCGCTCAAACCGCGCCCCGCAATCAACCACCTTATCTTCCAACAAAAACGGCACATCATCCTTCAAATGCGTTTTTTCTTCTTCAGTATTCGTAAAACAGCTAACTTTCCTTTCATACAAAATCGATTTGCCATCACTTTTACGCGCCGAAATCAAAGCTCCCGGGCCATGACAGACCGCAGCCACAATTTTGCCTTTCTCAAAAAAAGCGCCTAATTTTTCCGCTAAATCCTTATCTTTCGGCAAATCCACTACCGCCCCGTGCCCGCCCGGAAAAAACACCGCTTGGTAACGATCGAAATTCACCCGGGAAATTTTGTGGCTATGCTGAAATTGCTGTTGCACTTTCACATCTTTCAAAAAGCGCTCAACTGAAACCGGATAAATATCCGCAGCCAAGCTATTCGGATCATATGGCGGCTTGCCGCCATTGGGCGAGGCGAAATCCACTTGGAAACCTTTGTCGATTAATTCGTAGTAAGGGATGGTCAATTCTTCATACCAAAAACCCGTCGGTTTGTTTTCCTTACCAATTTTGTCAGCAGAGGTCAGAATAAAAAGTACTTTCATGATTTAAGCTTTCCTGATCAATAAATAATGTCCCACAAACCAATCGCGGCCCTGATTGTAACCAAACAATTCCGCGCATGAAAGAAAAAATAAACGCCAATATTGCCAATATAATTCGGCTTGCTGAATTTGATTTTCAGAAAATAATTTTATAATTGAAGATTTATTTTTGTTTAAATTGTCCAGCCAAGCTAAAGCAGTTTTTTGATAATGCAGGCCATTAATTTCCCAATACTGAGAGAGCAAAAAATCTTCGGTAAAATTCTTCAAATAATGAAAATTCGGCATCATGCCGCCACTAAAAAAATGCTTTGCCATCCAGCTTTTTTCATTCTCGAATAAATAAAGTAGCTTGCGATGACAAAAATGATGGACAAATAATTTACCGCCTGGCTTTAAAGCCTGCGCCAGTTTTTTTAATAAAGCCGCATGATTGCGCACATGTTCAAACATCTCAATCGAGATGATTTTATCAAATACCGGATCCAGCTCTGCTTGATTGATATCAACCGTCATGGTTTTAATATTCGTTAAACGCATTTTTTTTGCCTGATCATTAATATAATCGGCTTGTGTTTTTGAATGGGAAAGTGCGGTGACATGCGCTTTGGGGAAGCGCATTGCGATATATAAAGTAGTTGCGCCCCAGCCACAACCTAAATCCAGGATCTTGTCTCCGTCTTCAATTTTTAAGCGCTCGCAATAGAGCGAAAGCATCGCTTCTTCAGCTTGATGTAAATCCTTGGCAGATTCCCAATAAGCGGCGCTGTATTTTAAATGCTGCCCTAACACCAGCTTAAAAAATCCGGTCGGTACAGCGTAATGCTGTGATAAAGAGGCATCAGTAGCGATGGCAATTGGCGCATTTTTAAAGGAGTCTAATAATTCCTGATGATGTTTTGGATTGGATTGTATCAAGGCATTTTCTGCCTTGATACGCTTTGCTAATTGCAAGCGAATACCGAGCTTTAGCAAATTATCAGGCAATAAATTATTTTTTAGCAGAAAATCCAGCATTATTTTTTCCGGAAAAAATTTGGGAAAAACATTGGCGTATTACGTTGATATGCCACATAGGCATCGCCACGTGACGCTAACGAACCTTTTTCAGTAATAGGCCCGGTAATTTTTGTCATAATTAAATAAAGCGTGAGCGGCGAGATCAACGCAAACAACCCCGGCCAGCTATTTAAAGCAAATAAACTAAAACCGAGCCAGACGCACCATTCAAAAAAATAATTCGGATGACGTGAATATTGCCATAGGCCTTTATTACAGACGCCAGGATTTTTACTTTGTTGAAATGCGTAAAGTTGATAATCGGCAACCGATTCCGCCAATATGGCAAATAAAATCAAAATAACAGCGATTGCATCAAGCCAATTTAATTGCGCGCTGGCATCACTCCCGATCCATAAAAATGGCAGCGAGACCAGCATAACGAAAACGCCTTGCAGCTGAAAATTCAAAAAAAAGCCTAAGGATTTGGCGATTTTCCAATTAGCGCTTAATTCCACATAGCGTTTATCTACCACGCCTTTTCTAAGACGCGTCTGAAACAAAAAGCCGCCAAGCCTGAGGCCCCAAATTAATAATAAAGCCGCAATCAAGCAAAGCCTTGCATTGAAAGCATTAGCAAATAAATAAATGAAGCCGGAAATGACCAAGCCCGCTGTCCAGCCGACATCAACGACGGTGGGATTATTTAATATACGGTAAAATAACCAAACGCCTAACATGATGATGATAATCAGTAACCAGACTAACAAAAATAATTTAAGCATTTCAAGACTCCTTTTAATTTCTTCGAAATTAACAATGGCGTTGCTGATGTTCGCTGCCACTGACTGACTTATAATACATTTTTACTACATTTCAATAATTTGCCGCTTGCGGCAAGGTATTGCTAAATAAGTATTTTAGGTTTATCAAATAAAAGTTGGACATCGGTAATATACCGTGTTTTGAACCCTGCTTGACAATAGCATAAATAAAAACGCCACATACGGATAAATGATTCGTTGAAACCGAGTTGGCGCACTTCGGCTAAGCGGCTCTCGAACTGGTTTAGCCAGGCTTGTAGCGTTTTTACGTAATCCTGGCCGATATCTTTTAAATCGATGAGGCGCAGCGCGGTTTTGCTTTTAGTGATTTGTAAAATCGTGGCTAAAGAGGGTAGGCAGCCGCCTGGGAAGATATATTTTTTAATAAAATCATTTTTATATTTTGCTTCGGTGTAAGTTTGATCATTAATTAAAATCGTTTGAATAAAAAGCTTGCCTTCGGGTTTGAGTAATTGATCGCATTGGCTAAAAAATCGTTTGAAATAATGGTGGCCGACGGCTTCCAGCATTTCGATTGAAATAATTTTATTATATTGGCCTTTTAATGCGCGGTAATCTTGTTGAATTAATTTAATCGGCTTTAACGCGGGATTAGCTGAAATTTTTCGCTGGAAATAAGCATATTGCTCCGCTGAAATGGTGGTTGTCGTTAACGCACAGCCATAATTCAGCAAAGCATAAGTGGCAAATCCGCCCCAGCCACTGCCAATTTCCAGCGCCTGATCGTTTGCCGATAATTGCATAAGCTCACAAATGCGTTGCATTTTTTTAAGCGATGCCTGCTCCAAATTCATATGATCTTCTGCAAAATAGGCAGCCGAATACATCAAGTGCGAATCAAGAAACAGCTGAAAAAAATCATTGCTAAGATCGTAATGCGCGTGAATCTGCTTCTTTGTATTAACTGGCGTATTGCGATTAAAAAAACTCAGAGGTACCGTGAAATAAGCTTTTACAGCCGATAAAAACTTTAATAAATCATTCGATTTATAATTAACCAGGCAAATTTCAACGAGATTGCTTAAATGAGCACAATCCCAATCGGCTTTCATATAAGCTTCAGCGACACCGATCACGCCACGCGTGATGATGCTTTGATAAAAAGAATGTTGATAGATTTTAATTTCAGCAAATGGCTGATCCATTTTGCCAAAATAATGTTCCTGCTGATTTTCATCAATCAGTTTTATTCTGCCAAAATGCAATTTTTTTAAATAGCTCAATACTAATTTTTTAAAAATCGAATTTAACATTCCGGTCCCTTTCGTTTTGAGTAAGGAACAAATGGCACGCGCTTCAGCCAAAGCCGCATTGCCTGCCAATAAATTGCGAAAATCGTTTTAAAAGTCATCAGCGGATATTGCCAGCAAAAATAAACAATATTTTTACGGCTCCACTCTTTGGCCGCCAATTGCAGCGTTGCATCAAAATCCTTATTTTCTCCCTGCCAATTTTCAATATGCATGACGATTTTATCGTCCTTAAAAGTAAATTTCATTCGATAGCAATAATCCATTGTTAAAAATGGCGAAACATGTAGCGCCTTAGTAAATTCAGTTTGCCACGTGTTGTCTGAAATTAACTCTAATTCCGACAATAAATAGCAATGTTGCTCACCCCAAGGCGTATTATTGACTTCTAAAATTAAATGCGACATTTTATTTTCTTGATTGAAAATAAAATAAATACTGATCGGGTTCATGCAATAACCAAAATAAGCCGGCTGCGTCAGCAAAAAAATTTTATTGATATGATCGTCGCCAGTTTTTATTTTTATCCAATTTTTAACCGTATCAAATAATTTTCCCGTTTCATGATAAAAATGCTGCTGGCGTTTGAATCGGATAAACCAGGGCAAATGGCTGTTTAAAGTTTCAAATTGCGCGCAATCGACATAAAACATTAGCATGCGGTAATGAAATTCATGCGGTTTTGTTTTGAAGCGGCGATGGCGCATTTTGCCGATCATCAAACAATTACTAAACATGAGTGGCCTCAATCGCTTCAATCACTTTTAAAGCGCTTACGACGCCATCTTCGTGAAAACCATTGCCCCAATAAGCGCCGCAAAAAAAACTGCGGTTTTTGCCGTTGATTTCACTGTAATTGCGCTGTGCTTGTGAGGCGCTTTGATTGAGCACTGGATGTTCATAGCAAGTTTTGAAATGAATTTTATCCGGCGCGATTTTACTGCTTTGGTTCATCGTCACAAAATAATTTTTCTCGCTGGCAAGCGATTGCAATCGATTCATATGATAAGTCAGCGTTGCATGCGGCTGCATAAATTCATCCGCATAATTCCAGCTCGCCCAAGCCGCCTTCTGGCTTGGCATGACGCGCGCATCATGATGCAATACAACTTCATTCGGTTGATAACGGATAGCGCCTAAAATTTCTCTTTCTGCCGTTGTGGCATCACTCAGCATTTGCAAACTTTGATCGCTATGGCTGGCAAATATGACCGCATCAAAAATTTGCTCACCAGCGCTCGTTTGTAGCACCACGCCATTTTCCGTGCGCCGCACCGCTTTGACCGCCGTATTTAAATAAATGCCGCCATAGCAATGTTGAATAAAATGCGGAATATAACTTCGCGCGCCATTTTTAAGCGTATACCAGCGCGGCCG
Source organism: uncultured Gammaproteobacteria bacterium (assembly GCA_964441315.1). Taxonomy (GTDB): domain Bacteria; phylum Pseudomonadota; class Gammaproteobacteria; order CAYTUN01; family CAYTUN01; genus CAYTUN01. Next base: position 34,651 of record CAYTUN010000001.1, on the reverse strand, counting down.
GTTAGTCAGGTCGAGCAAACCATGATGCGCAAAAAACCGGCTTAAAAATTGCATATCGGCATTCAAGATTTCTTCCCGATCAGAAGACCAAATCGCCTGACACATCGGAATCAAATAACCTTCACGCAACAATTTGGCATAACGATTATTCGCCAAAAAATCTTTCAAAGTTAAATTCACTGGATTTTTAATCAGTGATTTTGCATCCCGATTAAACCGCAAAATATCGCCGATGAAACCATAAAACGCCGGATTGAATAATTGCCGTTTTTGCGCGAACATCGTCGCCAAATTTTTTCCCTTATATTCCAGCTTAAACCGCTCCGATTTAACCGAAAAACTCATTTCCGTCCGCAGCAATTCGCAACCAAATTGCTTCATCAATTTCATAAATTCCGGATAATTGCGGTCATTGCAAACAATAAACCCCGTATCAATCGCATAATCCCCATCCGCCGCTTTCACATCAACTGTGCAAGTATGCCCGCCCAAATAGGCATTTTTTTCAAACAAGGAAACCCGATAGCGCTGCCCCAAATAATAAGCGCAAGTCAACCCGGAAATACCGGAGCCTATAATTGCCAGTGTTTTAATCACGCGGGTCCTTGAGGGAGTGTGAAGATTTTGATAAATATAGGAATTCGCCTTGATGAAAATCATTGCAAGCGATGTTGCGGGCGAGGTAGGTGGTGGATTTTATAGTAGTGGGGTGGGGGTGGCAAGGTGGTTTCAGGGGTATGGATAATGTGTTAATGGCTGCGAAATAGTGAAAGGAATGTAAAGATCTGATCATGGGCTTTGTTATCAAAAAATCAGAAACTTACGCATTAATTAATAAAATTTTAAGCATTATCGGTTTAAATTGTTAATGGTTTTATCCTTAAAACTTAATCTCATATGCGTTCTTTGTGTTGATTAGGGTTTACATGTCTTAACAATAATTAGTTAAAAAATCGAAGGTTAGATATATGTCAGAAGAAAAATCAAAAAGTGCTAAAGAAATATCAGAAGAGTATAAGTCTAGATATGATGCATTAAGACAAAATACAAAAGACTTTAAAGGCATTAAATTTCAAACAGAAGAAAAAAAAGAATCCTATAAAAAAATATTAGATGAAATGCGATTGAATCTCAGTAAATCTAAGAAATTTCTAGATGAATTAAATGACTTGGAAAATAAACATAGAGACAAAAATAAAGAATTGTTTTTAACACTATATTCAGAAACTATAAAATCATTAAAAGAAAATTTTCTTAAGCAAAATGCAGCAATAACAAAAGAAGTCCGACGTCATATCCTGGGTAGTAATATAAGAATTATAATTGAATCGTTAAAAGAAGAAAAACCAGAATTGATTTTTTCATTACAAAATTTAGACACAAATAGCAAAACTTACTTAGACGAATATATTGCCTATACTCTTTATATTCAGGATTCATTACAGCCTTTTAAAAGAGAAGAAGATAATAATATAATACTATTATCAGATTTGGCTGCTAAAGCTTATATAGATTTTGGTTGGCTAAAAATGATAGAAGAAATACTTTACGATCCGATTTCAAATACTATTCAATTAAAAGAAAAAGAAATGAAAGCTTCTTCTGATGAAGAAGATCAGGTTATAGAGTCAGTTGAGAAAGAAAATACGAGATTCCAAAGAACACAAATCGCTTTGAAGTCCTTTATGAGCGGAAAATCAAAAGTAAAGGGTGATTTATTAAGTATATCTGATCCGAAAAATTTCAAAAAAAACAGTGTCCTTAATGAAACAGTAACTAAAAATTGCGCAATAATATTACAAACTTTGCGGTCATTGTCAGTTGAAGATACCATTAAATCTATAAGCGATTTTATGCAAAGCTTGGAAAAAATCCAAGAAACCAAAGCAGACCCAAAAGCTAAAGATTTATACGATCAATATACAAGTGCTATAAAATCATTTTATATTTCCACCTTTGGTAATGAGGGAACAGATAAATATAACCAAGAGCAATTAAGTTGGGTTGAAGATAATGATGGTCGTTTTAAAAAATTTCTGGAAGAATTTCATCAGAGCTTGGAGAAGCTTGTTCCCCCCAGCGATTCCATGAAAAAATAATTAGTTTCTTGTTTTCGTAGGGGGATTAGCGAAGCGTAATCCACCGTTTTTACGGACTTTACAAAAACGGTGGATTACGCTTCGCTAATCCCCCCTACATTTTTTTCATGTTGTCATCCTGACATGGAGGTCAGGACCCAGCTGACCAAAGACAGATGAGTACTCGCAGAACCTTCATCCACCCTCCAATAATCACCAGCAAATAAGCCTATACCATTAAACTGCGTTATTATCTTGCTTTAAGTTGCTCATACACTAGTGCATCAACAGCCAAGCTCTGGAGAAAATGAAATATGCCGCATTCATTTATTTCAATCCTATTAGGAATATTATTGGGTCTAATAACCGCATGGATTTTCCCGCAATTTCCGGCAGTTTTTTGCGGTTTGTTGGGAGCTATTTTGGGTTATCTCTGGGGCCAGCAGCGCTACATGATTCAGCTAGTAGAAAAACTCAATAGCGAGGCGATTACCAGGCGGCCGGAACGCATGGAAGTTAAGGAAAACCATACGCTTGATAAGGTCGAAGAAACCACTTCGCCATCGATAAATCCAGCCGAAGTTTCACCGCAAACAGATAAATTTGAGCAGTGGGTACTTTCTCTTTGGAGCAAAACAAAAAATTATTTTACAACAGGCAATTTACCCATCAAATTCGGCGTGGTGATTTTTTTATTCGGCATTGGCTTTTTGGTTCAATATACAAACCAGCTAGGTTTGTTGACGGTGAAAGTGAGATTTATTGGCGCTGCTATTTTAGCGATATTATTTTGCCTGGCGGGATTCCTGTTTATTATTAGAAAACGACGTGAGTATGGCTTAAGTTTACTCGGTTTGGGTTTGGCAATTAATTATTTGATCTTGTTTCTTGCACATCAGCTGTATCACTTCATTTCTCCTTCCATATTGATTAGCGCTGTATTGACGTTGTCGGTTTTTATTTTTTATTTATCGATTCGATTGAATAGTTTGATATTAGCGATGATTGGCTTGCTGGGCGGCTATTTAGCGCCTTATTTTTCAGCATTTGAAGTAAATAGCGCGATGCCCCTATTTTATTTTTATTACGCGCTAATCAATAGTTTGGTATTAGTCATTAGTTACTACAGGAACTGGATTTGGCTCGCTAACCTGGGGTTCTGGTTTACTTTTATTTTAGCGGCAATCTGGGGTTATTATGTTTATCAACCCGCAGATTATTTAATGACACAGCTGGCTTTGGCATATTTTTTTGGTATTTATCTTGTATTAAATGAATTTCGCTTTCATCGTTATCATGATCAGTTGCAGTTGAATAATATTTCGCTGCTTTTAGGTGTGCCGCTTTTCACAATTGTTTTACAAGCTGCATTGACACAATCATTCGCGCATGGCGTCGCATTGAGTAGCTTTGTTATGGCTGCGATCTATTTTATTCTCGGCTTTTTTTGGGGAAGGAAAGATCCTTATCGCGATTTAATACGGCTGGCTTATCAAGGATTGGCTTTTAGCTTTAGCATTTTATTTGTTGCTTATTTATTTGATGCCAAGATCACGATTGCGATAGCTTCATTGGAAGCGGCAGTGATAGTTTGGCTGGGGTATCGTCAGGAAAAAGCCTTGTTTTCATTATTGGGCGCCGCCATTCTGGGTGTAACATTTTTATTTTTGATCGCCTTGATTTGGCAGCCTGATTTTACGATTACAAGCCATTCCATTTTAACCTGGCCTACTGATGATTTATCCAGAGGAATTAATTTGTTTATTTATGCAAGTGCGGCATTTTTTAGCAGTTATTATTTTAACCGGCATTTTATTAAATCTAAAAACACGCTTTATAAAAATATCGCTAATATTTTATTTTTAATTGCAGCTTTGAGTTGGTTTTCGGCAGGCACTATTTTAATTAATCGCTATCTGAAGCCTTATCAATCAAATGCAGATTTGTTGTTTATCAGCTTATCTTCGTGTTTGGCTTGGCAGCTGCATAAAACCATTCGTTGGGATTGGTTGCGTGAGCTTGCGCTGGCAGCGATTGTTTTAGGTATTGTGTTTTACTTTCAAAAACAGTTTTTACTTCAAACGCCACGTGTTGATTTATTCAATCTTGGCAGTTGGGCGTTCAGTTTTGTTGTTCTCTATTATTTTCTTTTTCAAAATGAAAAACTGGATCAGCGTTATTTAACTTTATGGCATGCGTTCGCTTATCTGGCTTTTACAATGATTATCTTGCTATTAAGTTTTCAATTTTTAGAACAAAAGCATATTAATTTTGATTACACTTTATTGCTTTGGCTATTCGAGCTGAATGTCTTGCTGCTATTAATACTTGCAGCAAATAAAGCCAGCTATTGGCCTTTTAAATATCAGTTTTATCTGGATCGCATTGCTCTAGCAGTGGTGGCAATTAATAGCGCTTTATTGTTGACGGTTTCTGTTGGTTTATCAGGTGATAATACGCCGATCAAATATCTGCCAATTTTTAATATTTATGATTTAAATTGTATGATGGCTTTATTGGTTTTGTCGGTCTGGATTTATCGTGTTAAATCACTGCAATTGATTCAGCAGCAAAGCTTTGTATATTGGATGCTATGTTTTGGGTTAATTTATTTTATAGTGCTAAACGCGATTTTAATTCGCAGCGTGCATCATTTAATGAATATTCCATTTGAGTGGCACGCGCTTTGGCAATCAGCCGAAACCCAGACTACGCTAAGTATTTTTTGGAGTTTATTAGCTTTGATGCTAATGCTCATTGCAATGATTAAAAAATCACGCGTCCTATGGTTAACAGCTATAGGCGTGTGCGTGCTGGTTGCATTAAAATTATTTTTGCTGGATTTGCAAAATATTAATATCGTTATGCGAATCGTATCATTTATGGGTGTGGGTGCGGTTTTCATTTTGATGGGGTATTTTTCGCTGTCTTCTAAAAAAGGATGAAAAATGATGTTTTATTACCCCTCATCCGCCCTATCGGGCACCTTCTCCCACAAGGGGAGAAGGCCAACTGATTGGTACGTCTGCTGATGAAATAATCGATGAAATAATAATTTTCCATAGCAAAGCTTATTTCACGCGGCAGCATTTATTTTATTGGCAGATGTTCTTATTGTTGGTAGATGTTCTTATTATTAGCAGATGTTCTTATTATTGGCAGATGTTCTTAATTATTAGCAGATGTTCTTATTTATTGGCAGATGTTCTTAGCGTTGCCCTTCTCCCCTTGTGGGAGAAGGTGCCCGATAGGGCGGATGAGGGGAAACAAAAACCCTCTACCAAAAACCTATCCGCTTTGAGTATAGCCGCAATACTTTCCCAAGAAATTGCCTCATTTTTAATGAGGCAACTCACCGTTGAATCGCCATGCGAGCGACTTATGTACAAACCCATGCCGCAAGCATCAGTGTATTGGCGTTGTTGAATAACTCAGAAAATAAAATGTAGGGGCAGGCCCCTGTGCCTGCCCTAGTCTCGGTGCTAACGATGCGAAGGGCAACCACAAGGGGCTGTACGAAATCGAATTTATTCAACAACGCCGCATTTATGGGTTAATCAACCTTCCGCCGCTGCCTCAACCAAGCCAACCCCAACAAACCCAAACCAAGCAGCCACAGCGAATACCCCCCACAAAACACCCAAGGCGTCACACCGCCCATCGCCCGAATCTCCCCCGACAAAACCATCCGCGTCTTTTTCGGCGCAATCGCAGTAATTACCCCACGCGGATCGATGATGGCCGTCAGGCCATCATTAGTACTCACCATCGCATAACGCCCAGTTTCTAATGCGCGCATTTCTGCAATCTGCAAATGCTGCGCCGAAGCAAACGAATTACCAAACCAGCTATCATCGCTCAACACTAAAATGGCTTGTGCGGCAGGAAAATCATTTCGTACCAATTCCGGATAAGCGATTTCATAACAAATATAAACCGCCAACTCTATGTGATTTAACACATAAAACGCCGGCTGTTTTTTCGCACCCACGGAAAAATCAGCCATCGGAATTAAAATATAGTGATTCAACCAATTTAAAAGAAAACGCAACGGCATATATTCACCAAACGGCACTAAATGCCTTTTATGATAAATTGCATCTGTTTCGCCCAACGCAATAGCGCCGTTGTAAAATAATTTATCTTCAATAATTGGAATGCCAATCACAATCGACTGTTGTTGCAAGCTCGCGGTTTTAGCAAGATTTTCCAGATAATCACTTGCCTGAATTTGCGTTAAAGGCAATGCGGCTTCTGGCAAAACAATCAATTGCGCTTTTTCTGCCTGGTTAATTAAATCCTGATAAATCGTTAACGTTTTTTCAATTTGTTCGGGCTGCCATTTCACGGTTTGCGAAATATCACCTTGTAATAAAGCAACTTTCACCGATGGTGAAATAGGCCTGGTCCACTGTATCGTAGACAACCCATAACTTGCTATAACCACGCTAATCAATATTGCAGTGATCAAAAAATAAGACCGAGAGGATTTTTTAATCAAAAAAACCGCAGCCAACAAACCGCTCAAACAAGCAATTAGCCAAGAAACCCCATAAACGCCAACCACCGGCGCAAACGATTTTAAAAAACTTTGCGTTTGGCTATAACCAATAAAAACCCAAGGAAAACCCGTCAAAAACCAGCCGCGTAGCCATTCCGTCAACACCCAAAGACTGGGAAACGCCAATAGATATTTGCTAAGAATATTCCTATTAAAAAACCGCGTCAGCAAATAACCGCAAACCGCGGGAAACAAAGCCAAATAAGCGATAAATAAAATCGTCAAGAATAGCGCCAATAAAAATGGCGCCTGGCCAAATGTATGCAAGCTAATATAGACCCAAGACACGGTGGCGCCGAAAAACCCCAGACCAAAATAAAAGCCCAAAGCAAATGCCTGTTTTTGACTCGCGTTATGCCAAAAAAATAATAATGCCGCCAAAATCGGAAATGTAATCAACGCCCAATTAAATGGCGCAAACGCAAACACCAGTAAGCCGCCTAAAATTAATGCGGCAATCGCTTTCAATAAATGGGGCAGTTTCAAAGGAATTTACTTTCGTTTTAAAAGGGATTTCTTTTTTTGCAATTCAACGCGCAATAAGCGGATTTTTCGCTTATCGGCATTTAATACTTTAAATAGCATATGATCCAGCTTCACCATTTCGCCGTCTTTTGGCACATGCGCAAACGCATGCGTTACCAGGCCACCAATCGTGTCAAATTGCGCGTCATTAAAATCGGTATTAAAAAAATCATTAAAATCTTTAATCGGCGTTGCGCCTTTAACGGCATATTGCAAATCATTCAATACTTTAATGTTTGTGCCAATATCTTCGTAATCGTATTCGTCCTCAATCCTTCCGACGATTTGCTCTAATACATCTTCGATGGTGACAATTCCGGCAACGCTGCCATATTCATCAACGACCACTGCCATGTGATTGTGCTTTAAGCGGAATTCTTTTAGTAGTACATCGAGCCGCTTGCTTTCAGGAATAAACACCGGCGGGCGTAAAATGTCGCGGATATTAAATTTCTCTTTTTCGTTATAAAACCGCAATAGATCTTTTGCCAATAAAATCCCAATGATTTCATCATGGTTTTCATTATAGACCGGAAAACGCGAATGGCCGGATTCGATGACAATCTGTAAAATACTTTCAAAGCTTGCGCCATGCTCAATATGCGCAATATTGGCATGCGGCACCATCACGTCGCGTACTTTAATTTTGGAAACTTGCAAGACGTTGTTTAGCATTTGCCAGGTTTCTTGATGCAAGGTTTTTTCTTGGCGGGCTTCTTCGAGTAGCACCTCAAAATCCTGGGCGGTTTTGGGTTTGGGGTGGAAGGGTAGTTTTTGGAGGAGTTTTGTTAAAAAATAAGTTTTAGTATAGGATTTTTTCATTTGAAATAAGTAAAATATCTTTAGAAAAGAGCGCATAATAATAGCGCATCTCAAAAAACTTGTATACATACCTTTTACGTTTAAAAACATGGGCTTTAACAATCATCTTCAGGTATAGTAGCAGTATTCCACTTGTAATAATAAAAAAGAAAAAGGAGTGCATATATGGAAGAAGATCAGTATGGATCTCTGGAGCTAGAAGAGCAAAATATCGACAGTGATAATGCGAGAAAAACTCAATCCCTTTCTCAGCTAATTAAAATTCTTTTAAATAGTAATATCGACTTACTAGCTGCTTTGAAAAATATTAAAAATGATATATCTTTTTCTGAAGAAGAATCGGATTTAAAAATTATCGGTTACATAGGTACTTTAATTGAACAGGGAAAAAATGCATTTAAAGAGCCTGCTTTTAGTCAAACTACAGTAAATCAGATTGCCAAATATTTGAGTCGTCAGTTCAATCTAGAAGATATCGAATATTTCTCCAGCTTGTTAGAAAAAAATTTGAGTAAAAACCACGAGCCACAGCAGCGTCTAAGACAGCTATGGAAAAAAATATTTCCCAATTCAAAATCATCTACTACCAAAAGGATTAAAATTATCTTAGAAAAATTGATTCAAGCTATCAATTCTTCATCATCACCCATAAAACTTGCTCTACTTTCACAGTTGGAAAAATGCCATCAGCACACAGGTTCGCCTGATGATCTGCTCAATAGACTCATTTCTTGTTTCGATCCCAAGCAATTAGCAGAAATTACTGTTTTACTCGAGCTTTGTGCTTACGACATACCTGATGGAGAAGATGTATTTAATATTGATTTATTGGCAGATGCTATTTACCAGTTCAGGAAGGGATTAGCAGATTCGAAATTAGGGCTTAATCAAGAAGATGAAAAAATTGTCCTGCTTGCAAAAAAAATTCGTCAAACAGAAGTATATTATAGAAAAGTTGCAGGCAGAATCGCGGCAAATCATGAAGCTGCTACTTTGTTTTTGGAGCAGATAAATTCTGAAGAAGCTGATTTAAATTGGGTAAAAATATATTATTCAGAATCGTTTGATAAATTTCTAATTATACAGGAACGCTTAGCAAGTTTGAGGTGCGAAATTGAAATATTCAGCATTTTTGACAAGTTTGAGATGCGATTGCAACAAATAGAGCGGCAAACTAAAACAACAAACTTGCTATTATGGGTTAACCAATTCAGAGGCTATTGCTTACAAGCGAGAAAAAATCTAGATGATGATTTAACAAATCTCAAAATAGATCCGCTAGATAAACTAAAAAAACCCGATTTAACAGATGTTGAGACGAAGAAAGAAGCAATAAAAGATCTATTTAACATTTATCTTTTAATTATTAATGAAGATTTGAGTGAGCTCAGAAGGCTATTAAATAAAATTCCCAGCAATCGTTCATTCAAACCAACCATTTTTTATCCTCTCTATTTTATTGCAGAAATTTATCTTGTAGGTGAGAGCTTGCTGGTGTTTAGCACCTTTCTTTTCAAAGAAGACATAAGTTTTTATCCTGAGCTTTTGGAGTTTTATGAGCATTTAATTTTGATAAAAGATGCGTATCTTCTCTTGATCAATTTAAAAATTACAGGTAATCCTGAATTTGAGTTCTTTAAAAGCGATGCAGAACCTCAAAATGATGGATCTACTTGGGAAAGTAATTTAAATGAGATGCAGAAAAATATTGAGAATGAGATATCTTCTTTAACATTTAGCGCATCATGTCGCGATATGAGCTTAAGCCAGTATGAGAAATTAATAGCAATAGATTCTGCAAAAATTACCGGAAAACTTGAATGGATAAATAAATCACTATTTAATGTTAGTCAGATGGTCGGCGTAGTGGGTTATGAAATATCAATTAGTGATAGTAGGATTAATATTTCACGTTCAATAGTAAATAGTCGAGTTTTTAAAGGAGAACTAGCATTGTCGGTTCCTGTCGCAATATTTTCCTTTATGCGATATGTCGGTATGTTAATGAGTATGAAGTCTTTGATAAATGCTGCTAAACAGTCACAGGAAAATTTTTTATTAGAACAAACCAAAACGATTGAATTTTTTGTTTCAAATAAACTACCAGCTATTGATGTTATTTTTGATAAACTAAACTCAAATGTATCAGATATTCGAAACGAACTCATGCAACCGGACGCGGCTGGATTTAAAGACTTGTTTGGTAAATTTCGAAAACTGTTTGATCTGTGCCAGGCTATTGTTGATGATACAAACTATATTTCGTTATCAAGAACATTGCATTATATTGAGTGCCAGCGATATATAAAATTTTCCAACCTTATTTTCAACACTCTCTATATGATTGGTGTAGTGGAAAGCAAGTTTATCAAATTTAAAGATTTTTTTGGTTTTATGTCCCAACCATTAACAGTCGAGCATTTTCATAAAGTGTTGGAAAAATTTGCAGAATGTCGGCTGAAGGCAGTTTATAATCAGGATGGTGATTTTCAATTCAGACAACAACATGTTCTCGATCTACTTTTATGGGCTGCAGCTTTAGAACACATAATGCAGCCGGTAAATATACTAAAATTTTCAGCAGATAGTTTCGATTTTAAACAATTGCAAACATTTGTAAGGCGAACCATTTTGGCAACTGACAATTTGGAGAAAAGCCTGCTTAAAAAATTTTTTGAAGAAGTTTTGAATTACTCTCGTGATTTAGTTACTAAATTGGCGCATAGATTACTTTTTGCTGACGCTTTATGTTTTGAAAAAGTAGTAATACCAGAACAGCAAGTGCAATCTGCTCTAAATTCACGCCGACCATCTGATGACAAAACGATTAGTTATATACATGCGTTAATAGGAGAGCGTACTGGTAATCAGGGTATAAATAACCTCAAATCAAGCACATTTAAACGTAGTAGACAATATTTACTACACCTGTTGCAAAATCCACTACATCCTGGAACTGAAAATACACCCATATATAATTATTTTTATGATTCTCTTAAAGATTTTAAATTTTTTATTCATTTAACGCATTTAATTAGATATTTAGGTAAAAAAAACGATTACTTATTGCTAGATATATTCAGTAAAGCTTTAAAAGATTATTTTATTGATAATTTGCGTGAGCCAAACTGGCGATTACATCTAAAATGGTTAAATGAATTACTCAGGCATGTTAAAAATTTTACCAGTCGATACATTATCAATAAAGTTTTTGCATTATTAAAGCCAGAAAACCGTTATCATTTTTTAGTGCTAGTCAGCCCCCATCATTCACGTCTAGATGCTACGAATTGGCAAACAGTCGTTTACCCAAGAGATTTTCCTGATCGCCAAGAATTTCCAGGTTTTTGTGAAGTTGATTATTTGTTTAGTTTGGAAACCCAGGAAGAAATATTAGAAGCAATGTCCCAGCATAAGCCCGCCAACTTTCAGGAGCTAAGAATAAGGTTTAGCCGGCTCAACTCAGTTTGGCGTGAGCACCCTTTTTATACAACGATTGCAACATTTCTTCTAAGAGGCTCAATAGTTTTAAGGCCACACTTGGATGAAAAAAATATTGAATTTGTCAAATATGATGAACTCAAATCCTTATTCATACGTTTGATGGACTTTTATGATTCAAATATTGAAATTGCTGGTCTGAAAAAAGATGAACTTCTGGAAGAGCTGAAGCAATCGTTAAAATTAGTGGCCATTTTTAACGCTAGAATTTATCACCCAAGTGAAATGTTTGATCAAGAAGATTTGCAAAAGTATTCCCTTGGTACTTTCTTACATTATTGTGTATTAAGTAAATTTGATCCAATCAAAATCAAAAAATGTGTTTCGAATTTGATTGGTCTGATAAACATTAATACTGAACCGGTGCTAGTTACACCACATGCAGGCTATGCCATCAAAAGCATGCTAAATGTTCAGGAAATAGCAGCAGTGAAGATTTCAACTTTACAGTTTGAGTTTGGCAATTGGCTGTGGGCAGTTGAATTATTGCGCTTACTAGATTTGAAAAAACAAGGCGAGCTACTAGCAGGGCTTTGGGATGATCCTGAGGCTTTTCAATATAAAATTTCCGCAATTAGTTTTGCGGCAGCTTTTTATCATAATATCTTTATGCTGGATAATTTAGAGGTCGCTATTAAAAATTATGCTTATCGCGCGCCAGCTAAAGCAGATATGCTCGCTGCCATGTCGGAAGTGAAGCGGCAGTTTTATCAACAGGTGGAGCAGCTATATTTTTATAAATACAATGAAGGAGAAGTGCGTCAACTCACTAAATTCCTTTCACACATGAAATCTCCTTTGCTTTTAACGGAAGGTGCGTGCATTGATCAAGATTTATATTGGGAGAATATTTTTTCGAAAAATGAAGAAATTGAGGTGCGTTTTTATCAATTGCTTCAGTTTAAACCTAGATTAAATACCACAATTCTGTTTATCCATTTATTGAAACGAGCTAATACCGAACAATCATTGATAATAATAAGATTTTTTTTAGAAGAGGTTCCCAGAAAAAATTTTTCAGATAAAAAGTCTGAAGTAGAGACAGAGCTGGATCATCAAAAATCTCATGCTATATGTGATTGGGTTATCCGGCTTTTTAATTCAGCGTCACAACCAGAACATGAGATTAGCACTGATGCTGCTTTGACTTACTATTTCAATGATCTTGTAAAACCGCAGTATAACCTGGACAAGGCAGGGTATATCTCAGCTGCACTGCTTCTATGGCAGCAAGTGGCTAGTGGAAAAATTGACAAATATGCATTCATGAAAAGAATATTTTTTTCTGATTACAAGTTTTGGCTTGGAGAATACTCTAAGCTCGACTTAGATAAGAATAGTAAACACGTTTTATTTCTTGATATGATAAATTATATCAAATCTGCTACTTATGAATGGCACGAGAAATATAATAAAAGTGATGTTTTTGTTTGCATGCTGGATAGTTTAATACCAAAAGCTAATCTGACAACACGCAACAGGTTTATGTCTCCCACTCATTTTTTCTCATCGGAAGTTAGGCGGGGAATAATTAACTTTTTCGACTGCTTGAATTCGGATGAATTAAACAAGCTTGAATCTAATATCGCAATCAAACCTTGGGGAAATGAAATAAAGCAGGAACTGAATTCTTTGTTGGAAGAGTCTATAAAACTCACTCACACAAGTGTTGGAGTGCGTTTCTAATCAATTGTTAATGATACAGCGTCATATTAGTGTTTTTAGCAGAAATAGTAATAAAATAAAAAAATTAATAACTAATGTAAAAAGGAAAAAAATATGGAAGATAGTAATATATTAAATGTCGTAGCATTAGAAACAAGTTTAAAAGACAATCTTGTCAATGAAATTGTATATGTGCTTGACAGTATTTCAAAAAAAAAATTATTTGCACATATACTGGACGAGTTAAAAGTCGGATTGAGTAATGATTCTGCGCTCGAATTTGAAGAATTTGAAGATATCATTGAAAAATGGATTTTTAGAAAAAATGAAGATAGTGTAAAAAGTTTTGATATTCTAATTAATAGCTATACTATAGAAACTCTTGAACAAATTAGAAATATATTAAAATTAGTATATTTAAGGCTTTATGATTACGATAACAGTGGTATGCTTTTTTATACAGCATTCCGCATTTATGAAGAGCAGCTAGAACAGACCCGCTCTCGTAAAAATAAAAAAAATTTTTTTGAAATATCAGAATCAAAAAATTATCAAACTTCTTTAAATATAACGCTTGCTAAAATGGAGGGCATTGAAGCTTTGAAAGGCCCCCTTTTGGGCGAGGCTACTAGGCTTGCTTTTAATATAGAAAAAATAAACAAGTTTGCTGCATCAATCAATATTACTACAGAGGAAGTGAGAAAAATAACATCTCAAGAAGATATACCAAATTCTTATAAATCTGCTAACTTAACTCTGATTAACAGGTTTCTTATTCAATTTAACAATGTATCTAGGTTGTTATCAGAGATAAATTTATTAGTAATATTAAAAAATATAGCAGATAATAATGTAAAAATTTTTGAAATTTTAAATGGTGAATCAATTAATTCTGTATCACTTTGGCATATAGTTGAAGAACTATCAAAAAATATAATAACAGAAAGTAAAAAATCAAAAAAAACATCAATTAAAGCTATATTCAAAAAATTATTAATTGAGAGAGATGGCATCAATCATTTAATGGTTAAAAACCCCATATTTATAAGCCGTATCAGGCGCATACTTCCTGCTATAATCCAGGCAATAGAGCCAATTTTAGTCGAGCAGGGAAAATTAATAAGACGTGCCACAGTACAATTACAAAAAATTGCTATTCATGCTTTTAGAAATGATCAAGACTTAAAGCAGTTGAATATAGACTATCCCAGAAAAATAATTTTTGATTTTTATCAGATTTTTCAAGGATTAGCTATTACCGAATCAATTTTTGGAAGAAAATTTCTTTATAATAACAATTACTTGTTTTCATTGATAAAAACAATTTATCTCGATATTTTACGGATTAAAGTCCCTTTATATGAGTATTTATTTCCTGCTAATAAACAAAAAACCCAGGATAAAAATCCTAATAAAGATATCTTAACTTTTGATCAGGCTTGTCTACAAGTAGAATCTCTATTAAGGGGACCCCACGCTTCTTCTTTAGATAAATTAATTCAAAAACAAAGCGCAATAGAAGAACTTTTTAATAATTTTTTTGATGGTTTGGTTAGGAAAATACCTCTCGATATAGCCATATACGATTCTATATTAATATTGGGTTTTGAAATAATTTATCCTCATGACACTTATGGTGAAGTTTTCATTGATACTACTAATTTTTATAAATTAATTTTTGATAAAAATGTAAACTTGCCAGTTTCTGGTATTGAATTAAAAGTAGTTCATTTAGTCCAAGTATATTTTGAAGCTGAACGTAAAAGTAAAATTATATCAGAAAAACTAAAAGAGATTGAAGGTGATTTGCTTGGTAAGTCGAGAGAATTTGTGGAAGAAAAATTGATGCCTGTTGTGAAA
The DNA here is from genome assembly GCA_964441315.1 of uncultured Gammaproteobacteria bacterium. Lineage (GTDB taxonomy): Bacteria > Pseudomonadota > Gammaproteobacteria > CAYTUN01 > CAYTUN01 > CAYTUN01. Next base: position 19,639 of record CAYTUN010000001.1, on the reverse strand, counting down.
ATACTGAAAATTAGAAGCAGAATAACGCGTTTTTTGTATCTTATTCGTAATTTTTTAGTTAGCGATGATGCTCAAAAAAATAGATTATCTAGATATTCTTCTTTGCTTAAATTTTTTAAAGATTTAAAAGATTTATATGACCCTTTATATGACCTGCTTGATCAAGTAGAGAAAAATCAAGATTATAAAAAATTAATCAAAGTAAATTTTTTTATTTTTAAATTGTCCGAGGTAATTGAAGCTATAAAAATTGATTATAGAAATTTGAATGATTTTTTGTGGTGGATAGAAGTATTTGAAAAAAATAAAATACATCGATCTGAAATTTATGATAGATTCATTGATTTGAGTAGTAATGTCTTTCAAAGAAGAATTGGTCACTATAAAAGCTATGATGGTGCGTATAAGTTTGAATATTTGTGTCAATTGTTGTCTGGTCTTGGCACATTAGAAAAAATTCTATCAGATTGGAAAAATTTTGAAATCAAAAAAGCTGATTTCAAAATTTTTTATAGGTTTATTCCTTTAGAGGGAGATTTTAGCTACGAGCCATCAGTGTTTTTTGAATCTGGGCCGCTGCTAAAGTACTTTCTGGAGATTTTTTATGATTATTTATTTTATCTTTTAAGAATTAACTTCGAGAATTCTTTATTTCGATTTGTAGACATTAGGCAATTTGAATTTATAGCTGAATCGATAAATTTATTTGATCAAAGTATTGTTCATGCTCATGCCAATCAAACTACCAGTCCAGAAGAAATAAAAACAGGCAAATTTATAGAAATTAGTTATGATAAGTCTTTAGAAGCTTTACAAGTCTTTAGAGATAACAATCCAACTAGGCGATCATTTTCAGCTAATCTGGAAGATTTTTTTAAAAATTTAATCGCGTTACAAAATAATAATTCAAATAATGTATTTGCCAGATCTTTTTTTAATGTTATGTACGATGATTTTGTCAAAAATAGAAACATGCAATTATGTATTCTAATAAATTTTTTAAGAAAAAAATTTGATCAGGGTGTAAATAAAGAAAGTCTTAGCATATTGTTTATAATAGCTGATTCAATTTCTGAAAGTGTTGATTATGATGATCAAGATGATATAAATATCTTTAATAAATTTTTAGGTCAATTGGAAAGTAAATCTAGAAGCGTGTTTATTAATGCAATATTTAGTAAGTTAGAGCCTGAAAAATCTTATAAGTTATTAATTTCATTAAAAAAATATTATCTATTATCAATCGATGATAGTAGCTATAAAATAATACGTTATCCTTTGCTTTCTGATATTCTATTAAATAATATACCCGATAGATGCGTGATCGACGCATGTATGAGTCGTGCCAATTTTTTCGAGGTGGCTAAATTTGTAGAAGAACTTTCGAAACGTGAGCCCGATCTGTTTAAAAGGAAATTGAATCAGTGGTTGGAGTGTATATTAAAATATTGGTCCGATCATCCTCTGAGAAACACTATAATTCATTATTTTCTATTTGTTGCTGTGACTAATAAATTATCCATTGCTGAAATCTTGTCTGATAAGCTGAAGGTGGAGTTATTTTATTACATGATTCAGCATGATAAACAAATAGATTTAAAAGATGATGCCGTGGATCATCAGAGTTTATTTCAAATTTTTTTTCAAAACTTGCCTGTTTTTGAATATGGATATCAGTTATTAGAAAAAAATAAAAGCTCTGATAAAAAATCAACTCGCAAATATAGCTCCATCCCTCTAAACCAAGAATATTATGCATTATACTTTTATTACTTATTTTTGAGGGGTGATGAATCTTCTTTATTTGAAGTTTTTGATCAACTAATTCAAAAATCAATAATAGTAGACATGGTTTCAACGTTTCCCTTGATAATACTAGCTAGGATCCTTCTTTATAAAGCACAGCATACTTTGCTAAATGATGGTGAGGTAGAAACAGGTTTGCTATTGTCACTACAAAGCCGAGCTTCTGCTTTACCGCATGATAACGTTTATGCTTTTTTGATGGCATATTCTATGTTTAAAGAAGCTCCGCGTTTATTAAAATCTAAAATGCTCGAAAGAGTATATGGGGCATCTAGCAATCTTTTTTCTACCCATATAAAAAATCTGTTATCAACAGCAAGATGTTTTGCTCAAGACTATTTAACCAGTGCGCTGTTAGATGCTGCTAAAAAGACTAATTCTAATATTCGGACTAATTTAATATATAAGATAAAGCACGAGTCTAACGTTGTAGATATTTATACTGATGCTTGGCTCATTACTCAGCATAAACCACAAGTAAAAAAAATTGTTGCCACACTCTTGCTAACTATGCAATCACCTACTATAAAAACTAAAGGTGAAAAAATAAGTGATGATTTATGGCGTAAAATTTTTTATCAATCCCCTGCTATTATACAACTACATTTAAATTATTTATTAAATTTTTGTGAGCAAAAAATATTGAAAAGATCCAGCCTGTTTGTAGAGTTGTTGACGAAGTCCGAGGATCCAAGTCATATGACCTTAATTGTAGCGGTTTTCGCACGGAGAAAAACATTTACAGCAAGTATGTTGCAAGTTTTAATTAATCTGGTCGAGAGAAAATTATGTCAGTTATTGCATGCTGATGAGTCTGCGGTCTTAGAGTCTAATGCAAGAGTTATTTTATCTTGTGTTTTTAATTTGTGTGTTGGCCACGATGATACTGATGATTCAGATGCATTATTAAAAAATTTACGACTCCCTTTAATAAATATCGTTTTAAATAACGTAAAACTTATCCCATTATTTTTGGAGAGACTTTTTTATTCTCATGATGACGAAAGTTCTTTAATTGCAAACAGTTTTTCATCTGGCAGTAGATCGCAAAAGTTCTATGAAAATTTTAACTTGTGGCTGAATGATTTTTGTTCTTTGCCGCCTAATAATAAACCTATCATTGCTCAAGGAGTTGTTTCATATTTGAATGCCACATTGGGAGATAGATTTGAAGAAAAATACCGTGATTTAATTTACTCTAAAGTTATGGTGATGTTGATCCAATCGGGGATAAGAAATTATAAATTAAAAAATGAGCTAGTAAGTATTTTATCTGGCCAGTATTTTTTAGATAAAAGTGATATGGTAAATAATAAAATATCGCTTTTGCGACTAAAAACGCTATTAAGAAAGTCGCTAAGTGATAATCATTTGTCTTTTTCGGGGCCAGTAGAGGAAGCTTTTGCAACTATGGAAAAACAACTAGATCGTAGGTCCAATTCTGTTAGTAGGCTATTTTAACTAGAAAATTTTACTAGGTTGGTTATGATTATTTTTTCATAGCTTTCCATTATTTCAGCTTGATTATTGTTTGCATGGTCAAGTCCTAAAATATGTAGCGTGCCGTGGATGGTTAAATGCATCCAATGTGAGGTTAAGTCTTTATGTTCATTTTCTGCTTCTTTCATAATCACTTCAGGGCAAAAAATTAATTCGCCTGCTTCAATATGTTTTTGGTGCAAAAGGTCATAATTAAAAGAAAGTATGTTGGTTGCATAGTTCTTATTGCGATAGTCAAAGTTTATTTTTCTTGCACTTTCATGATTAGCTAAATGAATATTAATCTCATACTTTTTTTCAACTTCCAATTCCTCAAAAACAGCATTAACCCAACAAGTAAATTGCTTCAAACTAGGGCAATCACTAAATCGTCTTTCCCGCGTCAAACTAACCTTAACGACGCTCAGATTTTTCATAAGCCGTAATAATTAATTGCACCAACGGATGACGCACCACATCCAGCACCTGAAAGAAAGTAAAATGAATTTCATTAATATCATTTAAAATATCAATCGCGTGCCTTAAACCGGATGTATTGTGATGCGGTAAATCGGTTTGGGTGATGTCGCCGGTAATGACCACTTTAGAGCCAAAGCCGATGCGGGTTAAAAACATTTTCATTTGTTCTTTGGTGGTATTTTGGCTTTCGTCCAAAATAATAAAGGCTTCGTTTAATGTGCGGCCGCGCATGTAGGCGAGGGGGGCGACTTCGATGACGCCTTTGTGAATTAAGCGGTCGACGGTTTCAATGCCCATCATTTCGTAAAGTGCGTCGTATAGTGGGCGTAAATAAGGATCGACTTTTTGCGCTAGATCGCCAGGTAAAAATCCCAATTTTTCACCGGCTTCGACAGCGGGGCGCACTAAAATGATGCGTTGTACTTTTTCTGCTTCCAACGCTGCTGCGGCGCAGGCGACGGCTAGATAAGTTTTTCCGGTGCCGGAAGGGCCGATGCCGAAATTGATATCGTGTGATTGGATATGTTTAATGTAGTGATATTGATTTTCACTGCGTGGTGTGACGACGATTTGTCGCGTTTTAATGCCAGCAGATTTATATTCATCGGCCGATACATTATCGCCATTTTTGTGAACAACCGATTGCAATATCAAGTGCACTTTCTCCCCGTTAACGACATTAGGTGTCTTGGTTTCTTCAAATATTTTTTCAATGACATCGCGCGCTTGCAGGGCAAATTTCTTGCGGCCGATAATTTGAAAATGTTGGCCGCGATTATTGATTTCAACGCCGAGAAAACGCTCAATTTGGCGTAAGTTTTGATCAAATTGCCCGCAAAGGTCTTGCAGGCGGCGGTTATCTTCTGCAGTTAAATCGAACTGGATGCGATGGCGTGGTTTTTCCAAGTTAGGTTCCTTTTCAGCAGGTGTTTAGTGAAAATTCTATCATTAATTTAAGTGAAAAATAGTATTTTTTCCTTAACAAAATAACAAATCAACTAATTTAATATTTCTACAATCTCCCCTCGCAAAGAATTCGGAAATTTTTCAGTAATTCGAACTTCTGCCATTTTCCCAATTAAATTTTCAAGCGCGACCGGCATACCATTAATTTCCGCTGCCATATAAGTACTGCGATTATTTTCTGTCCGGCCCATCACATCATTGGCATCATTTTTCGATTGCGCCGCGATTAAAATGGTTTGGAGACTTCCCAGCATATTTTGGCTGATTTCTTGGGCTTTTAATTGGATGCGATCTTGCAAAATGGCTAAACGTTCTTTTTTCACTTCAAGTGGTACATCATCTGGCAAATTTGCTGCTGGTGTTCCTGGGCGGGGGCTGTAAATAAAGCTATAGGAATGATCAAAACCGATATCATGAATTAAATTCATCGTCGCCATAAAATCTTTTTCGGTTTCGCCGGGATAGCCGATAATAAAATCCGAGGAAATACAAATGTCGGGACGTACGGCGCGTAATTTTTTAATTTTCGATTTAAATTCCAATACGGTGTAATTGCGTTTCATTGCTGCCAAAATTCGATCAGAACCGGATTGCACCGGTAAATGCAAATGATTCACCAATTTAGGTTCATTGGCATAAACTTCGATCAAGCTGTCAGAAAATGCGGCTGGATGCGAAGTGGTAAAACGAATACGCAGAATATTATCGATTGCCGCAAGATAATGGATTAATAAAGCTAAATCTGCGATTTCACCGGTATGCATTAAGCCGCGGTAGTCATTAACATTTTGTCCCAAAAGCGTAATTTCACGCACACCTTGTTCCGCCAATTGATAAACTTCGGCCAACACATCATCAAACGGGCGACTGATTTCTTCGCCGCGGGTATAAGGCACCACGCAAAAACTGCAATATTTGCTGCAGCCTTCCATGATGGTGACATAGGCGGAAACGCCATCGGCATGTGGTTTTGGCAATTGATCGAATTTTTCAATTTCTGGAAAACTGATATCCACCACCGGTTTTTTTTCAGCCAAGCGCTGTGCCAGCATTTGCGGCAGCCGGTGTAATGTTTGCGGACCAAATACTAAATCTACTGAGGGCATACGCTTAACGATAGCTTTCCCTTCCTGGCTGGCAACACAGCCGCCGACTCCAATGATTAAATTAGGGTTAATTGCTTTGAGGGGCCGCAGCCGTCCGATATCCGAAAACACTTTTTCCTGCGCTTTTTCCCGCACGGAACAAGTATTGAGCAGGATAATATCGGCTTCCTCCGGCGTCTCGACTTTCACCGCGCCGCCATGGGCCTTCAACACGTCAAACATTTTGCCAGAGTCGTACTCATTCATCTGGCAGCCGTAGGTTTTGATATAGACTTTTTGCATGGATTAGAACGTCACATAAAACCGCGTATTCTAGGTAAAAATGGGGTTGGGTGCCAGCGGATTATTGGGCGATCAGTGGTTCCCTGTCTAAAAACCCAATTCTTCAGATGAAATCACCGATTTTTGCTACAATTAGCTGAAGCTTTCAAACTCTTTTCCAGCGGAAACCGCTGAATATTCTTCAGGAGAAAATAATGTCAATTTCAGTCGATAACGGTATCAATAAAAACCACAGCGATAAAATTGTGACTTCTCTGCAGCATTTGCTGGCAGACACTTACGCGCTTTATTTAAAAACGCAAAACTTTCATTGGAATGTTGAGTCGGGTTGTTTTTTTATGTTTCATGAAGCATTTGAAGAGCAATATACGAAATTGCGCGATGCGGTTGATGAATTAGCTGAACGCATTCGTCAATTTGGCCAACGTGCGCCAGGTTCGTTTAAAGAATTTTTAAAACTTACTGAAATTAGCGAATGCGATAGCTTAATTTCTGTTAACGAAATGCTAAAGGCACTATTGCATGATCATGAACTGCTAATTAAAAAATATCGCGAGCATTCCTTATTAACGCAGGAAGCGAATGATAAAGTGACGGATGATTTGTATACGCGTTTAATGACGGAACATGAAAAAATTGCTTGGATGTTGCGGAGTAGTTTAGTTAAATAATTTAGCTATACTCAAAACGGATAAGTTTTAGGTGTTATTGCGCCGAGTGATGCCTGAGATTGCCGCGTCCGCTTCGCTCCCTCGCAATGACAAGAAATGTTACCGCGCCACCTTTTTGTCATTGCGAGGGAGGGAAGCGGGCGCGACAATCTCCTGATTTTTCAATGGCATTGTAGCTATTTTCGCTTCGACTAAAAACCAAGGTTTATTATTTTTACAAACTAAAAAATTCACTTCGCATTTTTTTTATCGCAAATAAAATGTAATTTAAATTCTCCCAGCCCCATATCTTGCCAAAATTGCAAGTTTTTTAATAAACGTGAGGCAATCATATTTTCGTAGCAAGCGCCTAGGTTGGTGATTCCGCTCCAATTATATAAATAAATTTTCGGCCCTTTGAGTAAAGAGCGGGTGACATTTTTTGTCCAAGGGCGGATCAAAAAGCTGATTTTATCGGCGTTTGAATTAAATATTCGGATAAAGCCGAGTGATAATGGATGGATCCGATATAAAAAATAACGGCCTAATATGTTATCGGTATTTTTCCGGTAAACATTTAACGTAGAGGCGTTTCATTTCGACCATTTTAACGGGGTCGTTAAATTAGTCGCGACTAATTTAACGACCCCGTTAAAATGGTCGGATCAGGGGTGATTATTTTTTGCCAAACGAAGCGTCGTGATTAATGTTTGCAGGGTTGTGAGAAGAGACAATATGACTAAAAGCACCAATAAATAACCGCTCCAGCGCGCGCTAAATAAACTGATTAATGGAATTAAAAGCATCAGCACATACATTTCGCCGCGATTTAATATCCGCCAGATAATTTTTTCATCGGGATCATTGACTGCTTTGCGGTGATTGGCATAAGCCACTTCGAAAGAAGGCATGATGGCGAAAAAGAGGGCAATGGCAATCCACTCGCCGAGTGATAGCCAAGGTGCTGTAATCGGCAGCCAAAAATAGCTGTAAATCAGTAAAAAATCGATAAAGCGGTCGAGGCTGCCATCGAGAAAAGCGCCATAAGCACTGACATGATGCGTTTGCCGTGCTACCGCGCCATCAACTAAGTCCAGCACGCCAGCGAGAATAAATAAAATAATCCCTAAAATAATGCCATGCGCGGCAAAAGCTAAAAAACCGAGAATTGCCAACGGCAAAGTCATCCAGGTATAAAAATTGGGTTGCATGGGTAGAGCAGAAAAAACGACGCCTAATTGCGCGGAAATTTTTGCCCAGGTTTTTGATTTTTCCTTGATCATGTTTAATATTCCTAATAATTAATTGAGTACTGCGAAAATAAAAACTTTTTGCTTTTAAAGCTTTTCGTAGGGGGGATTGAGCTGCGCGTAATCCACCGCTTTTCCGAAGCTTTTTAAAAACGGTGGATTACGCTTCGCTAATCCCCCCTACGAAAAGCATTTAATTTTAAAATTTCAGTTTTTCTTTCATCCGCTCTAAAGCTTCCGACAATAATGCATCGCTAGTAGCAAAAGAAATCCGAATATACCCTGGCGAACCAAAACTACTACCCGGCACGACTGCAATTTCGCAATGATCCAATAACCACTCACAAAAAGCGACATCATCAGTCAAATTTAATTTTTTACAAGCCTCACTAACTTCAATAAATAAATAAAACGTACCATCAGCCGCAATCGCTTTAAACCCAGGAATTTCCAAGACTTTTGCCAAAACCTTATCATGACGCTTTTGATAAACTGCGCACATATTACGCACTGCCGTCTGATCACCACTTAAAGCGGCGACTGCCGCTTTTTGTGCAATCGAATTGGAATTTGAAGTTGCTTGCGATTGAATTTTTGCCATTGCTTTGGTTAATGCTAAATCAGCAGCCGCATAGCCAATACGCCAGCCCGTCATGGCATAAGCTTTAGAAACGCCATTCACCACAATCGTACGCGGAGTTAATTCCGGCGCGGCATTTAAAAGTGTGCAAAACGGTTTTTCGCCCCAATAAATATGCTCATACATATCATCGGTCAAAATAAAAACTTGAGGATGTTTTTTTAAAACATCGCCTAATGCTTTGAGTTCTTCCAAGGTATATGCCATGCCGCTGGGATTGGAAGGGCTGTTGATAATAAATAATTTGGTGCGCGCATTGATTTTTTCAGCTAATTGTTCCGCGCTGATTTTGAAGCGATTTTCTAAATGCGTTTCAATAAAAACCGGCTCAGCGCCAGCAAATTTCACCATTTCCGGATAAGAGACCCAATATGGCGCGGGAATAATCACTTCGTCACCCGGATTTAATAATGCTAAGCAGGCATTAAAAATCGATTGTTTAGCGCCATTGCTAACAATGATCTGGTTTTTTTCGTAATTAAGCGCATTTTCCCGCTGAAATTTATTCACAATCGCTAATTTTAATTCATCAATTCCTTCTACCGCCGTATATTTGGTAAAACCTTGGTTTATCGCTTCAATCGCGGCTGCTTTGATAAATTCCGGCGTATCAAAATCCGGTTCACCAACACTTAAATTGATGATTTTTTTTCCTTGTGCGCGCAAATTCTGCGCTTTGGCATTAATCGCCATGGTGGCGGAAGGTTGAATGCTGTCGAGACGGCTGGCAAGTTGCAATGACATGGTGGAAATTACCTGAATTAAAGTTAGCGGAAAGTTTGGCTATCTTAATGGGCGGGTGGGATTAAATTCAACTTTCTCTTTTTTCGTGACGAAAAAAGCAACGATAAACCGACCCTAAGCTGATGACATTCATTCGGAAGCGAGAAGTTTTTTGTTTGAGAAAAGAGCAATTTTTATCACCCCTCATCCGCGCCTCTCGGGCACCTTCTCCCACAAGGGGAGAAGGGTCACTTCAAAGTTCATCAGGTTCTTATAGTAAGGCTTATTTCAATAGTAAGGCTTGTTTCATGACAAAGTACGGCTTGTTTCATGGCAATGGAGTTTGTTTTATTGGCAGATGTCATCCTGGTTGTCCTTCTCCCCTTGTGGGAGAAGGTGCCCGAGAGGCGCGGATGAGGGGTAATAAAAAGCATTTTCAACCAAACCCTCATCAGCCAATTTGCTCTATAATCCTTCATCCTTTGTTGCAAAGAAACCAATCTTAGATCATGACTGAAAAATTTATATTAAGCGCAAATTATCAACCCGCCGGCCAGCAGCCGGAGGCAATTAAAACACTCGTCGCTGGCCTGGAAGATGGTTTAATGCATCAAACTTTATTGGGTGTTACCGGTTCAGGAAAAACATTTACCATTGCCAATGTGATTGCCGCGGTGCAACGACCCGCTTTAGTGATGGCGCCGAATAAAACTTTGGCAGCGCAATTTTATGCTGAACTGCGCGAATTTTTCCCGAAAAATGCCGTCGAATATTTTGTTTCTTATTATGATTATTATCAGCCAGAAGCTTATGTGCCTTCTTCCGATACTTACATTGAAAAAGACGCTTCCATCAATGAGCAAATTGAACAAATGCGTTTATCTGCTACTAAAGCTTTATTGCAACGTCCGGATGCGATTATTGTTGCGACGGTTTCGGCGATTTATGGTTTGGGCGATCCAGAATCCTATTTAAATATGATGTTGCATATCACACGCGGCGAAAAAATTAATCAGCGTGAGATTTTGCAACGGTTAGCAGCATTACAATATACACGCAATGATCTGGATTTTCGTCGCGGCACTTATCGTGTCCATGGCGATGTTATCGATATTTTCCCCGCAGAAAATGAAGCTGAGGCGATCCGTCTCGAATTATTTGATGAAGAAATAGAAAATATTACCAGCTTTGATCCGCTGACGCAGAAAACCCTTGCCAAATTACCGCGTGCGACTATTTTTCCCAAAACCCATTACGTCACGCCACGAGTGAATTTATTAAAAGCAATTGATGCAATTAAAGCCGAATTAAAAATCCGCCTGGAAGAATTGCATAAAGCCAATAAATTACTTGAAGTGCAACGCCTCGAACAACGCACGCGTTTTGATCTGGAAATGATGCAGGAAATGGGTTATTGCACCGGCATTGAAAATTATTCGCGGCATTTATCCGGCCGTCAACCGGGCGAGCCACCACCGACATTGATCGATTATTTGCCAAAAAATGCGTTATTAGTGATTGATGAATCGCACGTCACGGTGCCACAAATTGGCGGCATGTATCATGGCGACCGCTCGCGCAAAGAAACTTTAGTTGAGTACGGTTTTCGTTTGCCATCGGCTTTAGATAATCGCCCGTTACGTTTTGAAGAATTTGAAAATTTAATGCCGCAAACGATTTATGTTTCAGCTACGCCCAGCGCTTATGAATTAAAACATTCTGATCAAATTGTCGAACTAGTCGTACGCCCCACCGGATTAATTGATCCTGAAATCGACGTGCGTCCCGTCAAAGGCCAGGTCGATGATTTATTGTCAGAAATTCATCATTGCGTGAAAAAAAATGAGCGTGTGTTAGTGACAACATTGACCAAACGCATGGCGGAAGATTTAACCGATTATTTAGCTGAACATGATGTTCGCGTACGTTATTTGCATTCAGATATTAACACAGTAGAACGCGCCGAAATTATTCGCGATTTACGCTTGGGCGCGTTTGATGTTTTGGTTGGGATTAATTTATTGCGTGAAGGATTAGATTTACCTGAAGTCGCTTTGGTAGCAATTTTAGATGCAGACAAAGAAGGTTTTTTACGCTCAGAGCGTTCATTAATTCAGACGATTGGCCGTGCGGCCAGAAATGTGCAGGGCCGCGTGATAATGTATGCGGATAAAATCACCGATTCGATGAAAAAAGCGATGAGTGAAACCGAGCGCCGCCGGCAAATTCAGCGTGAATATAATGAAAAACATGGCATCATACCGCGTTCAATTAAAAAAGCCGTTGGCGATATTTTGCATACCGCCGAAAAAGTAGCGCCAGAAAGCAAATCCAGATCACGCAAAGTTGCCGAACCATTAAAAGATTATGCGGCTTTATCGCCAGTGCAATTGGGTAAAGCGATAAAACGTTTAGAAGAAAAAATGTATCAGCATGCACGCGACCTGGAATTTGAAGAAGCAGCAAAATTGCGTGATCAGATTCATCAATTGCGTGTCAAATTAATGGATGCATAGCGGTTCTTGCTATATATATCTTTTACACTTGAAAATGGGATTTTTCAGGGGCATCTTGCGGCGGATTTGAAACGTTCTTCAATCTCAAGTGCAAAAAGTTATAGAGGATTTTCGTAGGGGGGATTAGCGTAGCGTAATCCACCGTTTTTTGCGAAGTCTGTTAAAACTGGTGGATTACGCTACGCTAATCCCCCCTACGAAAAACTCATGGGAGGGCAGGGCGCAGCGGACCTGAGACAGTTGAGTAACGCTTAACTTCATGTTCCACTATGCCTGACAGTAATTTTTATCCTTTGGCTAAACTCCGATATAATTACCCGTGATTGCCAATAGGTATAGCAACAGAAAAATTTTAGTTTTCGAGAAAAAAATGAATATCAATTATTATCTTGGTCAAAATGCCTTCACTGAATTCCGTCTCAAACAATTATTGCAAAAGCTAAAATCCACTTTAGGTAAAGATTTAAAAAATCTTTCAGCAAATGAATTTTATTTAGTCAGTAGCGAAGCAAAAATTACCACGCAAGACGAGGAAAAAATTCTCGCGTTACTGCAAGCAAAACCTTATCAAGTTGAAAGCGATTCAGATAGCTTGATGATACTTTCACGTCTCGGCACCATTTCCCCCTGGAGTTCACGGGCAACGGATATTTTTTCGCACTGTAATTTAGAAAAAATTTCCCGCGTTGAAAAAGGCATTTTATTTAAATTTGCTGACGCAAATTTCATTGATGAAATTAAAGTTAAAGCGGAACATATTTTATTTGATCCTTTGATTGAATCTTGCGTTTCAAATTTTGATGGATTGGTTGGCTGGTTTAGCCAGCCAGAAGCTGGAACGCTGAAATTTATTTCACGCACACAAGCGGCTTTTGAAAAAATTAATCAGGATTTAGGTTTAGCTTTATCTGCTGAAGAAATCGATTATTTATTAAAAAAATACCATGCATTAAATCGCGACCCAACTGATGCGGAATTAATGATGTTTGCGCAAGCAAACTCGGAACATTGCCGTCATAAAATATTTAATGCGAAATTCACACTCGATCATTTGCCAAAAAAAGAAACGTTATTTGGCATGATAAAAAATACTTTTAAAAAAAATCCCCAAGGCGTGTTATCCGCTTATAAAGATAATGGCGCGGTATTAAATGGCTATAACGCCGCACGTTTTTACCCGAAAAATAGCGTTTATGATTTTCATGAAGAAGCAATTGATTTTGTCATAAAAGTCGAAACGCATAATCATCCGACAGGCGTTTCACCTTTTTCGGGTGCGGCTACGGGTAGTGGCGGTGAAATTCGTGATATTGCAGCCACCGGCATTGGCGCAAAACCTAAAGCCGGTTTATGTGGTTTTACTGTCGCAGATTTGCATTTGTCCAATCATTTAATGCCTTGGGAAAAAAACCGTTCTCGTCCAAAAAATTTAGCAAGTGCGCTGGAAATTATGTTAGAAGCACCGATTGGCGCTGCGCGTTTTAATAATGAATTTGGCCGCGCAGTTTTAACGGGTTATTTTCGCACTTACGAAATGGAATTAATGCGTGATGAAAAAACCTGGCTAAAAACTTATTACAAACCGATCATGATTGCCGGCGGCATCGGCAATATCAAACGCGAGCAAGTACAAAAAAAACCATTAAAACCCGGCGATTTATTAATTGTGCTTGGTGGCCCCGCTATGTTAATTGGTTTGGGCGGCGGCGCGGTTTCTTCCAGCAGCAGTGGTTCACAAAATGCGCAACTCGATTTTGCTTCGGTGCAACGTGCTAATCCGGAAATGGAACGGCGTTGTCAGGAAGTGATCGATGCTTGTTGGCAATTAGGCGAAAATAATCCGATTTTATCGTTGCATGATGTTGGCGCTGGCGGATTGGCAAATGCTTTACCTGAGTTAGTGCATGGCGCAAATTTAGGCGCAGAAATTGATATTCGCGCGGTTCCTTCGGCGGACCCCGCTTTATCGCCGATGGAAATTTGGTGCAATGAATCGCAAGAGAGGTATGTTCTGGCGATTACGCCAGAACATCTAGGCACGTTTCAAAAATTTGCTGAACGGGAGCGTTGTCCGTTTGCGGTACTTGGTAAAACGACGAAAGAATTAAAATTAAAAGTTGATGATTCGCAATTAAAACAAACGGTTGTCGATATTCCTCTCGCCTTATTATTCGGTTATGCGCCACAAGTGGCGCATCATGATTTGAGTAAAATTTATGATGTGAAATTTTTGCCGAAAAATATCGATTTAATGAACGCTGCAGAACGTATTTTGCAATTGCCGGCAGTGGCGGATAAAACTTTTTTAATTACGATTGCCGATCGCACAATTGGTGGTTTGGTTGCGCGCGATCAAATGGTCGGGCCTTGGCAAGTGCCGGTGAGTGATGTGGCAGTCACTGCTAGTGGATTTTTAAGTTTGACGGGGGAGGCGATGGCGATGGGCGAGCGGCCTGGCATTGCGGTATTGCATCCTGCGGCGAGTGCGCGTATGGCAGTGGGTGAAGCAATTACCAATATTGCCGCTGCGGCGATTGATGATATTTCCGCTATTAAATTATCAGCAAATTGGATGGCTTCCAGCCAAACCTCGGGTGAATTGCAGGCTTTATATGCAGCGGTGGAAGCAATTGGTTTGGAATTATGCCCAGCTTTAGGCATTAGCATTCCGGTCGGTAAAGATTCTTTGTCGATGAAAACGGTATGGCGTGATGAAAATGGCGCGCATGAAGCGAGTTCGCCGATGACATTAATTATTTCCGCGTTTGCAAAAGTTAACGATATTCGCTTAACGACAACGCCGCAATTATCGCCGGATTTAAATACGGAAATTTTATTAATTGATTTAGGCGATGGTTGTCATGGTTTAGGTGGTAGCGCGTTAGCGCAAGTTTATGCTGTGACGGAACAAATTCCGCCGGACTTGGATGAACCTTATTTATTGGTGAATTTTTTTAAAGCCATCCAACAATTGCGCCGGGAAAAATTATTATTGGCTTATCATGATCGTTCCGATGGCGGTTTGTTTGTGACTTTATGTGAAATGGCGTTTTGCTCGCATTTGGGTTTGGATATTGAATTAGATAATTTATTAACGCATCTGCCAGCCAATCGAGAAGAAAATATTTTAGCTGCTTTATTTAATGAAGAATTAGGTGCTGTGATTCAAATCCATAAAAAAGACCACGCACGTGTTTTTGAAATTTTAAAAGATTTTAATTTAATCGATGAAACTAAAATCATTGGTAAAATTAATAGCGATGATCAATTACGTTTTTCATTTCAAAATAAAAGTTTTCTGCAAAAAGATCGTATCAGTTGGCAAAAGCTTTGGTCCAATACCAGCTATCAAATTCAACGTTTACGCGATAATCCGGAATGCGTTGATCAAGCTTATGAATTAATTGAACAAAAAAATAACCCCGGATTATCGCCGAAAATTCTTTTCAATTATGAAAAAACCGCTGGCCCGTTAATTAACGTGGGCGTTAAACCGAAAATTGCGATTTTGCGCGAGCAGGGTGTTAATGGAAATTATGAAATGGCGGCAGCATTTAGTCTGGCAGGTTTTGAAGCGCATGATGTCGTGATGCAAAATTTAATAGAGGGGAAGCAAGATCTGGCCAGTTTTCAAGGCTTGGTCGCGTGTGGCGGTTTTTCTTTTGGTGACGTATTAGGCGCAGGCACCGGCTGGGCGCAATCGATTTTATACCATGAAAAATTGCGCGCGCTTTTTGCGCAATTTTTTGCGCGTACCAATACATTTTCGCTGGGTGTTTGCAATGGCTGCCAAATGCTATCGCAATTAAAAACTTTAATTCCAGGCGCGGAAAATTGGCCACGTTTTGTCAGCAATCGTTCGGCGCAATTTGAAGCGCGTTTAGTACAGATGGAAATTTTGCCATCGCCTTCAATTTTGTTTAATCAGATGCAAGGCTCGCGTTTATTAGTCCCAGTTGCGCATGGTGAAGGTTTAGTCGCTTTTGAAAATGCGAATGATCAAACCATCATTGAGCAAGCGAATTTAATTGCTGGCGTTTATGTGGATCATTTTGGTAACGCAACTGAACATTATCCCGAAAATCCTAACGGTAGCGCCAAAGGCATGACAGCTTTTACCAGCCGTGATGGCCGCGCGACGATTTTAATGCCACATCCGGAACGCGCTTTTCGTATTTGGCAGATGTCGTTTTATCCGGAAAGAGAAGGTGAATTTACGCCGTGGATCCAGATGTTTCGCAATGCTAGGGATTGGTTGACTACGGTATAGCTTCAGCGGTTCCCGCTGAAAATAGCATGATTTTGACCCACAAAACTTTAATTTGGGGTTAAAATTAGCTAACTAGATATATTTAAATGAAAGCCGAGGTTGCAAAAATGATGAAGCAAGTTTTTAATCAATCGCAAGAGCTTTACCCAAAACAATGCGATGAATCTTTGACTCATTTAAAAAAGAAGTACTAAAGAAATGCGGGCAGAAATAAGAGCATTTGGCGATCGTATTGAGCAAAAAATCAATCGACAAACTTATCTGATTATAAGTATTTTGGGCAGTTTGATTATATACCCAAAACGGATAGGTTTTAGGTGTTATTGCGCCGAGTGATGCGTGAGATTGCCACGTTTTGATTGAGCAAAAGTGCAGGAATAGTTGTTCTATTTCGAGCTTTTGCGATTGAAAAACGTGGCAAGATCGCGAGTCAATCGGATGCAAGAACGCCTAAAACCTATCCGTTTTGGGTATAGTAACGACGTTAGTGACGACATGCATGCGTCTATTTTTTACGCATTAAAAGTAAATTTTAAAAATTGGGTTTTAAAATGTTAAAAAAAGTTATTTTATTATTAACCGCCGTTTTTTTATTGTTAACAATATCACCGATTTGGGCTGATACCTTAAAAGTCGCTGCTTTTGAAAACGCACCTTATGTATTTACTAAAGGAAAACCTCAAGAAAACCAGGTGGCTGGTGTTATTCCTCAATTGCTTTTAATGATTGCTGAACACAGTGCCCTTAAATTTGAAGTCGATATGTATCCCACCTGGGAGTTGGCGCTGGAAGCGGTCATTGATGGCAAAGCCAATGCCATCATTGCTTATCGTACAACCGACCGTGAGCAGTATCTGGTTTATACCCGTACGCCATTATTTGAACAAAATACCGCATTATTTGTAAAAAAAGGCAGTGATATTACATACAACGGCAATTTGCGGACGCTTGGAAAATACCGCCTCGTTTTAGTCAAACGCATGAGTTATGGCCCGTTGATTGATGCGGCAGTCAATAGCCACACTTTTAATCAAGTGATTTATCGCTCAACTTTGGCTGAAGCGAATAAAGCTTTAATTGAAGGTAAGGCCGATATTTTGGTTGCTAGTTTATTAGATCAGCAAGAAACGCTGCGTCGTCTAGGTCAGGCTGATCAAATCAGTTTGCTTAATGCGCGTGTCGACAAAGTGCCGACTTATATCGCGTTTTCGCTGAAAAATGCCGATTATGATGGTTTGGTGGATAAAGTGGATGAAGCAATTAATGCGTTGAAGCAATCGGGACGTTATCAGAATTTGATTAATGAGAATGTGAAAAGTAGTTTTTAGTAAGATTTATAGCAGTTACGAGGAAGCTTTAGTGCAGGCTTAAAGTCAGGAGATTGCCGCGTCCGCTTCGCTCCCTCGCAATGACAAGAAAAAAGTGGCAAGAGCGTTGGCAAGTGCAAGAAGGTGGCGCTATGCCTTCTTTTGTCATTGCGAGGGAGCGAAGCGGACGCGGCAATCTCCTGACAGCAGGTTGGCAGCAAATTAATTAATTTCTCGATCTTAATCTCAATTACACCAACAAACACACAAAAACTTTATGAAATCCAACCAATACCCAAATTCGCGACTCCGCCGTTTACGCATGAATCCAGCATTACGCTCCATGTTGCAAGCGCATCGCTTGGCAGTCAAAGATTTAATTTTACCTTTATTTATCCGCGAATCCGGCAATAAAACAGCGATTTCTGCTTTGCCCGGCCACTTTCAATTAACGCTAAATGATTTAGCTGAAGAAATTGCTGAAATTCAGCAATTAAAAATTCCCGCAATTTTATTATTTGGCATTCCCGATAAAAAAGACGCAAGCGGCGAAAATTCCCTAAGTGAGCAAACGATTGTCGCGCAAGCGATTCGTCAGGTAAAAAAAATCGCGCCGGAATTATTGGTAATTGCCGACGTTTGTCTTTGCGAATATACCGATCATGGTCATTGCGGTGTCATTAAAGAAATTCAAGGGCGCCATGATGTCGATAATGATCAAACTTTGGCGATACTTGCTAAACAAGCTTTAAATTTTGCGAAAGCAGGCGTTGATGTGGTTGCGCCGAGCGCCATGATGGATGGTCAAGTGATGGCGATTCGCCAAATTTTAGATGAGAATCAATTCAGCCACATTCCGATTTTAAGTTACAGCGCAAAATTCGCTTCGGCTTTTTATGGGCCATTTCGATTAGCAGTGAATAGCGCGCCGCAATTTGGCGATCGTCAAACATATCAAATGCAATCAGCAAATGATCAGGAAGCGCTGCGTGAAGTGGCGTTAGATATTGAAGAAGGCGCGGATCTGATTATGATCAAACCCGCGCTTGCTTATTTAGATATTATTCAACGTGTAAAACAACGTTTTCCCGAAATGCCGTTGGCGGCTTATCAAGTGAGTGGCGAATTTGCCATGATTAAAGCTGCTGCAGAAAAAGGCTGGTTAGATGAAAAACGCATGATGTTGGAAACGACGTTAGCGATTAAGCGCGCGGGTGCGGATTTAATTATTACGTATTTTGCTAAGGATTTAGCGCGATTGTTGATGGATTAAATAATTTTAAACAGATTAACAGATTACACGTAGGGGGATTAGCGAAGCGTAATCCACCGTTTTTACGAAGCTTGTTAAAAGATGGTGGATTACGCTTCGCTAATCCCCCCTACGTGTACATGTTCTTTACGAGATCGCAAAATGCTCACCACCAAAATTAAAACCATCTACGTCTGCCAACAATGCGCTGCTTCATTTCCCAAATGGAGCGGACAATGCGCGGAATGTAATAGTTGGAATACATTAATTGAAGAGCAACAAATTGCCGCGCCAAAAAATAAACGCTTTTCTGGCTACGCCGGAAAAATGGCAGGAATTAATTTGCTGTCAGCTATTCAAGCCGAAGAAAAATTACGCCTGCCAACTCATTCCGAAGAATTTGACCGCGTTTTAGGCGGCGGCCTGGTGGCGGGTTCGGTGATTTTGTTGGGTGGTGATCCTGGCATTGGTAAATCGACTTTATTGCTTGAGACTTGCGCGTATTTTTCCAAGCAACAAACAGTCATTTATGTCACCGGTGAAGAGTCGTTGCAACAAGTTCGTTTGCGCGCCTTGCGCTTAGGTATTGATACCGAGCGTTTATACGTGATGGCAGAAACGCAGGTTGAAACCATTCTTGCAGAAGCGGCCAAATTAAAACCCGATTTGATGGTGATCGATTCAGTGCAAACCATGCAAACGATGCATTTGACCGCAGCTCCGGGCAGTGTGTCGCAAGTGCGAGATTCGGCAGCTGAGTTGGTGCGTTATGCCAAAGCCGAAAACTGCGCGATTTTTTTAGTCGGTCATGTAACGAAAGAAGGCAATCTGGAGGGCCCGCGCGTTTTGGATCATATGTTCGATACTTTGCTTTACTTTGAAGGCAGACAGGAACATCGTTATCGAGTTGTG